>NZ_JBLLVA010000061.1:2500-5000 GCF_047739745.1 Borborobacter xinjiangensis | reverse complement strand
CTCCACCCGAGCTGGCGCCCGGGCTTCAAAGCCTACCACCTATCCTACACATGTCACTACGAATGCCAATGTAAAGCTATAGTAAAGGTGCACGGGGTCTTTCCGTCTAACCGCAGGAACCCCGCATCTTCACGGGGAATTCAATTTCACTGAGTCTATGCTGGAGACAGCGGGGAAGTCGTTACGCCATTCGTGCAGGTCGGAACTTACCCGACAAGGAATTTCGCTACCTTAGGACCGTTATAGTTACGGCCGCCGTTTACTGGGGCTTCGATTCAGAGCTTGCACCCCTCCTCTTAACCTTCCAGCACCGGGCAGGCGTCAGACCCTATACGTCGTCTTGCGACTTCGCAGAGCCCTGTGTTTTTGATAAACAGTCGCTACCCCCTGGTCTGTGCCACCCTCTCACGGTTGCCCGCAAAAGGGTCACGCTTCTTCCGAAGTTACGCGTGCAATTTGCCGAGTTCCTTCAGCATAGTTCTCTCAAGCGCCTTGGTATACTCTACCAGTCCACCAGTGTCGGTTTCGGGTACGGTCTATAAGGAGGAGCTATTTCCTGGAACCACTTCGCTGCCGGATCAATCCAATAAGACCCGACAACACACGTGATCCGTCACTACCTCCAGGCCCACGAATATTAACGTGGTTCCCATCGTCTACGCATTTCTGCCTCGACTTAGGGGCCGGCTAACCCTGCTCAGATTAACTTTAAGCAGGAACCCTTGGACTTTCGGCGGGGGAGTCTCTCACCCCCCTTACGTTACTCATGTCAGCATTCGCACTTCTGATACCTCCACCACCCCTCGCGGGTGTGGCTTCATCGGCCTACAGAACGCTCCGCTACCGCTTGATCCTTGCGGATCAAACCCAAAGCTTCGGTGTATGGCTTTAGCCCCGGTACATTTTCGGCGCAAAGACCCTTATTTAGACCAGTGAGCTGTTACGCTTTCTTTAAATGATGGCTGCTTCTAAGCCAACATCCTGGTTGTTTTGGGATCCTCACATCCTTTCCCACTTAGCCATAACTTGGGGACCTTAGCTGTTGGTCAGGGTTGTTTCCCTTTCCACGACGGACGTTAGCACCCGCCGTGTGTCTGCCGACTAGTACTCCCAGGTATTCGGAGTTTGGTTAGGTTTGGTAATCCGGTGAGGACCCCTAGCCCATCCAGTGCTCTACCCCCTGGGGTATTCGGTCGACGCTCTACCTAAATAGATTTCGCGGAGAACCAGCTATTTCCGAGTTTGATTGGCCTTTCACCCCTAGCCACAAGTCATCCCAAACTATTGCAACAGTTATGGGTTCGGTCCTCCAGTAAGTGTTACCTTACCTTCAACCTGCTCATGGCTAGATCACTCGGTTTCGGGTCTAATGCGACGAACTGAACGCCCTGTTCAGACTCGCTTTCGCTGCGCCTACACCTACCGGCTTAAGCTTGCTCGTCACACTAAGTCGCTGACCCATTATACAAAAGGTACGTGGTCACCATTTCAGGCTCCCACTGTTTGTAGGCAATCGGTTTCAGGTACTCTTTCACTCCCCTTGTCGGGGTGCTTTTCACCTTTCCCTCACGGTACTGGTTCACTATCGGTCATGCACGAGTACTTAGGCTTGGAGAGTGGTCTCCCCATGTTCAGACAGGATTTCACGTGCCCCGCCTTACTCAAGGACTTTTGCTTGCATTACGCGTACGGGGCTGTCACCCATTCTTGCCCTACTTTCCAGAAGGTTCCGCTTGTCTCACAAAAGCCGCTGGCCTGGTCCGGGTTCGCTCGCCACTACTTCCGGAGTCTCGGTTGATGTCCTTTCCTACGGGTACTTAGATGTTTCAGTTCCCCGCGTTCGCCACTTTACCCCTATGTATTCAGGGTAAGTTACCTATTATCGATACTTGGAAATCAAACGCGTCTGCGACGCGAGTGAATGTGAAGGATAAACGGCGAATGGAAGGACCATTCACTATTCACCACTTTACTATTCGCCAATGCGCCGATGGCGCGTCAGATTTTCCAAGCACCTTAGGTGGGTTTCCCCATTCGGAAATCTACGGATCAAAGGGTATTCGCACCTCCCCGTAGCTTATCGCAGCGTATCACGTCCTTCATCGCCTGTGCATGCCAAGGCATCCACCAATTGCCCTTAAGACACTTGATCGTTCTCATTGCCAATGCCCATCCGAGGCAAGCCTCGAACGGTATTGGCACAAAAAGACCAGCTTCTCGAGATCGGTTCGGGGGCGCGGTTAGGCAAACCCATCATCTGCGGGAGATTGAGCGTCTCACCGCGACAAACCATGCCTTTCAGCATGGAGTCCGAACAAATCTTCTCTTTACGATGTCAAACAGAACAGGCACCGGGCCAAGCCCGCTGCGAACCTTGATACGAATGACCTTGCCGCCTGCCCAGGCCACCGCCTTGAGCAAGCCATCCTCTCGACACCATAGCGGAAAGGCATTGGTGGAGCCGGACGGGATCGAACCGACGACATCCTGCTTGCAAAGC
>NZ_JBLLVA010000060.1:0-8048 GCF_047739745.1 Borborobacter xinjiangensis | reverse complement strand
CCCTGGTCCTCTCAATGGGCCAGAGCTTACTTCAAAATGGATTATTTCAACGGGGCAAGGTCAGGAGTTCAATACGAATTACTGGAGCGATGGAATGTCGAACGTCTGAACCAAATTCTTCAGGCTGAGACACCGAGTTTCGCGGAGATCCCAGTGACTTACAGCCCTGCGCGCAATGCGGTGCGCCTCTACCGGGTCACCTATTCCTCGGTGATTCCTGAGCAAGGCAACAAGCCCATCGTAGCAACAGGGCTGATTGCCATCCCAGAGGGCACCAGCAAGAGCTTTCCCATGGTCTCGTACCAGCATGGGACGGTCTACGGGAAACAGGAGGTGCCTTCCTCCCCCGAGCAGTCTCCCGAACCAAACTCATGATCGCTCAATTCGCGGGTCAGGGGTATATTGTCATCGGTGCCGACTATTTCGGCATGGGCTTATCCGAGGAGCCCGAGGGCTATATGGTCAAAGGCAGCCATCAGCAGGCGACCTATGATATGTTGATGGCAAGTCGTGCCGTGCTCGATCACTTGAAACTCGAGAGCACCAAACTGTACCTGGCGGGCTGGTCGCAAGGCGGCTTCGTGACCATGGCCTTCCTGGAGAAGCTCGAAAGCGCGGGCGTAACCGTGCAGGCCGCGGCTACGGCGAGCGCCCCGGTCGATGTTTCGGTCGCACTGAACGGTTTCCTGAGCTTTCCCCGCGAAAACGACGCGCCGTGGGTCACGACGCTGTTTATCCTGTCGGCCTTCGCTTTCGAAAATTATTACGGCGTGCCGGGTTTGGCGCGATCCGTTATCAACGACGAATACTATGAAGTATCGCGTAAAGCATATGAGCGGAAACCAATCGACGCCGCCGCCATACCGACCGATTTGCACAAGCTGGTTCGACCCGAGTACTTGGATCCACAGTTCTTTGCTACTTCAGCCTACGGCAAGCTCGTAGCGGACACCCAAGCTTATCGGTGGGTCATCCAGACGCCGGTTCGCAATTATTACGGCGAGAGCGACGAGGCAATCAGCACTGGATTGGGGCAGTTGGCGATGACCTACCAACGCGCGATCGGCAACGGCAACGACCGCGTCGAAGCCGTCTCCACTGGCGACACCACCCATCGCGGAACGTTTGCCCGAGCCGTCCCGCAATGGAAGACGTGGTTCGACGCCCCCTAAGCGCTTGAATGGAATATCCGACCAAGGGGCGGTTGGTCACGGTCGTTCCTTCTGCTGGTGCCAGCCGGTTGGGCGTGGACGAGGCCGAAAACCGACGGTATCTCCGCTTCAGCAAGGAAGGAGAAGAAGCCACAGCGCTCATCAGCGCGGGTGAAACTGGAGGGCTCGAAATACCTCGCCTTCGGAACCGGATTTTGATTCACTCGGCGTGTTGATTTGCGCGGAGGCAGCGGATGCTGGGGCAGGCTGGCTTTTGCGACATTGACGAGCGGTATCCCCGATTGAGCGAGGCGGGCGATCCTCTGGAAAAGCTTGGCGCTGTCGTGCCGTGGGAGGTTTTCCGGAAGCCTCTGTCCAAGGCGCTGAAGCGTTCGGATGGTGCGAAAGGAGGCAGGCCGCCTTACGATGCGGTGCTGATGTTTAAGATCATGGTGCTGCAAGCGCTGTATAGCCTGTCGGACGACCAGGCCGAGTTCCAGATCCAGGACCGGCTGTCCTTCATGCGGTTCCTCGGCCTGGGGCTTGGCGATCGGGTGCCGGATGCAAAGACGATCTGGCTGTTCCGGGGACACCTGACGCAGGCGGGTGCGGTGGAGAACCTGTTCGCCCGCTTCGACAAGCACCTCACCAAGGCCGGTTATCTCGCAATGGGCGGGCAGATCGTCGATGCGACAATCGTGGCGGCGCCGAAGCAGCGCAATACCGACGCCGAGAAGGCCGACATCAAGGCGGGCAAGGTGCCGGACGCATGGAAGGCGAAACCCCGCGAAACTGCGCCAGAAGGACCGCGATGCGCGCTGGACGGTGAAGTTTTCCAAGGCCAAGGTCGCCGAGGAAGGAAAGACGCAGCAGCGCGACATCGCCATTCCCGTCTTCGGCTACAAGAACCATGCCTCGATTGATCGTCGGCATGCTTCATCCGCGGCTGGAACGTCACAAGTGCGGCAGCCTATGACGGGGCTCAACTCCGCAATGTCCTCAATCGCTCCAACACCGGTTCGACGGTGGGGGCCGACACGGCTTATCGCTCGAAGAAGAACGAAGAGTGGTTGGAGAAGAATGGTAAGCGGTGTTCTCAGGCCACGGCCTTGAGCGTCGGAGCCCGGATGTAGGCCCACGGGAGGAGATCCTCGATCTGGCTGTTGGGATGGCCGTTGACGATCCTGGTGAGCACATCGGCGAGATAGCCAAGCGGCTCGACGTCGTTGAACTTGCATGTCTCTATCAGCGAGGCGATGACGGCCGTGTGCTCGGCGCCGCCGTCGGAAGCAGCGTCATAATGCCGGGAATCCGGGCTTCGACATTGTCGTCACCTATCCATTCCATCCGCTGGCTGGGCAGACGGTTGTCGTGATCGGTGAGTATGAGCATGGCGGCATCCGCTACCTTTTGATTCGGCGGCCGTATGGCGGGACCTTCCATCTTCCGGACTGGATGGCCACTCCACAGGCAGGCTCGGTTGCGATCGTTGCCGCCCCCCGACTTCCGCTCACACACCTCCTCGAACTTCGCGCACTTGTCGATCATCTCGTAGCTTCTCTTCCGAGAGACTCGATCTCCGGAGAGGGACATGCCGATGAAGAATCCGCTGCGCACCCAACTGGATTTGTTCGCGCCCGCCGTACCGCCGGCCGAGATGTCGAGCGAGGAACAGGTAAAGGCGGTGGTGCTGTTGCAGTCTCTGCTGGTCGAAGCAGTGTCCGTGCCGGGCGCCGGACTGTCGAGCCGGGACCGGAAGGAGGCAGGCGATGAGCAAGATTACCACTGAGCACCTTTGCCGCAGCGCCATCATCTATATTCGGCAATCGACGTCCTACCAGGTGGTGAACAACCTTGAGAGCCAGCGTCGCCAATATGGCCTGGCTGAGCGGGCTCGGCAGTTGGGCTGGGACGATGTCCAAATCGTCGATGACGATCTCGGCCGATCCGGCGCCGGCACGGCTCGGCCCGGCTTTGAGAAGTTGTTGGCGGCCATATGCGAAGGTCGTGTCGGAGCGGTCGTCTCGCTGGAGGCGTCGCGGCTGGCGCGCAACGGCCGTGACTGGCACACCTTGCTTGAGTTCTGCGGGTTGGTCGGAACATTGATCGTAGATGAAGATGGCGTCTACGACCCACGCGCCTGATCAACGATCGCCTGCTGCTTGGCATGAAGGGCACGATGAGCGAGATGGAGCTTTCGCTGTTCCGGCAGCGCTCCATCGAGGCGCTCAGGCAGAAGGCTCGCCGGGGAGAACTTCTGCTGACTGTCGCTGTCGGCTACGTCAAAGCGGAAGATGGGCAGCTCGACAAGGATCCGGATCGTCGTGTCCAGGACGGCATTGCTCTGGTGTTCCGCAAGTTCACTGAGTTGCAGTCGATCCGGCAGGTTCTGCTCTGGTTCCGCCAGGAGCAAGTCCTCGTTCCGGCCATCGTTCAGGGCCGCGGCAAGCAGGCGATTGAATGGAAGGTGCCGGTCTATCACACGCTGCACCACATGCTGACCAATCCGGTCTATGCCGGCGCCTACGCTTTTGGCCGGCGCGGAACGCGCGTTGTAATCGAAGGCGGCCGCAAGCGCGTTATGCGCGACAGCTTGCGCCGGAATTGGAAGGACTGGGAGGTTTTGATCCGGGGCCACCATGATGCATATATTTCTTGGGAGGAGTTCGAGAGGAATCAGCGCCTGATCCCCGCCAACGGCAAGAGTTACCTTGGGCGCGGGGCGATCCGCCGCGGCGAAGCCTTGCTGCCCGAGCTATTCCGCTGCGCACGCTGCGGCCGTCGATTGCATGTCGCTTACAGCGGCAATGGCGGGAACACCCAACGTTACATCTGTCGCGGTACCTTTGGCGACAATGCCGCCGACAACTGCATCCGCTTCGGCGGCATGCGGGTGACCGGGCAGTCGCCCAGGAGGTTCTCGGCCGACTGCAGCCGCTCGGCATCGAGGCAGCGATGGCTGCCATGGCGGCGCAAGGCCAGGAACATAGTGACAAGCGACAGCAGGTCGAGAATGTTTGTCGCCAGGCCCGGTACGAGGCGGAGCGGGCGCACCGCCAATATGACGCGGTTGATCCCGAGAACCGGCTTGTCGCCAGTGAACTCGAGCGACGCTGGAACGAGAAGCTGACCCACCTTAGCAAGCTTGAGGAGGAGCTTGACCGCTTGGCCGCTCTGAAAGCACCGACGGTTTCCACCGACGATCGTTCAAGACTGATGGTCCTCGGGAAGGACCTCGCCCAGGCCTGGGACAGCCCGGGCGTTTCGACCGAGACACGCAAAAAGATCATCCGCTTGGTGGTCAAGGAGATCATCGTCGACGTCGTGGACGATAATCTGGCGCTCATTATCCATTGGCAAGGTGGCGATCACACGCGTCTCATCGTGAAGAAGAACAAGGTCGGTCAAACCCGATGGACGATCGAAGGCGATACCCTTGATCTTGTTCGGGTACTGGCCCGCCAGATGCCGGATCTGTCGATCGCCGCCATCCTCAATCGCGCCGGCAAAAGGACAGTGTTGATCTCCACCAGGAACTGACCCGGGATTTCCGCCGAGAATTGACCCACCTTTCAGGTATGTTTCGGTTCGGTGGTGGTGGTCAAAGTCCTGCTTTTCCCCTTCGTGGTTTTGGTCTCATGCGCTGAGCTGTTCTTGAATCGGAAGCTGACGTTTCCGGTTTCGAGGATGTGGCAGTGATGGGTCAGGCGATCGAGGAGTGCGGTGGTAATCTTAGCATCCCCGAAGACGCTGCTCCGATCCCCGCGGAGGCCAGCGCTGCGCCTGAACCGATTGCTCTCACCTCGTTCCATAACTTCCATCGGTCCGAATAGGCCCGCCAGATATCCCCTGCGCTGGCGATATCGTCGGGAACAGCAGTCGCGACCAAGGCCTCGTTCATGGGTACGTTCACCGCAAAAGTGAGGAACAGCCCGAAACCAAGATAGACGGCAGCCGCGGCGGCGAACCAGCATGCCGGCCCGCGATGGCCCTATAGAGCCGCGCAACCGCAGTTATTCTCAGAATCACCGGGGTCGGAAAGAAGGCGGGAAAGAACACCGCGTTGCGGACAGCCGTCGGCGACATTGAACGATTCTCATCTCGGGAAAAGCTCTTCAGCTACTTCGGGCTCAATCGGCGGGTTCGGCAGTCCGGTGACAAGCCGGCCTATCACGGCCGCATCACCAAACAAGGCCGAGCTCACGCACGATCGATGCTGGTTGAAGCCGCATGCTTATTGGCTGTACTGGCGTTTTTCGGCGCCGACTGATTGGCTCGCCGCTTGACCGTAAACTGTGGGGAGCGGGAATCGCTTTCAATCGCTCACCGATTTAAACCCGTCGTCCCCGATGACCTAGCACGGACGATCTAGCTGCTATGGCTGAGTTTCCGGAGTTTACTTTTGCTGGCAAACTGGCTTGGGGGAGATCAGGAGCGCTTATGATGTCACACATAAAGCAATTGCTCTGCACCGCCGCCATCACTCTGCTTTCGCTGTCACCACTCAGCGCCGCGCAGCCGCCTGATCGAGGCGGCACGCCCGGTCTTGGTGTTGCTAACGGTGGTTCGAATGTCCTAGCCGTTCCCAGCCCTGTGGCTGGAACCGGTTGCCGATCGTCATCATCGCGGGATGCGGCTATATTTGGATGCGCCGAAGAGTACGACGTCAGAAAGAAGAGAACGCGCGCCGCTGAATTTCTATTTAGAGAATAGCCCGTCGTCTCTCAGGAGACGGCGGCTTTTCCTTTTGGGGTGAAGGATTAGCCGCGTCCGCTCTCCCAAACGCGTTCTTGACCGTTTACAGCGACAGAGCGAATCAAATTTAATGTCGGAAATTGGTTGATGCTTGGACCCACCGACGCCCACCCGACTTTCGTTGTTGGGGTTGGAGGAACAATGAGCGAAACGTATAAACGGCCTGCGCTCAGTGAAGAGTGGATATGTATGCTCGCGCTGGAAACGGGCGTCACCGAAGGAGATATCCGAGCGATAATCGAGCTGGTGGGCACCGATCGGGCCTCCATCTTGCGCGAGGCACGATATCTCAAAAAGACACGAAGCGGTCCAGGCCTGCATATATCTTGATCTCTGAGACGAGCTGGGGTCACCGAGATACTACTGCATCATTGGTGGTTGTCTTGTCTTATGACTTTTCCGTTGGCTGTGGGCATTAAGAGATGCCCGACCAGGGTGGGCACCTTCGGCCTGGCGGCGACGCGGCGAATAAATGAGATCGTCGGCGCGCGCCCTAGACTTGAAAAGAAAATCGGCGGCGTTGGAATCAGATACACCGATGCCTGGAAAGCGCGCCCTGCAATCGCCGATACAGCAGCGGCCGTCGCCGCCCGAGAAGGCCGTAGGCAGGTTTGCGCGAGTCCCTTGTAGGAAACCTGCAGATTGTATTGATTACTGCGATCACGGCATCGACAATCAAGTCCGAGCCGCATCAAGGGGCTCTTGCTGACCCAGGGCATCCGCGACTTCAAACCGTTCAGGCGAGACTGGCGTGAGCAACTAGAGGCGCTGGGTACGGCCGAAGGGCGCGAAAAAAGCGCGAGTGCCGCCGAAGCCTTCCTCTTCAAGCTGCCAGTCCACGCTTCGAGTATCCCAGCGCCGCAAGAAGCTGCGCTTCATCTTGTGGAAGATCGTCGCTCTGCCCGTGTCCGTTACCGTCGATGGACGCACCTATAACAGGTCGCTGCTGGGCGGCATCAACAAATGGCACATAAAAGAAAGCCCGCCGCCTCGAGACGGCGGGGCCGCTTCTTCGAGTTTGGGCTATTTACCTCGAGCGCCATAACGGGCCGGCGGTTGCTTGGTTCCATCCTGGGCAAAACCAAACGCCATTAACGCAACCAAGGTTTAGCGTTTTGCGGTGTCGGCGTCCTGCCCCTCACGCGCGAGGAACCGCTGCGTAACTGTCGGAAAATTTTCCGCCAACCAAGAGGCCATCTCCTCCTCTTCGCGCAGGTTCTGCTCGTAAACGCGCTGGACTTCTAAGTCACCGCAATCCTTGGCGGCGGCGATCACCATCCTGTAACTGGCGATCTCCATATGCTCGAAGGTGTAGCCCGAAAGGACGCCCTTCATCACCTCATCGCCGGCGAAGATGCCGCTTACACCTTGTGCCATCGCCATCAGCTTGCCGCCTGCATCCTTCATCGTTGACGTGCTGCGCCGAGGCGTTTTAGACACTCTCCAAGCCTGCGCGCCTGCACTTTCGTTTCCTCAATGTGTCAATCGGCTCGGAATGGGGACTCTGGATCGGCGTGCAAACGGGGCTCTGACGCACTCTCGCTGCGGCCACAGCCTACGTTGCACCGACGAGGCGCGCCTGGAGCAGATCAATCTTGGTGCGGCCGTACATTTGCCGCTTGATGAGTTTGAGTTTGGTGATCTGGCCTTCGGTCTGGCCATTCGACCACGGAGAGATAATGGCGTTGCGGACTGCGGTGATGTCCTTTTCAACCCCGTTTGCAAAGGAGCCGACGAGGCTTGCCTTCGCGCCGTCGAGCCAAGCTTCCAATCCACATGACACATTCGCAAAATCCCGAACATTTAACGGGTGCCCTGCAACGCAGGCTATCACCGTGATGCAAAATAATTGTCCTCAATGCGCAACTTTCTTCATTTGACCTGCATGTCGCCCGCTCCATTTCCGGTGAAACAGCAACCAACTGGAGGTGGCGCTGAAATGCGGTCTTCGATGCTTCCGAGTCGCCTGCCGAGACTCCATTTGTCATCGCTCGCCTCATACCTGTGTTCCGGTTCTGAACGACCGGCCCCTAAGCCCCGGCGCCGGCTCTCTCAAGACAACAGGATCAACTGATATGTTGGACAAGAACGCGAACGTGTCGCGGGCTGGGCACTCGCCGCTTTCGCTGAGTGACGTCTCCA
>NZ_JBLLVA010000006.1:0-210052 GCF_047739745.1 Borborobacter xinjiangensis | reverse complement strand
CGGTCCAGTAGACCGGCCTCGGCACGATCCGTCCCCTCTCGTCGCCTGCGGGTGGTCGAGGCCGGCAGGCGACAAACCATCAAGGCACCGATTCGGAGAAAACTCATAAGACAAGCTTGGACGTCCGGCTTGAGGGCGCTAAGCTGACTTCAAGATGGCGGTTCGACACTGCCTGCCACGTTTCATGTTTATGATTTGCTCTACGCCATGAGCGGCTCATGAACGTCGATCAAACACGCTTAACGAACAAAGTCTGCGGATGGTGCCAATGGCCTTGAAAGCTTGGCGCACAGCGGCGGCCGAGAATTCCCTGACGTTGACCAGGACTTCCGTTTCCAAGCCGGTCGCATTGGTTGCCGACTTGCCGGCTACGGCCTGACGACCGATCAAGAGGGAGGAGCCTCGTTTCGAGAGCTGCCGCTACTACCTGGATTGATGCGACGAAGTGGCCGCCTAATGCCGTTAGCCCAGTTTGCGCAAGTGCCATTTTGGCGGCGCGTAACGCCCGTACTCTATGGGAGGATCGACGGTGAGGCTGTCGTCAGAGTTAACTGCCAGTGTACGTCACTTCCCTTAACTCGGTATCGACTGAGATAGAGGTGTTGAGCCTGCTGGCCAGTAGAGCTGTTCGGCAAAAGGAGCGCCAACCGTAATATCGCTCCTTACGGGGAGGGTGGACGTTTTCTTTCCTGCCTCAAATTGGCGCTTTAAGCTGTTTAGGTTTGTCGAACCTAACGCCCGACCCTCCACCATTCTCCGGAATAAAAACGATTCCAGCGGCCTCTAACGCTCGCTGAATCGCGAGGAGGTTATTTCGATGGGGAAATCTTGCCCCGCGTTCAAAATCAACCACAGTTGCTCGTGACACGGCAGCTCCGTCCGCAAGTTGACCTTGGCTCCAGCCCAACATTGCACGCGCACCGCGACATTGCTCAGAAGAAATCATACAATTTGTCAAATATCGCTACTAATGGTTGACATTCGCAAACATTGGCGTGTTAATAGCCGTTACTGGTCACACAAAGCGGCCGCACAGGTGCTGCAACACTCTGCTCGGCCTGACCGAACCTAAGCTGTAGGGAGCTCGGATCATGGCTGATTCCGACACTATCATTTCTTTGTCCTTCGTCCTCCGCCGGCGGACAGGAGAATTTCGTCCTGCCGAGCCGAGATGCTTTCGATCCTGCTTTTCCAAGGTAACGAAGCGAGTGAAAATATAGGCGGCTAGCGGTCGAACAGGATGCTGCAACACCCTGATCGACCTGACCAAAACCCAAGCTGTAGGGGCTCGGATCATGGCTGATTCCGACAATAGCACGATTTTGCCTTCCGTCACCCGCAGGCGATTGTTGGCGGAGGGCTTGCGATGACTGCATCGCCTTCATTTGGTACTTCGGCTTGTGAGGCTTCGCAAGGTCCCGCAGGGCAGGGCGATCCTGTACTTGCTTTATGTGAGAGCTGGCGCAAGACTCATGAAGAAACGCTGGCGCTGTGTCGCAAACAGCAGCGGCTGGAGACATATCTCGCCAAAGCGATCGGCTTCCCCTGC
The DNA here is from genome assembly GCF_047739745.1 of Borborobacter xinjiangensis. Taxonomy (NCBI): domain Bacteria; kingdom Pseudomonadati; phylum Pseudomonadota; class Alphaproteobacteria; order Hyphomicrobiales; family Phyllobacteriaceae; genus Borborobacter; species Borborobacter xinjiangensis. The sequence goes on along the minus strand of NZ_JBLLVA010000006.1, from coordinate 208,503 downwards.
GTCAAGGTGCGGCTCCGCAATGGCGAGGTCGTGACGGTCCATTCCATCGAAAGCCTGAGCCACATCTGTTCGCCTGAAGATGAGGCCATATGGCGCAGAGCGCTTGCGGACTTCGCCGTGCATCAGGCGCGCTGGAATGCCGCCGACGCCGGGATCGGATATTCGCAAACACAGGAACTGGAACGACAATCGGAAGCGGCGGAACGGGCTATTCTGGATGACCTGCCGCTGGCGCCAGCATCCTCCATGCAAGGAGTGTTGGCCAAGCTGTCGGTCATCCTACGCGACGGGGAGCATTGGGAGGAACCAGACGATTTTCCATGGCCTCACATCCGGTCGGTGCTCGATGACCTTGCCCGCCTCCATCACATCGACCCGGCGACGATCGCCGGATCAGATGAGCGCCAGAATAATGAGCATCAGAAAGATCGGGGCTGCTGTTTCCATACTGAACCGATCAATGGACGAAGCGTCGAATGACCGGCGCCTTGCTACTGGCGGAACTGGCCGATGCCGCGCCAGCCGATCACCGGGCTGACACGCTTGTCAATGCTTCGGTGCTCGGTGACGAGGAGACCCCCTCAATGCGAGCCTTGTGGGATGCCCGCTGGTTCACGTCGGACATCGCCGGTCATGCCCGTTATCTACTCCAAGACGGCGAGGCGGCAGACGATCCAACTGCCGAATCCATTGCTACCGCATTGCGCGGCCAGTTTGGCCTACGAGCCGTGACGATTGCGGCGTGGAGTGCATTCCTGGCATGGAATGACGACCGACAGCTTGCATTCCGCTTCTGGTGCGAGGTCCTTGCCTATCTCTATGCTTCCCCGCCGCAGACGGACCTGAAAACTTTTCCTGCAATGTAGGGCAGCGTTCTTCCAGGAGGGCAGCGATTGGACGGCGCCTGGACCGCAATGTCCAGGTATGTGGCTTTTGGCAATGATGGAGAGAGTCGCGGGCTGATCGATTCTCTTCATCTGTTTGGGAAATGATAGCGGATCGTCTGTGCCGTCGACGAATGTCGAGATCAGATCGCGCCGCTTTTAATGGCATTTGTCGTCTCGTCAACGCCGGTCATCGCAGGCCGCTTCGCAGCTATACGGATTGTGTCTCTCGTGGGTTGAGATGAGCTCTGGCCGCGCCGTGCCATCAATCCGCCCGCTGCGAGCCCCACCCCCATGGCCGCGAGCGCAAGCGCTACGGACCGGGCCGGCAGAGCAAGCTCCCAACCCGGCCGCAAACGCCGCGGAACAAGTCCATAGTCGACGGTGGCGGCGAGAAGCGAGGTGCCGAAGGCGCGTCCGATCACGCCTGTCACCGTCGGTTTCGATGCCGGCGGCGTGGCAAGCGCGAAGACCGAACCCCAGAAAAAGGCGGCTCCTATGTTAATCAGCAGGCCGGGCAGGGTGCGCGCTACGTCGATCTCCTCGCGCGGTGCATCTTCGGGCCCCCAAATGACGTGACTTGTGGCATTGATTGGACGCGCGGCCGAGTGGCCTTCCAGACGCGAGAGCAGCGCGACCGCGGTCAGCGCGGCGAAAGCTGCACCGGCGCCGGAATAGAGCGCGGTCCTGCTGCGGGACATTCCACTCTCGCTGCTCGACTGTTTCATCATAGCATTGGCCGGCCGCCGGTGATTTCGTAGAGCGCGCCGGTCGTGTAGCTTGATCCTTCCGAGGCGAGAAGCACATAAGTCGCCGCGAGTTCGGCCGGCTGACCGGGGCGCTTGAGCGGCGTATTCTTGCCAAAGTTCTTGACCTTCTCTGCCGGCATCGTCGAGGGGATCAGCGGCGTCCAGATCGGCCCCGGCGCAATCGCGTTGACCCTTATACCGCGCTCCACCACGAGACCTGCCAGTCCGGCGGTAAAATTGGCGATCGCACCCTTGGTGGTGGCGTAGGCAAGCAGCGTCGGCGAGGGACTGGTCGCGTTGATCGACGACGTATTGATGATCGTGGAGCCGGGCTTCATGTGCTTCACGGCCTCCTGACAAAGATAGAACATGGCGTAGACATTGGTGCGGAAGGTCAGATCCCATTCCTGGGCGGTAATGTCCTCGAGCTTTTCGAAGGTCGCCTGATGGGCCGCGTTGTTGATGAGGATGTCGAGCTTTCCGCACTCGTCGATGGCCCGCTGCACCAGTGAACGCGCGAAGCTCTCGTCTGCGATGTCGCCGCGTGCGAGCACCGCCTTGCGGCCCGCTTCCTCCACCCAGCGGGCGGTTTCGCGCGCATCCTCGTCCTCTTCCAGGTACGAAATTAAAATGTCCGCTCCCTCCCGCGCGAAGGCGATCGCGACCGCACGTCCGATGCCCGAGTCGGCACCCGTTATCAGCGCGACACGCTCCGTAAGCTTACCGCTGCCGCGATAGCTCTGTTCGCCGTGGTCGGGGCGGGGGTCCATTTTGTCGGTGTAGCCAGGCATATCCTGCTGCTGCTCTGGCAGCGGCGGCCGAGGATGTTTGTGTTGGGGATGGTCCTGCATGTCTGCTCCTGGTTCAGCTCTTCTGGCTGGAATTGGGGTTGCGGTGGTCCGCTTTCGTGATAGGTCCCTTGGCGGCTTTCGAACCGCCCCCCCATTCCTGAGCCTTGCGCGTTTGATCGCCGCCCTTGTGTTCCGGAGAACTACTCTTCGCGGTGCCGCTCTGGGCCTTATTCAGTTCACGCTCTTTCTTTGTGGTCATGGATGCTCTTCCTTGCGTTTGATCCTTCTGTTGCTTGTTCTTCAGCGGTTCCTCCGAGACATTTGCCTCGATCTGCTCGCGCCCGTTTCGGGCAACGCCCTTCGGAGTTCTCCGCGTCGTCCCGAAGCGTCGTCGGCGTCATCTCGGCTCCTAAGGATCAACCCGGGCCCCGATGACGAGTCGGCTTTCGGCGGCGGGTGCGGCATCAAGCACGTTTTCGACCTCTTCCGCCGGAGATTGCTGTAATGGCCAGAAGCGGCGACTGGTCGGCGTCATAAGGGCCGGTCAGCAACTGCGTTCGGCCGGACCCGTGAGGCGGACGCCCAGCTGTCCTATCCACTTGTCGTAGGCGGCCATAAAGGCAGCGGACTTCTCAGGCCGCACCTGCAAAAAGGGAAGGCGGTGCTGGCGTGTCCTAAACGCATGCATGAGACCGTTGATTCCGTAATCCGGCAGGCCGGTAGCCATTTTTAGCTCCTCACCAGATGCGTCCTAACCCGGTCGTGGAGGCAATGTTCCAGACTTCTTGCAGACGCTCAGAGACCTGCAGCCGTCTTCAGGTGCGGAATGGGACAGTGTCGGGCGCATCGCCGATGCATCCTGATTGGCAGTCGCAGGGTCGACCGGTGACGTGCGATCAAACCAGACAAGATGTCGACTGCCGCGAGAGCGGGGAGGCCATGTAATGGCTGAGTCGCCGCCGATAGATCATGCCAGTGTCGCGCCCGGGCGGCCGCCCTGCAGCCTCAGAGACTGCCGTTCCGTTCGAAATTTAGCAGGAACGACGGCTTTCCCCACTCGCAACTTTAGCCGTTCGATGCTGTTCGGAAGAGAAGGCCTGACTTCCTTGAGCTTCATCTCGCTTTCCCGCTCGGATGCACAGGCCATTTTCCTAAATGAGTGTCGAAGCCGATCAAACGCAGCATGGTCACCGAAGCGTTTGCGCCAAAGCTTTCCGATATTCGGCCCATCTCGGACGATGATCGCGATGATCGCTGAAACCGGTCCGACAAAGCCAATATCTCGATATCAGGAGCGAGCAGGATCACCGACCTATCGAGCACCAAATAGGTTCCATGCGTGGCTTCAAATCAACTACCTGCGCAGCGTTTCTGTCAGGGAGTGAGGCGGTTCAAGTGATGCGCAAACGGCGGGGCAGGTACGCTTACAATCTGAAGCCATCACCGCCGAGCAGTTCGAGACCTGGCCTCGTGAAAACAGGCGTTTCGGGGCCTAACCTACGGCGCTGCGGCGGACGTTTGCTCTTGCGCCGCTTTCCGAAATAACCAGGCAGATATGAGCCACAGTGCGGCGAAGAATCCGGTCAGGAACACGATAGCCTCTGGAAAGCTCGGCGCATCGGAACCAAATCCCGCAATCAGCGCAATTACGCCGACCAACGCCTGAGCGAGCGCCGTTGCAATCAAGGCCCGTGCCATCCCATGTGGCCGGAAACGCGCGATGGCGGCACCAATGATCCCGACGGCGAGCACGCCGCCATACATCAAGTTGGCGGGGTTATCCTCAGTGCCAATGATGCCAACGGCAAGGTTGAGCCAGACGAGGATGAATGCCGCCGCGATGGCCAAGCCGACGGCGGCGCGATAACGCATGCTGCCCGTCTTTCGGGCTGCCAGCTCGAAGCTGCCGAAAGCAACCGCCAACATGGCGCCGGCGACAAGGAAGTCGATCTCATCCCAGTTTACTTCGTCCGTAAACTGCATCGCGATCAAGGGCAGCAGCAGGAGGAGCAATGCGATGCCGCTGACAGCTATTCTCCAATGGCTCCGGCGTCCGTCACCGCTTTTTGCGTTTCCTGCCATCGCCTATCCCTGTGCATCGTGACGCTCAACTTGGCGCCTAGTCCCATGCGCCGACATGGACTGCAGCCGCTTCCTCAGACAGCATTGGACCGATCACTTCCACTTGACGCTGTCCCGATTCAAAGACCTCGCGGCAGGGCAGATCGAGTGTCGGGTTCTCGGGATGATTGCCGGTGATCTGCTTGAGTTGTTTCTCCGATAAAGCATAAACAACCCGTTTCATGCCCACCCAGTACGCCGCACCCGCGCACATTGCACAGGGTTCGGCCGACGTATACATACTGCATTCCTTCAAGAAGCCGGCCGGATAAGTTGTCGAGGCGCGCGTCATCAGGACTCGCTCGGCGTGGCCAGTCATATCCCTGTTCGGCTGATAGGCGTTGTGCTGGGTCATCAGCACCTCGCCTTCGGGGCCGACGAGGATTGCCGCAAATGGATGATTACCCGCCTCGCGCGCTTTGCGCGATTCGTCGATCGCCACCCGTAACAGCTTCTCGTGGTCGATAGTCATAACCTCTCCTTCCATTTTCAAAATATCATTCAGTGAGCCGCTCCGTCGGCTCTAATCCCAAGAGGTGGGCCAATTCGGATTTCCTGTGCTCCGTGGCCGGCGCTACATGCCGCTCGAGATGATCAAGATGCGAGCGCATCAGGGCAACCGCCTTGTCACGGTCGCCGGACAGAATCGCCGCAACGATATTTTCGTGCTCGTCTTCAGAGCATGAGGCGCGATGCTCGGGCTCGCCATGCGGCATGATGATGACCGGGGTCCGGGCAACCAGCTGTTCCAAATATTCAGCCAGAACCTCGTTCCCGGCATAGGCGGCCAAGCGGACATGGAAGTCCATGGACAGCTTGATACCGGTTCTTGTGTCGCCTTGCCGATAGGCTTCCCGCTCTTGATTGAGAAGACCTTTCAGCTCCTTCAGCCGCGCACGCTGCGGCATCTCCGCAAGCATCCCGGCCAGATGCGTTTCGATCAGCTGACGAGCTTGGAAGATCTGGACAACTTCCTCTCGCGAAGGAATGGCGACCGTTGCGCCATGCTGGTTGCGCAAGGTCACTACCTTGGCCGCGGCAAGTCGCATGAGAGCTTTGCGGATAACACTGCGCGTTACTCCGAATGCCTCGGCCAGAGGCAACTCCTTCAGCTTGACGCCGGGTTTCAGACGCCGATCGATGATGGCCTCATAAAGCTTTTGATAGACGATTTCGTCCGGGGACGTGGCGGGCACTCCGGCTTCGCGGCCTGCTTCGCTTGTCTCTTCAAGAATGGTTCGCGTTCGGTCCATGGCGCAATTTCCGATCCAGTGCTGCTCACCACTATAGGCCTCCACATAGAAACACTATAAACGACACCGCCGAAATTGCTGTAACAAAAAATGTTGACAAAAAATGTATCCATGGAAGGATGCCTGTCCTTAGAAGGCAGCTATAACCAAAACATCGGCTGCCGGAGGACCAAGGAACAGACCGATGGATGTGACCGACCCGGCGGCAGGCTTGTCGCGTGGCAGGGATGTGATTTCGTTTTTCATCAACGGTGAAAAACACACGATTACGCGTCCGGATACCAACCAGACGCTCCTGACGTATCTGCGCGAGGTTGCCGGCCTCACCGGCACCAAGGAAGGCTGCGCCGAGGGTGATTGCGGTGCATGCACGATTGTCGTGAGCGAGCGACACAATGGAAGCCTTTGCAGCCGCGCCATCAATTCCTGCATCCAGCTGTTGCCCACGCTGGATGGTAAGGAAATAACGACAGTTGAGGGTCTGCGAAGAGCAGATGGCGCGCTCGCCCCAATCCAGGCGGCCTTGATCGAAAGCCACGGATCACAGTGTGGCTTTTGTACGCCAGGCTTTGTCATGTCTCTGCATGCCATTTCGCTCTCAGAGACGCGTCCCGACCGGGAGGCTATCGAGTGCGCGCTGGCCGGCAATCTGTGCCGCTGCACCGGCTATCGTCCGATCATCAATGCTGCAGAGCATGTCGCGCGGCAAGACGATACGCGTGAAGTAGCGTATGTGCAGTCACAACGCGCCGGCTGCTCCGCCAGGCTGAGCCAGACGCTGGCAGGAGACATCGTCATCGACGTGCCCGGGCGACGCTACTGGTCGCCGACGAGCCTGCAAGATCTGGCAGAGATCCGGTTGGCAAACCCCGAGGCCAGGCTGCTTGCGGGAGGTACCGACCTTGGACTGACCGTTACCAAGAAGCGGCAAGATCTGCCGAGTCTGATCTACGTTGGTCGGGTCGCCGAACTGCGAAACATTGTCCGCACAGCCGACTGTTTGGAGATAGGTGCGGCTGTCGCACTGGCCGACGCCTTCGAGCCTCTGGTCGAGGCCTACCCGACCTTGGCTGAGTGGGCGCGGCGTTTCGCTTCCCCGCCCATTAGAAACAGTGGCACCCTCGGCGGCAACATTGGCAATGGCTCCCCGATCGGCGACTCAATGCCCGTCCTCATGGCCATTGGTGCCTCATTGGTGCTGCGTCGCGGCCAAGCGACGCGCGAAGTCGCCCTCGATGCATTCTACAGCGGCTACCAGCGCAACGTACTCGCTCCGGGCGAGTTCATCGAGCGCATTCGCGTGCCGTTGCGCCATCCAGGACGGTTCGTGCGCGCCTACAAGATATCCAAGCGTTTCGATCAGGATATCTCCGCGGTCTGCGCAGCTTTCGCGGTCGAACTGAAAGACGGAACGGTGAAGGATGCGCGAATTGGCTTTGGCGGGATGGCGGCAGTGCCGAAGCGCGCGTCGCACTGCGAGGCGGCAGTGCTCGGACGTCCATGGAACGAACAGACCGTCCTGGCTGCAATGGACGCACTCGACAGCGATTTTCAGCCGATCGACGACATGCGCGCCACACGCGGCTACCGGCGCCTGGTCGCGCGCAACCTTCTTAACAAATGTTTCCTCGAAACGTCCGGCTCTATCGAACGCATCAGTGTTCTTGCGGAAGAGGTAATCTGATGAGCAATCCAGATATCCAACGCGGCGGCGTCGGCCAGTCCATCCCCCACGACAGCGCGCGTCTGCACGTCACGGGCGTTGCCGACTATGTCGATGATCTACCGGAGCTGCGCGGTACGCTCTATGCGGCGATGGGCCAAAGCCAGCGCGCTCATGCCATTGTTCGCAAACTTGACCTGAGCAAGGTGCGCGCCGCGCCGGGCGTCATAGCCGTGCTCACGGCCGAAGACATTCCGGGCAAGAACGACTGCGGTCCGATGGTTGACGATGAGCCTATTCTGGCGCCCGGACTTGTCCAATGCGTCGGCCAGTCTCTGTTTTCGGTAGCCGCCGAAACGATCGAGCAGGCCAGGCGTGCCGTCAAGCTCGCCGAGGTCGAATACGAAGACCTGCCCCCGATATTCTCCATACGCGAAGCAATGGAAAAGCAGGCCTTCGTGCTGCCGACCCAACGCATCGTCCGGGGCAACGCCCAGGAAGCGATCGCGAATGCGTCGCATCGCCTGAGTGGCGCTATCCGCATGGGGGCTCAGGAGCAGTTCTACTTGGAAGGCCATATCGCCTACGCCGTTCCTCGCGACGACGGCGGCATGCACGTATACTCCTCGACCCAGCATCCAACCGAGACGCAACATCACGTCGCCCACGCGCTCGGTCTGTCTTCGAAGGACGTCGTGGCCGAATGCCGGCGCATGGGCGGCGGCTTCGGCGGCAAGGAAAGCGGCTCGGTGCTGTTTGCCTGCAACGCCGCGCTACTGGCGCAGAAGACCGGCCGGCCGGTCAAGCTCCGCGTCGACCGCGATGAGGACATGGTCATGACCGGCAAACGGCATGATTTCGAGACGGCGTTTGAGGTCGGCTTCGACGATCAGGGCCGCATCCGGGGCATAGACATGGACGTGATGGGGCGCTGCGGCTATTCGGCCGACCTGTCCGTCGGGGTCAACGACCGGGCCGCGCTTACCAGTGACAACGCTTATTTTCTGGAGCAGGCGACGGTCAATTCTTATCGCTGCAAGACCAACACGGTTTCAGCGACAGCGTTCCGCGGCTTCGGCGGACCGCAAGGCGCACTCGGGATTGAGCAGGTGATCGATGAGATCGCCTATCATCTCGGCAAGGACCCGCTGGAGGTGCGCCGTGCCAACTTCTACGGCACGAGCGAGCGCAACACCACGCATTACGGTCAGGAGGTTGGGGGCAATGTGATTGTTGATCTGGTGGACACCCTCGTCGCCAGCTCCGACTATCACGCGCGGCGAGCGGCAACACGCGCCTACAATGCCGGCGGCGGCGTGCTGCGCAAGGGGATAGCGCTGACGCCGCTCAAATACGGCATTTCCTTTACTTCGCCGTTCCTCAATCAGGCTGGCGCTCTTGTCCATGTGTATGCGGACGGCAGCGTGATGCTTAACCACGGTGGCACCGAAATGGGCCAAGGCTTGTTCACCAAGGTCGCCCAGGTGGTGTCCCAGGAATTGATGATCGACTTCGACCGCATCCGCATCACGGCTTCGGATACGAGCAAGGTTCCAAACACCTCGGCGACGGCTGCGTCCTCCGGCAGCGATCTCAACGGCAAGGCTGCGCAAGCCGCTGCCCGACAGATCCGGGAACGCTTGATCGCCTTTGCCTCCAGTCATTTCGGTGTCGAGCCGGACAAGATTCGATTCGTCCGAAATGCAGTTGATGTCGGGTCGGAACGAATTGCTTTCCCGGACCTGGTGAAGCTCGCTTACATGAACCGCATCCAGCTGTCTGCTACGGGCTTCTATCGCACGCCGACGCTCGATTGGGACAAGAACTCCCTCTCTGGCAAGCGTCCATTCTATTACTTCGTCTTCGGAGCGGCGGTTTCGGAGGTCGTCATCGACACTCTTACGGGTGAAAATCGAGTCCTTCGAACCGACATTCTCCATGACGTCGGCAGCTCGTTGAACCCCGCCCTCGACCGCGGCCAGATCGAGGGCGCTTTCACACAGGGCATGGGGTGGCTGACCATGGAGGAGTTGGTTTGGGACGCGAATGGGAGGCTCATGACCCATGCACCTTCGACCTACAAGATTCCCGTTGCCAGCGACATGCCGCGCGATTTCCGCGTAGCGCTTTATCGCTCGCCCGGCAATGTTGAAGATTCAATCTATCGGTCAAAGGCCGTTGGCGAGCCACCCTTGCTGCACGGAATTTCTGTCTTTTATGCGCTGCGCGATGCCATCGCCAGCGTCGCGGGCCATCGCTTTAGCCCTCGGCTCGATGCTCCGGCCACCTCGGAGCGCATCTTGATGAGCGTGAATGAGTTGCGTGAACGCGCCGCCGCTTTTCGGGAGACATCGCCTAAGCAATTGGAGGAGTTGCAAACATGAAGCCTAGTCGTCGCATATTCTTGATTTCCGCCACAGCCGCTGCCCTAATTTCCGCAGTGCCACTTCAGGCCCAGGATAAACCTGCTCTGGAAGTTGCGTTTCTCTATGACAATCCTGTTGGCGACGTCGGTTGGGTGCGCCAGCATGACGACGCCCGACTCGCCTTGGAAGAGGCGCTTGGCGCGGAGGTAAAGACCAAGGTCGTTCAGGTGCCTACCGGCGCAGATTCGGAGCGGGTGATGCGGCAGCTCGCTCAAGGCGGCACGAAACTCATCTACGCCGTTTCCTTTGGCTACATGAATCCAATGGCAAAGGTGGCGGCACAATTTCCCGACACAGTCTTCATGAACGCGCAAGGCTTCAAGACGAGCAAGAACATGGGCGTCTACTCTGCTCGTGTCTATGAGGGCTTCTACCTGAACGGCATCGTCGCCGGGAAAACGAGCAAGACCGGCACGGTCGGCTTTCTTGCTTCCATGCCCGTTCCCGAAGTGGTGCAATCAGTCAACGCGTTCGCGCTCGGCATGCGCAGCGTCAATCCCGACGCAGTGGTCAAGATCGTCTGGCTCAACACGTGGTACGATCCAGGTCGCGAGCGTGAAGCAGCCACCGCATTGCTGAGCGGCGGCGCGGACGTGCTGAGCTCCATCCTCTCCTCTCCCGTGTCAATCCAGGTCGCCGAGGAAAAGGGCGCCCATGCGGTTGCCTGGCAAAGCGACATGGCAAAGTACGGGCCGAAGGCCCAGCTGATCGCCACCGTGCTCGACTGGTCGCCGCTCTATGTCGCAAACACCAAACGCGTCATTGAAGGAACCTGGGAATCCGGCAGCGAATGGGCAGGCGCCAGTCAGGGCGTAATCCGGGTGTCGTCGCTCAACGAAGCAGTCCCCGCCGATGTCAAGGAACTGGTGGCAAAGGCGGAAGCCGATCTCAAATCCGGCAGCCTAAAGCCGTTCACGGGTCCGATCGCCGATCAGCACGGAAAAGAACGTGTCGCGGCGGGCGTTTCTCTGTCGGACGACGAACTGATGCGACTGGATTGGCTGTCGGCGGGAATTCAAGGCAGCATCCCGTCCAACTAGGAGCGATCGACTTGCCACAGGATCAGACACCACGCCTAGAGGTTCGCAGCCTGACCAAGGCTTACCCGGCGTTGATCGCCAATGACCGGGTGAACCTTGTCGTCCAACCCGGCGAAATCCATGCCGTGCTGGGCGAGAACGGCGCCGGCAAGAGTACGTTGATGAAAAGCATCTACGGCGTGATCAAGCCGGACGCCGGGCAAATCTTCTGGAACGGCGCGGAAGTGTCTATCGGCAGCCCGGCCCAGGCGCGCTCGCTTGGCATTGGCATGGTCTTTCAGCACTTCTCGTTGTTCGAAACGCTGACCGTGACGCAAAATGCCGCGCTGGGTCTGCCAGGCGCGCCGGACCTGAAGGATCTTGCTCGACGCATCGACGCGGTGTCAAAGCAATATGGACTTGCAATCGACCCGCAACGCTTCGTCTATTCTTTGTCGGTGGGCGAAAGGCAACGGGTCGAGATCATCCGCTGCCTCTTGCAGAACCCTCAGCTCCTGATCATGGATGAACCGACTTCCGTCCTGACACCACAGGCTGTCGAGAAGTTGTTCGACACGCTGCGGCAGCTCGCAACCAATGGATGTAGCATCCTTTACATCAGCCACAAGCTGCATGAGATCAAAGCGCTGTGCCAGCGCGCCACGATCCTGCGAGCTGGCCGCGTCACAGGTACGTGCAATCCGCAGGAAGAAACCGAGACAACCATGGCCCGCCTTATGGTCGGCCAGGAACTGGTTCAGGCGCGCCCGGGCGCACACAGGCCAGCCACCGGCGACGCAGTGCTGACTATTGACCGCCTCGACCATCCGACGGCCGATCCGTTCGGGACTGACCTCAAGGACATCTCCCTGGCACTATGTCCGGGCGAGATCGTCGGTATAGCGGGGGTTTCCGGCAACGGCCAGCAGGAGTTGCTGCGCGTGTTGTCGGGTGAGTCGCGATGTCAACGAAACGAAGCCATCAGGCTGGTCGGCAAGGCGGTCGGTCATCAACCGCCTAACGCGCGGCGGCAGCTCGGGCTGTGTTTCGTTCCGGAAGAGCGGCTTGGGCGCGGCGCCGTTCCGGATCTTTCGCTTGTGGAGAACGCGCTTATGACGGCCCACGGTGCCGGTCTGGCCAAGAACGGCCTCGTCGACGGTGCCGCCGTTCTTTCCTTCGCTAAACGGGTCATAGCGGACTTCAGGGTCAAGTGTGACGGGCCCAAATCCGCCGCGTCGAGTCTGTCGGGCGGCAATCTGCAGAAGTTCATCGTCGGGCGGGAGATCCTGCAGAAGCCGCGCGTCTTCATCGTGGCTCAGCCAACCTGGGGCGTCGATGTGCATTCGAGCGCATTCATCCGCAATACGCTTGTTGAACTTCGGGACGCCGGCGTTTCGATACTTGTGGTGTCCGACGATCTCGATGAACTGTTCGAAATTTGCGATCGCATGGCAGTGATCGCCAGCGGAAGATTGTCGCCCGCGGTGCGCCGCGAGGAGACGAACATTGAAGAAGTCGGCGTCTGGATGAGCGGTTTATGGCCAGCTCCAGTCCGGCACGACCAATCGTCGGAGGCGCGGCATGTGGCCTAAGCTCGAATGCCGACCAGCGCCCTCACGCGTAATGCAGATCATGTCGCCGATCATCGCGCTCGTGCTGACGGCAATCGTAGGAACCGCTCTCTTCCTGTTTCTAGACCGCAATCCGCTGCAGGCGTTCGAAGCGTTGTTCCTCACGCCTATCAACAGTCTCGCCGGTATCGGCGAACTTGCCATCAAAGCCTCGCCCCTCATGCTTATAGCGGTCGGCGTGGCGATTGGTTTCAAAGCGAATATCTGGAATATCGGGGCGGAAGGCCAACTGGTCCTGGGGGCTATCGCCGGAGGCGGCCTCGGCCTTTACTTCTCGGACGCCGGCGGGTGGTGGCTCTTGCCGGCCATGGTCCTGGTCGGCGCTGCCGCCGGTGCGCTTTGGGCCGCCATTCCGGCCTATCTGCGCGTGCGTTTCAATGCCAATGAGATCTTGACGAGCCTCATGCTCACCTACGTCGCCCAATTGGCGCTCAGCTACCTTGTCTACGGTCCATGGCGCGATCCGGACGGCTTCAACCTGCCCCAGAGCCGCCTGTTGGGCGAGAACGCGCTTTTCCCGATTATCCTCGACGGTACGCGCATGAACGCCAGCCTGTTCATTGCGTTGGCGGCGGTCGCGGCGGCCTGGCTCTTTCTTTCCCGCAGCTTGCTAGGTCACCAGATGCGCGTTGCTGGTCTTTCGGAGGCGGCAGCGTCCTACGCCGGCATCCACGCCAATCGCATGGTGTGGGTGGGCATGCTGATCGGTGGCGTCGCTGCTGGCGTTGCCGGTGTTGGCGAGGTCGCGGGACCTGTGGGACAGCTGTTGCCGGTCGTATCGCCAGGCTATGGGTTTGCCGCCATTATCGTCGCATATGTCGGCCGCCTGCACCCGGTCGGCATCGTACTGGCCAGTCTGCTCATGGCGCTGCTCTATCTGGGGGGCGAAACCGCCCAGTTGAACCTCGATCTACCGGCCGCAATCAGCAGCCTGTTTCAGGGCACGCTGCTTTTCATCCTTTTGGGAACCGACGTTCTGATCAACTACCGTGTATCATTTGGCGGTAGCGCCTCGCTGGCGCGGCAGCGGGCATAAGGGAAGGCCTGCGACATGGACACACTTATATTCGTGGTGGTAGCGACTATTGGAGCCGGCACCGCAATTGTGCTGGCGGCGTTTGGCGAGCTCGTCACTGAAAAGTCGGGGGTACTCAATCTGGGCGTCGAAGGCATGATGCTGGTCGGCGCCGTCGCCTCCTTCGCTGCAACCACCCAATCCGGCAGCGTCGCGGTTGGCGTCGCCACGGGCATGATAGCAGGCATGGCGATGGCGCTGCTGTTCGCTTTCCTGACGCTGACGTTGATGGCCAACCAGGTAGCCTGCGGCCTTGCGCTATCCATCTTTGGCGTCGGGCTCAGCGCATATTTCGGACGTGCCTACGTCAATATCGTGCTGCCAGCGCAACCGGCTGTTGCGATCCCCGGACTTTCCGACATCCCTGTCATAGGTCCCATGTTCTTTAACCATCAGCCAATGGTTTATGTGTCCTGGCTGCTTCTGGCTGCCGTGTGGTGGTTTCTTTACAGAAGCCGTATCGGGCTGAAACTGCTTGCGGTCGGCGAGTCTCCCGCTTCCGCTCACGCACTCGGACTTCCCGTCAACGCAATACGTTATGGCGCGACGTTGTTTGGAGGCGCGATGGCTGGATTGGGCGGCACGTTCCTGGCCGTCATGTACACGCCGATGTGGGTGGAAGGCATGACGGCTGGCCGGGGATGGATTGCGCTGGCACTGGTGGTGTTCGCTACTTGGAGACCGCTGCGCGTCGTACTTGGGGCCTATTTGTTCGGCGGCATCACCGTCGCACAGTTGGTCGTCCAAAGCCGCGGGATAGAGATTCCCTCGCAGCTCTTGTCCATGCTGCCCTATCTGGCGACGATTGTCGTCCTTGTCTTTATCTCCAGTGACAAGCAGCGCATGCGTCTCAACACGCCGGCCTCACTTGGAATAACCTTCCGGTCTGCCAGCTAAAATTCCTTGCAAGTCAGCAAATAGATATGACCGCGCGGCCTTCAGGATCAATCACATGCAAGAGGTTGACGGCAGCCGGTCAACGCGGGGTTCATTCAGAGAAGGGCACACAGCGAGCCTGCAATCGCGCAAATGATTGGCCGACCGTAGCGGCTTTCTCTTCGCCAGGGCTTTTCGCGGCCTTCAAGCCTCCCTGCTTGGCCCGCGTGTTCCCAAGTCTTGGTGCAACCGGCGGCGTGTTCAGGGGTTGCAAAAACCCTCAGGCCACGCCGCCGGTACATTTTTTTGGATGGGGACTGCTTGTCGAAATGGCGCAGAACAAGAACTGCATTAAGACAGGGCGAGCGTAATCTCCATTGTTTGTGGCTCCGGATTTCCAAGGCGTTGTGTGCTTAACCGGCTTTGAATAGCCAAGGCAGGGCGATGCCGGCTCGGCCTCGCTTGCTTGGCATGCGTGCCTCGAATCGCGGCGCGGCGGTAATCTGAAACGCCGATCAACCGGTATGTAGATGATCATGTGATCGGCTCACTTGCCACTTCCTCGCCTCTCTTGCGACAAGGCGCGACGCTCTTTCCGGGGACAGCCGCGAACGCATCGTCTAGTGATCACTCCTTCGCCAATTCGCCCCCATCGATTGACGGCGCGAACACCCATTATGCTCGGCACGCTCCACAAAATTTTTGGCCCCAGACGCAACGGGCTGCCGCCAAGGAACGGCCAGG
This sequence comes from Borborobacter xinjiangensis, assembly GCF_047739745.1. NCBI lineage: Bacteria > Pseudomonadati > Pseudomonadota > Alphaproteobacteria > Hyphomicrobiales > Phyllobacteriaceae > Borborobacter > Borborobacter xinjiangensis. The sequence continues at coordinate 193,271 of NZ_JBLLVA010000006.1, read as the reverse complement.
GGTGGTGGTCGGCGGAGAGGAAGAGGAGGGCGGGGACATTTCGTGGCGGGTGGAAAGGTTCGGAGAGAGGCTCCAGCCGGCCCGCCATGGAGAAACGACATGGCAAAAGCCATTCAGAAGATCACCCTAAATCAGGCGGAGAACATTCCCTTCGACAAGATCGAGTTGTCGCAGAAGAATGTCCGGCGCATCAAGGACGGCGTCTTGATCGAGCAGCTTGCCGAAGACATCGCTCTTCGCGGACTGCTGCAAAGTCTGAACGTTCGTCCCATTCGCGGTGCGGATGGTAAAGAAACCGGTCGCTTCGACGCTCCGGCAGGTGGGCGCCGCTACAAGGCGCTCGAGTTGCTTATCGAGCAAAAGCGTATGCTCAAGACGGCGCCCACGCCCTGTATCGTCAATCGCGCCGAGACAACGTCGCCCGAAGAAGATTCGCTCGCAGAGAATACCCAGCGGGAGCAACTGCATCCGCTGGATCAGTTCAGGGCGTTCAAGACCCTGAGCGACCAAGGGTTCGACACGGCGGAAATCGCAGCCCGCTTCTTCGTCACGCCGACCTTCGTCAAGCAGCGCCTGAAGCTGGCGGCTGTAGCGCCGAAGCTGCTCGACCTCTACGAGGAGGGCGAGATCAGGATCGACCAGCTCGAGGCGTTCGCCGTCTCGAACGACCATGTTCGCCAGGAGCAGGTGTGGGACACGATCTGCAGGGCCAATGTGCGGCAGCCCTACTATATCCGGCGGTTGCTTACCGAAACCGCGGTGCGTGCCAATGATCGTCGTGCAGTCTATGTCGGCATCGATGCCTATGAGGCTGCCGGCGGTGCCGTCATGCGGGACCTGTTTGAACAGGATCAGGGCGGATGGCTCCAGGATCCTGCGCTGCTCGAACAGCTCGTTTTCGAGAAGCTGAAGCGTAATGCAGAGACACTGAAGGCTGAGGAAGGCTGGAGGTGGGTCGAGGCCGCAATCGATTTCCCGTATGGCCACGCTTCCGGCCTGCGCCGCTTCTACGGCAAGCAGGCCGAACTTGGTGCTGACGAGCTTGCACGTTATACCGAGGTGAAGACGCAGTACGACAAGCTCGACGCTGAGTATGCTGCAGCGGAGGACTATTCCGAGGAGACCGAAGCGAGGCTCGAGGACCTTGGCAACGAGCTGGATCAATTCAATGAGCGGCCTTATGTCTTCGACCCGGTAGAGGTTGCCCGCGGCGGTGCCTTCATCTCGCTCGGCGCCCAAGGCGAACTGAAGATTGAGCGTGGCTTCGTGCTGGCCGAGGATGAGCCGGTCGCCAGCGCCGACGACAGCGATGCAGGCGCTAACGATCACGATGGCGAGGAGGCGGCTTCGTTGACCGGCCGCGTCTCGATCAACGGAAGGCCTGTCGACTGCGACCAGCCGCAAGAGGAAGATGATGAGATCGGTCCGCTCGCCGCTCGCCTCATCGAGGATCTGACCGCAACGCGCACCATCGCGCTCAGGAACGCACTTGCCAACGATCCGGCGATGGCATTCGTCGCCGCCCTGCACGCGTTCGTCCTGAAGGCGTTCTACGCATCCAGCTTGGCCTCCTGCCTGGAGATCACGATGCAGACGACGGCGTTCGGCCAGACTCCGGGACTCGGCGACACGCTTTGGGCAAAGGAGATCGAACAGCGCCATGACGCGTGGGGTCACGATCTCCCAAACAGCTCAGCAGAGCTTTGGGACTTTCTAACCGCGCTCGACGAAGCCAGCAGGCAGGCACTGTTCGCGCACTGCGTGTCGCTTTCGCTCAATGCCGTGATCCAGCCCTGGAATCGGCGTCACGCGGCAATCGCCCATGCCGAGCGACTGGCGCGGACGATCGGGTTCGACATGGCCGAGGCAGGTTGGATGCCGACGCTCGACAACTATCTCGGCCGGGTGACCAAGGGCCATATCCTGCAGGCGGTCCGCGAAGCCAAGGGCGAGCAATCTGCGAAGTTTATCGACCATCTCAACAAGGCGGACATGGCGCGCGAGGCCGCCCGGCTGCTCGAAGGCAGCCGATGGCTCCCCGAGCCGTTGCGGCTGACTGTCGATGAAGCTCCCGCAGATTGCTGCGACAACAACGCTAGGGATGGGGCTCTCGAAGATGACACCGCCGAAGGCGTCGGCCTCGAGCCGCCGGCACTCGTGGCCGAGGACGTCGAAACGGAGAAGTCCGCGCGCCAGGAGCCCGGTCTTGATGAGAACCGTCTCCTCGACGCGGCTGAATAGTCGACCACTGATAGACAATCACGACCGGCCTGTCTGTTTCCGAACAGGAGAATGAAACGCCAAGGCCGGTTCACCATTCATCTCACCAGCCCGGTTGCCGCTAGAGCGCAACCGGGCTCTTTCATTTCAGGAGACTCCATCATGAAAACCATGGTTTCCAGTTCCCGGCCCGTACCCTCAAGCTTCAAGGTCGACGTCTCGCGTGGCGAGCGCATCGGCCGTGTCTCGTCCGAATGGTTCTCGCGCCCCGACGACGAGCGTTATCTGTCGCTCTCCGAGTTGCATCATGCCGTGAAATCTCGGGCTGATCGCGCCCGCACCCGTACCGTGGAAAGCTCAGCGATCCGCGTCGAAGCCACTCGCGGCGATGCCGAGCACCTCGCCCTCATTACTTCCGGCGAGCACCAGGCGCTCACGCCCACGCACTGGAGCTACGGGCAGCTCTGCAGCCTGGTCGGCGCTCCTTCCAGCTACATGCGCCAGTTGCCCGCGCCGCTCGCGGCGATCAATCTTCAGCACGGCCTTCTCAATCACCGCGCTGAACTGGTGAAAACGCTGGAGATGAATGACGGTCGCGTCGAATTGCGCGCGGTGACCGGTCCCGAGTACGGGCGTATCTGGGACCACGAGCTTGTGAGTGCTGTAATAAGCATCGCCGGGAATGGGACGGGCGATACAATCTGGAAGGTGCCGGGCGTTCTCGACTGGTCGACCATGACCCACAACCCCTTCATCGACATCACCAAGGACACGACGACACTCTATGCCAGCGACCGCGATGTCTTCTTGTTTCTCGTTGACGACACGCACCCGATCGAGGCCGGTCGCCTGCCGAACGGCGAGCCGGATCTCTACTTCCGCGGGTTCTATGCCTGGAACTCTGAGGTGGGGTCGAAGACCCTCGGCATCGCCAGCTTTTATCTTCGTGCCGTGTGTTGCAACCGCAACCTCTGGGGTGTCGAGAATTTCGAGGAAATCACCATTCGGCATTCCAAGTTCGCGGCACAGCGCTTTGCCCATGAGGCGGCGCCAGCGCTGACGAATTTTGCCAATTCCTCTCCTGCGCCGTTCGTCGCAGGCATTCGGGCGGCCCGCCAACGCATCGTGGCCCGCAATGACGAAGATCGGGATTCCTTTCTGCGACGCCGCGGTTTCTCCAAGGCCGAAACAGGAAAGATCATCGAGACCGTTTTGCGGGAGGAGGGTCGGGCACCGGAATCTATTTTCGATTTTGTACAGGGCATGACCGCCCATGCCCGCACCAAGGCACATCAAGACACGCGGCTCGAACTGGAAGCCAAGGCCAGGAAGCTGCTCGAAAGCGCAGCCTGAGCGGTCCGTCGCGTTTTATTATGCCGATCCGATGCCGTCGCTCGGGGCTCGTCCCGAACGGCGGCATTTCCCGGAAGCAAATGATGGTGCCGAGCATGACCATCGGGAAGCCTATTCCCGCCTCGCCTCGTGGACCGCGATCGAAGTGAGCCGGTCTGCTCTTCCGGCAATTTGGTCACTGATCATTTCCGTTCAACCGAACCGGCCAATGCCATTGCAGAAAGGAGGCACCGGCAATTTTTAGCATCAGGGGAGCCTCGGCATTTCCCCGTCCGCAACCCGCCAGACCCAGGGCTTCATTTCGGGCCTCGCTTCTATCATCTCCGCGAGAGCGCGCTCATAATCGTTTCCGGCTGCTGCAGGAACGATGAACATTGCGACAGGGACTGGCTTCTGTTCGGGTAGAGTCACCGACACGACAGGCTTGTCACGGGGTAGGTTGAAACGCAGCCCCTTGACGCTTTTGCGCTTGAGGACGCTCAGCTTCTCCAAGAGCCGCAGTTCGTCGACGTTCTCGAATGGAAGCCAGTGCTCGTTGACGACCATCAGCGCAATCTCCTCGACCGAGGCAATGCCGGCGCGCGAAATGCCGAATGTGGCGATGGCGATCAGGTGGAAGGTGTGGTTTGACCGCCAAAGTTCCAGTTCGGCCTCGTAGCGCAAGGCCAACCGGGGCCACGCGCACTCGACCATCAGCGGAAACGGCAAATGCCGCGCCACGACCTTGTGAGTCTGTCTCGCAGCGGCAACTTCCTTGACCTCGGCAACGATCAGCATGAGCTTGCGGGGTCCCGACCCCGCCGTCTGGATTCCCTTGAGCGCCGTCGCGCGCCTGGCGGAGATGCCGTGCCTGTCGTGGTGACGAAAAACTTCCGGGACGAACAGCATGTCGCTCAACGGGCTGCCTTTCACCGTCATTTGCGAGGCGGCATTGAGAAGGCTGTTTCGCACCCGGCTCCAGCCACGTTTGCCTGCCCAGGTAGAGCGCCATTCCGTCAGTTCCCCGGCCTCCCACAAATAATGAAGCATCGCCCGCAGCGACAGCTTCCTGGCTTCGCCGTGGATGCTCGGCTGCGATGGCTCAACCCTGCCAGGCGACGACCGCGGTCCTCTTTTGGTTAAGGGAAAGTCCAGCCTCAGCTCGGCTCTTCCGGCGGCGTCGATCTGGATCGCATTGCCGATCAGCGGCCCGAGGCCGGAAAGCTCGTAGGGCGATTGGTAGGATGGACAGGCAGGATCGTGATCGCGCCCCGACAGTGGCATGCGCTTGATCAGATAATGATCCTCCAGACGTGCGATATACATCGGAACTGGCACTTCCTTGCACATGCATAGCGGACGAAGCCGCTCCTCGTAGGCGTGCTGAAGAAGCATCCTCAGCTCCGGAGCGTTCTCGCTCAGTATCCGGCTGCCGATCTTGAATCGTCGCACCCCTCTACCCCCTGTCTTGCGACCGACAGCGTACATCGCGCCAATCTCGTCAGAACGGGCGCAGCACGCGTGGCGTCGATTCATATATCAGAAATGGGACAACACAGTCGTAGATGCTCGGCGGTTGCGAAAGGGCAGAAGCGAGACTGTATTAGAGGGAGAGCAGGGCCGGGCGACGTGGCGGCCCTGGTGGCACCTGGAGAGCGCCCGGCGATGCCGGCAACCCACTTCTCGCACTCGACAGGGTTGCTGATGTGATCGCTTCCCCGGCTGGATATGCGGCTGCCGATTGGCTCCAGTTATTGGGTTCTTCTCGGAGATGATCAATTGGACACTGCGCTTCTTCGTGACGACGACCGAGGAGCCTCCAGGCTGATGCAGCGACGCCGCTTGCTCGAAGTCGTCAGCTGGCTATGGAGTTGCTTTGATGCTTACCGCCTCGGAACTGGCGGATCGTCTCACGCGCGACGCAGAGGCGGTTTGCCGGCATTATCTCTCTAACGGCCATCGCGCCGGCAATTACTGGGTCGTTGGCGATGTTGCGAATAACGTGGGTCGCTCGCTGTATGTTCATCTGGCCGGTCCCCGCAAGGGCAGGTGGACGGATGCAGCGACAGGCCAGTATGGCGACTTGCTCGATCTTGTGCGGGAGGCATGCGGTCTTGGCGATTTTCGCGATATCGCCGATGAAGCGCGGCGCTTCCTGAGCGAACCTCAACCAAAGCCGTCGTCGTCGCGCAGTGGCGACACCCCGGATTATCCGCTGGGCAACAGACCAGCATCTGAACGGGCAAGACGCCTGCTGCGCATGACGCAGCCGCTGGTTGGCACGCTTGCTGACAGCTATTTGCGGCAGCGCGCCATCCTGCGAGCCTCGTTGCACCCAGCACTGCGCTTTCATCCGTCCTGCTACTACCGCGATCTCGTGACCGGGCGCACGACCAGCTATCCAGCCCTGATCGCCGCGGTCACTGATCCTGTCGGAGCGGTTACCGGCGTGCACCGCACATGGCTCGATCCCGATGGCTACGGCAAAGCGAAGGTCCATACGCCCCGTCGCGCACTCGGCGGCCTGCTCGGCAATGCGGTTCGCTTCGACTTTCCCGTCCATGGTCCCGTGCCGGTCATGGCCGCCGGCGAAGGACTCGAAAGCATGCTGTCGCTTGTCGCTGTGATGCCCGGCATGCCGATGGTCTCCGCGCTGACGGCAAATCACCTTGCTGCTTTCCGTCTTCCGGCCGGATGCCTGCGCCTCTACATTGCAGCCGACGCCGATGCGGCCGGCCGAAACGGCATCGAAGCCCTGAGCCGCCGCGCGCAGTCGCTCGGTGTCCTGCCGCTGGTACTTACCCCGCAACTCGGCGACTTCAACGAAGACCTGCGCCGGCTCGGGCCCGACCGCGTCACGGCTCAGCTTAGGCCGCAACTCGCGCCGGAAGACGCGCTGGCCTTTCTGGCCGTGTGATTTGGCGGCCAGGGAAAGCGACGCGGGCAGGGAGCGCGTGGTGGTAGAGGCCCGCTCCCGACCAGTCACCGTCTCGATGGACGCGCCCGCGAGCCTGCCGAGAAGCGACCCTTACCATTCGGCGGGCCGGCCTCCAGCGGCCGAAGCCAGGTTTTTTCCCCGCGCTGGTGAAGCCAGCGCTCCTCGCGCAGCAAAAAACCTGCCCCCTGCCGCCCGGCGCTCCGCTGGGCCGCCGCGCCGCGCGCTGCGGTTCCGGCCCGCCGCCGCCTGGGAGGGATCGCCGTCAGGCCGCGAGAGGCGCGGCCCAGCAAATCGGAGACCATCATGAACCTTTCGCTTGCCCCAGACGACGCCTTCGAGCCCCACCACGCGTCTTCCCCCACCGACCGCATCATCTACGAAATGCAGCTTTATGGCCACCGCCCCTTTCAGGACGAGCCCGACCCACGGCCGCTGCCCGACGAGCCGGTCGTCCAGGCGGCGCTGACCGCGATCTTCGACGCCTTGTTCGAGATGCTGGCTGACACGCGGTTGGAGCCTGATCTCGAAGATCTGCTGTGGTCGTCGGTCAACCTCTTCCACCGTGCCGTCGGGCGCATACAACGCGAGTTGCAGCGCAATGAGGACGCGCAACGCACCGGCCAGAAGGAGCAGGACGGCAGTGAGGTGAAGAGCGTCGAGCTTGAGCGTCTGGTCGCAGAGGGCATCACGCTTCTGGAGCGCCGCAATGCCTTCGAGTTCATGCGCGATCATGCGGCGGAACTGTTCGAGACGCAGACCGGATCGGCATGGCGGCCCCGTTCCGGCTCAAAGGTCAGTCACGCCAATATGACGGCCGCGATGATCGACTCAAGGGACTTCCTCGCCGCACGCCGCCGCGCCGAGACTGAGGTGATGATCCCGGCCGGCACGAAAATAGCCTTCAGCGGCGGCATCGACTACAATGACCACGAGGCGGTCTGGGACGCGCTTGATCGCGCGCGGACGAAATTCCCTGATCTGGTCCTGCTACACGGTGGTTCCCCGAAAGGCGCCGAACGCATCGCCGCCTGCTGGGCGCAAGCGCGCGAAGTCACACAGATCGCTTTCAGGCCCAACTGGACGAAGCACGCCAAGGCGGCTCCGTTTCAGCGCAATGACGACCTGCTCTCGGTCATGCCGAGCGGCGTCATCATATTTCCGGGCTCCGGCATCACCGGCAATCTCGCCGACAAGGCACGCCGCCTCGGCATCCCTGTCTGGCGGTTTGGAGGAGACGGCGCGTGAGCGCCGTTCCCTCAATGCCATGCAGGCTGCGAAAGCCTCGGCGAATTCGTCGACAATCTATCCCGCCTTTCGGCTTTTGAGTGGCGGGTTGGCGCTGGTCTTTTGCTAGTCGCCGCTCGTGCAAAGCGGATCTACGATTGGTGCTGAATGACGGCCGCGCCTGTGCCGACATTCCGTCACCCCGGCGACGGCAGCGCGCGCCTAACGACCCTGACCGCTCTCGCCGCGCTGCCGATGGGATACGGCATCGCGATGCATGCGAGCCGAACCAGGTTGCCTTACATCGCTATGGTCCACCAAAGAACGACGGCGACCGACACAGCAAACATGGCGGCTTCAAACGGTGGATAAGCGTTTCCATCCATCACTGTACCTCCACAGATGATAGTCGACGCCTCTAATGCAATCGACGTCACTAAGTTCCCAAAGGCGGGTGAAGTGCTTTGCTGGCACTCTCATTGGCGACAGTCGTAGCCAGCTCCCGGAAAGCAAACCCACACGGAAAGTGCCCACCGGGTATGGCTGCCATGACGTTTGCCGGGCAAATCGCCCGCCACGCCCTAAGATCCCGCCGGCTAAGGCAAGTCCGGTCGCAGGGGTCGAACCTTAGGCGAGAGCCGACTCTGCCGCCGCGGGAGCGACGGCGCTGAATTTCGTAGCACAACGATGACCCAACGAAGCGGGCCTGACCACCGCGCTGTGGATGGGTTTAGCAGCCAGGCCCTGCCGCCTTGGACAGAGGCAGCCTGCCACTTTAGCGAGAGCTACGAAGCTTGCTCAACAAAGGATAGGCGGGTCCGGCCGCAACTGCTTGACGAGGAGGTACGACCGGACGTCGCTGGCGCGACTCCGGCAGCCTGGGTTTGCCTGGGCGGTTGCCGGACCGGACCTGAGTGGTGGGCCACTCGGGCCGCCCCAATATTAGCATCAGTGCATCCATCAGCATCGCCGCCAATTGGGTTTACCCACTTAGGACTATCTCAAACCGAAGCGGGCCTGATCGCCGCCGATCGCGATCAGGCCCTTCCTCGAACGCCCGGCTGTTGGGTGGCCGGAGGGGGTCGGCGGCCGGGCCGTGCAGGCGGAGACACCGCACAGAGTTGATCTAGAGGTGTCCCAGATCGGGACAAGACTGCTACTGGGAAATTTTTGACGGGTCCGGCAGTGGGTTGTGGTTGGGGGAAGCTGCCGGACCCTGGACCTGAATTGTTCAAGCTCAAGCCGGCCTAGAAATAGCACAGCGGTTCGGCCCGCATACCGCGATTGCGGTCTTTTGGCGGTGACCTGCACGCATCCTTAACAGCTTCTTAAAATCGGAGAACATCTGCCATGGACAGAACCGTTCCGGCCGGAGCGGCGATGCTGCTCGCCCATGTGGGAGGCGCCAATGTTTGATGATCAGACACGGCGCGACATCGAGCGGGAGCCAAGCCTTCGACCATCCCGTGGCGGGCCTTTTCGCCGTTGTCGAGGTCGAGGGCGGCGGAAAGGCCACCGCGAGGAACCGCTGATCCGGTTCGAGGGCCACCGGCGGCTCTCTCCTTCGGAACGGAAGGTTGCTCGTGCAAAGGGCGTTTTATCGGCAAGGGAAGGCCCGATCGCCAATCCGAAGACGCAGGCCGGACGGTGGAAGCTGCTTGACCAGGTGAGAATGATCATTCTACGGCCGCTCTGGAGAGCATCTCTCGGGGCGTCACGGGAGCGCCCTGTGTAACGAGCTAGTGACCTGGACGCGACGTGGCCGGGCAAGTCGAGGTGATGGCCCGCTTCATCGACAAGAGCGGGCCTTACTGCAGCGTCGAAACGGTGTGATTGGGCGGCGTTCGCGCGTGGCGAGGATGAGCCGGCCTATGCGCGAACTCCTACGACACCAAGACGAAGGCGGGGTTTGCACGGTATAGAGGGGTGGCTGCGCCTGACGAGACCGCTCGATTGCAAGCTCACACCTCCCGAGCCGGCCGGCTTTTCTGAAAGCATTGCGATCAGGTGGAACGAAGCATAAGCGGTGGACGTTATGGCGCTCGGACTATTTAGTCCGAACTTGAAGAAGCAGGCCCGCCGTCTCCAACCAGGGACGGCGGGTTTTTGCAACGTAAAACGGCATTTACATTGCCGCATCGAGCTTTTGAGCATGCTCGAGGTGCATTTGAATGATCGGCGCCGTCTTTGCCGCATGAGCCTTGAGCGCCGCCGAGTCACCGTTCTCGGCAAAAGAGGTCATCAAGCCGACTGCCTCCTCATGCGCCGCCACCTGTGCACCGACATACGCACCGTCAAACTCGCCCGCGTTATTCAATTTCTCCAGTTCTGCGGCATGCTTCTCAGTCATTTCCCCGGAGATCGTAACTCCATCTTCCTGCGCCGCTGCCATCAAGTTCTTGCTAGCTTCCTCATGATCCTTGATCATCATTTGGGCGAAAGCTTTCACGTCGGCGTTCTGCGCCTTCTGCAACGCCAATTCGCTCGATCGTATCTCCAGCAGGTCGGAACTAGCTGCCATCGTCGCGAAGTCCTGTGCCGTTATCGTTGCGGATTGGGCCCAAGCTATTGAGCCGATCGCCACCGCAAAGACACTCGTAAGCACTGTTTTCGTCAGTGTCATGCTGATCTCCACCAGGTGAAAGGAAGTTCGGCGCGTCCAACCTATGTCGGGCGTCATTGTTCCTGGCGTGATGCAAAGAATCCAGTGGTATCTCTCGGGAAGCGGCGGCTTGGCGATTAACCAAAGGAACAGGAACCGCGCTCTGAGGTTTCAGTCGTATCTGTCCAACCTGCCTGACCCTTGGCCGCCGATCCCGAATAGGACCGGCGGCTTTCTGTCGTTGGTTTCGTGAAGGGGTCGACTAGCAAATACGCTTACGCGCTCGTCGCGTCGCGGGACCTCGACGCTCTACCACGCGATTTGGACGGCTTCACCTTCCCTTTGCGACCTAGCCCCATTTTCTTCGCCAAGGCCGACCTGCCGGCCGAATACGCTGGGGCTACAATCGGGTAGTCGTGCGGCAAATTCCATCTCTCACGATATTCCTCGGGAGACATATTGTGAAAAGCCATCAAGTGCCGCTTCAAAGACTTGAACTTCTTTCCATCCTCCAGACAAATGATGTGGTCATGCGCAACCGATCTCCTTATCGAAATAGCCGGCGTGCGCGGTTGATCCGCAGGGCGAACGGGCTCTGCCAAGTTAACCAGAGCGACATTCACGCGATCAATCAGCGCCGAAAGTTCGGCGGCGGGGACTGGATTGTTCGATACGTAGGCAGATACGATATTAGCCGTAATGGTCAGGAGCGAGCAGTCAGTTTGATCTGTAGATTCGCCATCAGCAGTATTCATCACGTATACCTCGCAATATCGACTTTCGTAAGAACTGTACTTAAAACTGACCGCATTGCTACATAAAAATTTTTACCAGTTGATCAAAGAAGAATCGTCATGATTTCCGTTGCAACTTCGGAAAATACAGGACTTTAGCCGATACAGTTGGTCGCTTGAGTTGCTCACAGGTCATAGCGGCGATCAAAAGGTCGAGCGCTTCACGAGCCCTACCGCTCACTTCGTCATCGCCGCTGAGATGATGAGAAGCCTGCTCCAGATGTAGTCGAGCAGCGGAAAAATCACTGATCATTGATGTCCTCAAAAAACGCGCCGGCAACCTGGCTGCCTACGGGGTGAGGGTGATCAAACCGTCAATTGTTATGCGTGGATTTATGTAAGTTGTCCTGAGATTGGCCAGGTGGCTATCGTCGGCGTGTTACTGACTTCCTTGATGAACTCGTCCTGTGCCCGCCGCCCTCACAAGGCAGCAGCGGTTCCTTTTTCGCGGATAACTCAAGTCTGACGATCGGGCGAGCGGCGTTGCGTTGGCCAACCAAGACAGGCCGGGGCGTGTCGTTGGGAAAGGAGAGCTACGCTGACGATGATATTCGTCGGCGGATCACGTGACGTGTTCGAGTTGCCGAAGCCGCTGTTGAATGGTTCTCGCGTGCGTTCGGCCTCGGTGCCGCCGGTCTGCCGGATGAACTCCAGCCCTGCGGCTTGGCAGAGGTCGCTTACCGCTTGCTGCGCCTTTGCGGGCAAACGAGTTTTCGAAGGTGACGCCGCCTGTTGGAGCGTTTCTCGCCCGGTATGCCGGTTCCTCCCCGGTCCGCTGCGAGGCGCTCCACCCATCCCATACAGGCCCTTTGTTGAGCGATCCACGCAACCAGGGGGCGTCCGCTCGCGACCTGCTGGTACAGCTATGATGGCAGTGACGCGGAGCTCGGTGTCGCTTACCCGGCGATCACGGCGTCTGGCGGCAAGCCTCCGATCGGGAAAGCCTAATGTGCATCGCCTTCGCTCAGATCCGGACCAATCCCTGGTCATGTCGCCTTTGTAGAGGACCGCCTGCCTCATGCGGTCAACCCCCCTTCGGGAGGTACGCTCGGCGCAAATTCAGGAAAATTCGATTTTGGTTTCTAGCTGCGGGCCAGACACTTTCGTTCCCGCAGGCGGGCACCGGAAAGTGCGGCCCGCTCGTTTCGGCAAATAGAATTTTCTAGAATTTGCGCCGAGTGACCGCAGCACGACGGCCCTCTCCTTCGCCGACATCGGGAATGGTCCCGATGCAATCGAAGGAGAAATTACCATGGCCACCACGATCGCAAGCCTCACCGCCAAGGCCGATGGCTCAATGGAGGGCGTGTTTGCCACGCTGCGAGTCAACGCCCCGATCAGCGTTCTTCCGAACGCCAACAAGTCGCACGAGGACGCCCCCGACTACCGCATCGTGAACAAACGCACAGGCTTCGAGATCGGTGCGGGCTGGTGGCGAACCTCGCAGCGCACCGGTAAGGAGACGCTCTCAGTCAAGCTCGAAGCGCCCGAGATCGGCGTGATCTTTGGCAACCTCGCTCCCGCACCTGGTGGCGACGAGAACAGGAAAGTGATCCTCTGGAACAACCCGGAGTGAACTACGACGGGCCGGTCCCGGGAGGGGCCGGCTCATTTCTGTCCCACACAATCATGAGTCCCTATACCATCGCCGCCTCGATCGACGGCCCCCGGTCCCGGCGGGAAGGATGTCGCCTTGTGGCTCGGCACGACGCGAAGCTGAAACACTTAGCGACCTGAATGCGGGCTCGCTTCAAGGTTATGACTTCATGCCAGTGTGCGAAGACGTCGCTGCGCGGCTTGCCTCAACCTATCAGCGACTGGAATCGATTGGACCGGATCGATTCATCGAACTCGTTGGACCGAACCGGCCTGGTTTGCGACAATCACGTCATGCAAGAGGATTATGTGACCCACCTCCATCGACGAGACAGCAACCGGAACATGGCGCGGTTCTATCGCCTGTCGGCAACGCCGAGCCTGTTTGGCGACATCTGCGTCGTGCGGGAGTGGGGGAGAATTGGCCGGCCGGGTCGAATGCGCATCGACCTCTACGCGACTGCGCAGGATGCGCAAGCCGCACGCCTTGCACTGGAGCACGCCAAACGGCGGCGCGGCTATAGCGATGCGCCAGGCACGGCGGGTTAGGTTCGACCGACATCATCGGAAAAATGGTGGATCACGTCGGATCGTTGGTCGCTGAGGGTCAGTCGATTCCGCAACTACACCGACCGCAGAGGTCGTAGAAGCGTGGCAGCAGGCATCATTTGGCAGCGGTCTCCTTCTTGGCTTTGTCGGCGGCAACGAAAGTCGGCGTTGAGCTTCTGCTATTCGGAGCAGCAAGCCGAGGCAGCATGGTGCTTTCACCGGCTGCACCCTGACATCCCGTTTGCCACGAAGGCAGCCGACCCCTGCTTAAGGCTCGCGGCAACGGTCGGCGGGCCAGCGAGGGATCTACCGCGGAGACGGGCTCATTCGGGTTGCGGTGCCGTTCTCGCTTAGCCGTCAGCGTCGGCGCTTCTTCTCTGCCTGCCTGGGCCCGTGGTCTTCGCCGCCACCGGACGACAATCCCTCAACCAGCATAAGAAGATTCTCAGCCGTCGCCGCCGGCAAGTTCAGCATTCGCATCACGAGCTTGAACTTGACCTCGGCCTCCTGCGTGCTCCCCCCGAAAAACTGCGGGGCCACCGCGTAGATCGCTTCAATCGGTGAAAAATCCAGCAGTTCGGCAAGATGGAGCAGCCGGGTCACCCTGAGCTTGGCTCCGGCCCGCTCATGCCGCGCATAAATTTCGGGATGGAGCCCGACCATCATGCCGACCTGCTCGCGGTTCAGGTTCTGCGCATCGCGTCGCTCGCGCAGGTAACGGCTCAACTCTTCCTCTAGGGCCAACAGGCTGCGGACGCCCTCAAAACCCGGCTTACGATAGATCGGTTTCTCGACTTCGGAATCGTCGGTTTCGACAAGACCGTGCTTCTCTATGTATGTCTGGATGTCCTTGATCGCCATCCGGATGACGCGTCCTGTTCTCGTTGCCAGATCCGGTCAAAGTGGTGTCGAAAAAATGCCACTGAACCGTCCTCGATGCACAGATTCTGCTCAAATCGATAGGTGTTCCTAGCAGGGATTCGCCCTCAAGTTCTACTCGCCCCTCGATCGGGCTTTCTTCAATAGCCATACGCGTCAAGATTCCGTCGATTGGGCCTTTTCCATCAGGGCCCACATGGACATATCCATGTGCACGAAGCCAGCTTCAGCCGCAGCGTGGTCTCCCGGTCCGGATGGGCGTACACGGATGGTTCGTCCCTCATCCGCGCACCCCTCATCTGCCGCAGCGCGCTGTGCGACTTACCGGTCGTGAGGCGATCACGCGATCGACAATCGACGTGTCTTTGCCCGGCGTGTCGGTAAGCACGTGATTGAACGCACGGGCGTTGTCCCCCCTCGAAGCCGTCTTATGGTCTTGCGGCCGCACCGCTCGCTTCCCTCTTGCTAAGCGTTCTTTTTATCCACTCTTCTTGAGTTTGTTGCGTCCATGTCGATCATGGCGACACTTCCACCGCGTCGGGCATATTCGCTGGCTACGTTCATCAGTGCAGTAGTCTCGCTCGCTCCGCTCTTGCTGTTGATGGCGGCGATTACGGCGGTCATCGGCTCATCTCCATTCAATCCGTCTCCACCTAGGCGCAGACCCCAGCATGAAGAATACGATCATATTGATGTGGAGAATTGTACATTTTAGTGCAATATCACTTGGATCAATGCCAAAATGATATTGGCAGGATACGGAAAAATGTGATACATTTTTCCTGACGATCGCGGGACAAGCCCTCGATCCGCGGCCTGCGGCCGCAACCACTATGATCTTGGAGCCAAAGCCGCCATGGCTCGTAACTGTTCGGAAACTTCGATAGGGTGGCGCATATCCGTTTCTGGACTCTCGAATTTGATGCCCTGGAAGCGGCTGCGAGAGCATCCGAGATGACGGTTTCGGCTTTCGTGCGATCGCTTTCCGTGGACAGGATCGGTGTAGGGCCCGTCCTTAGGGAGGGAGGCCGTGGCGTACTCCGCCTGCTTGCCGATCGCATGCATGCGATCGGCAAGAATTGCGACCGGATCGCGCGTGCCATCGAAACCGCCAGGGGCCCGGTTGAGGAAGATCTCTCAGGCGCAATCAAGAACGCGCATATCGTTGCCGCGACTGCGGCTGATGAACTCACCGCATCGACCAGACGTTCGGCTGCGCTCCGACGCAGGGAGGGCGCCTGATGAAGTTTCTTCCCGGCGCATTCGAGCAGGATTGGAAGCGCCGTCGGGCCATGCTGCTGAACGAGATGCAGAAGGGACAGCTCGACCAGATCGATTGGGATGAGCCGCCAAGGGGAGGGGTGGCGAGGCTGGCGGATGAGAGTCTTTCAAGCTTTGGTAGCATCCGGCGGAGCGGCGGTGCGAGCCAGTCGCGGTGGGGGCGTGGTAGTGGAGGCTCGGCGGCCGAACGCTCGATGTGGACGCGGCTCGCCGCGCTTTCGCGCGGGAGCCAGCCGGCGGTGGTTAAACTTGCCTCCTACGGCGGTGGCCGGCGTGCGGCCCCGATGATGAACTACACATCGCGGGGAGGGGAACTTGCCGTCGAGAACGAGCGTGGCGAGCGCGTGCTCGGCGGAGGCGCGCTCGCCGAACAACGAGCGGGGTGGGAACATCTCTTCGACAATCGGTCCGCCAGTCGGGATCTCGGGGTGTTTCATGTCTCAGTCGAGGCAGCCTCACCGCGCAGTGACGTCGATCAGGACGACTGGCTTCGCGAGATCTTGCGGTCCGGATTTGGCGATCGACGGTTCGTCTATACCGTTCAGGAGCGATCGTCTGATGAGCTCAATGTGAGCGGTGTCCTCGTTCTGCGCGATAGGATCGGCGAACGGTTGACCGGCGATTGGAGAGCCGCTGAAATCGTTCAACGACGTTATGACGACCTCGATTACGACCGGAAGGTTGAGGCGCGATTCCGGTTTCACCGTTACGGCAACGGTGTGGAATGGGGCACCGCGCGTGTTAAGGAACTGATCGCGGGAACCAACGCTGAAGTACGAGACGAAACCGGCCGAGTGATCGAAAGCGCAAAGCAGGCCGGCGATCTTGTCCAGAAGGAATGGCGCAAGGAACTGCACAGCCGTAAGGGCAGGGACGTTATGCATTTGATCGTCTCGGCGCGGGCCGGCACGGCCGCATCCGCATTCGAGGGTGCCGTCCGGGAATTCCTGGGCGAGCAGTTTGCCGGGCATCGCTATGTGTTTGCCGTTCACGATCCGGCGCTGGATCCGAAGGAAATGGCAGAGGGTGGCAGGCGGCCGCATATTCATGCCCACGCCATTGTAACCATGCGTTCGGACACGGGGGAGCGCATCGTTACTAGCCCGCAACTGTTCCGGAATTGGCGTGCCTTGATGGCCGAGAAGGCACGCGGGCAGGGCATCGACATGGAGTTGACCGATCGCCGTGAGTTCGCCAGCGCACCGGCCTACACCCGCAATCAGGTTCGGCCCGTCAGCTATCACGGCCGGACAGAGCATGAAGGCACCAGCACCGCTGCGCGTAACCGATATCACGCAAAGCGCTCGAACGAGATGAGCCTCGCAACTTCCGACCGCAGCAGGCAATACGCGTCAACGGCGGCACAGGTCTGGCACGATCTCGCAAACGAGGAGCCCGGCACGCGCGAAAGCGCATTTGCGATGTTTCACAAGGCACGCATCGAAGGCGCCTCCGAGATCAACCAAACTGATCTAGTTTTTGCGGCAATCGACCAAGACAGTGTTAAAAATTGCGCTAATATGATTGAGTTGGCTCAACTCGTGCAGGATGAGGATGGAGAGATGCAAGCGATGACGCGTCCGGAGTTCGAAGCCTACGAAAAGCGCGTCGAAGCGGTACTTGCCTCCGTGGAACAGACGCTCGATCCATCCGGTCGCGCCGAGTTCGACGAGATCGCAGCTGCGGCACGCGAGGTGGTCCACATTCGCCGCGAGTATGTCGAGTTTACCGAGCGTCAGGCTAACGTGGGAACCGGTCAGAAGTGGCCCAGCCGGCAAGTTCGGCGTGAAGACCTTAATGCACAGAGGGAGGTAGCCGCTGCTCGGCTCGGACTGCAGGCGGTCGAGACTGCTAATGAACTCCGCGTCGA
Source organism: Borborobacter xinjiangensis (assembly GCF_047739745.1). Classification (NCBI taxonomy): domain Bacteria; kingdom Pseudomonadati; phylum Pseudomonadota; class Alphaproteobacteria; order Hyphomicrobiales; family Phyllobacteriaceae; genus Borborobacter; species Borborobacter xinjiangensis. Next base: position 175,986 of record NZ_JBLLVA010000006.1, on the reverse strand, counting down.
GGTCAGCGGCTATCGCGAGGGGCTCGACCGGGCGGCACAAATGGCCGTCGACAATCAGCACGTGGGCGAGGTCCCGAAATCGGATCGGAAATCGCAGCGGAAGATAGAACAGATGGAACGGTCCCCTGCCGTGGACAGGCGTGATGATTCTGCGGCACGCACGTATCGGGAGTCCGATTTGACGGGATCTGGCACCAGCAGCCAGAATGAAGTTGCTAGCGGGGGAATGCAAGCGGCGTACGCCTCAGAGCAATATCGCGAGGTCGTCCGCTCGATTGCAAACCAGGATAATCTCGCCGAGCAGCAAGCGACAATGGCTCCGGGTCGGCGCGGCAAGCATGGCGACAGAGTGATCGGAGGAAAGTCGGCTCTCGGTACAGAGCTTGTCAGATCCGGTTCGCCGCAACAGCGGATCGCAGAAGGTCAAAATCGCGATCGCGACGACCGCGAACGGTGAGGATAAGCCGCTTCCACTGCCCTGATGCGTCGGACAAACGTCCCGTGTGGTTCCATATCGCTCACCATTATTGCGTCGCGATCATTGCTCCTCTGATCTGCTTTGGCCGGAGAGCTCGGTATCATTGAGGGTTGGCTGTCTGAACTCTAGCGACAGTGTCACCTGCCCCGATCACTTGAGCGCGGTCCGATTGTCAGCGATCCCTCAATAATCGCTTCCGATCACCGTGCAGTGCTGAATAGATCATGCCCTCAGTCGCGTTCAGGATTTGCGATACCCGCTTTCGTTCCTTCGGTGCGAAACACCTTAGACTGTTCGAAATGTCCATGATGTTCACGTGAGATGGGGTACTGTCCGCAGCACCCAGACCATCGCGATTGCTTTAACTTTGGAGTATGTTCCACTTGATGGACGAGCAGGCTGGAACCGTCACGCCGCCCCCTGAAGTGCTGGCAGTGCTGTTGCGACTTTGCCCGGAGGTGGCTCGCGACATCAGTGCACACTTGCATGCACCGGTTTCCGACTATGCCCGTCATCTCTGGCGTCCAACCCATGCGCCCACGTCCCGCTTAGGAACCAAGGCACGATTGATCCTGCGGGAGGCGCTCCGAGACTGGTTGCACCCGCATATTCCACCAGAAAGCCTTCGAGCGGCACTCTGTGAATTCGACCGAACGGCGGTGATCCAGACCGGGCTTCACTGCCAGCTCCTGCTGGATAGAATTACGTTCGACGCTTTCTTTCTCGGCTGGCTGGGAGCCGTCGAGAACCGCTTGTCCACTCTGTTTGTCTTTTCGGGAACCACCGTGACGCTGGAAACCATCGGTCGAGAGGGACCGGGGTGGCTCAGCGTAGGTGGTGAAAAGATCAATCTGTTTGGACTTGGACGTCATAAATTATCCCGACAGAGCGTTTGTGCGTCCGGACCTGTGTCGCTGAACCGGCGAGCACTTGAGGCAGTGGGTGATGCAGTGGACGGCACCCGTTGGCTCAATGTCCTCCTTGAGCGGAAGGGCGAGGTCTTCGAACACGCTGCAGACGCATTGGCGGCACTCAATTCCGATTTGGCATCCGAATGGGATCGCTCGGCGGCAACGCGGCCCATATTCATTGATGACCGGCTCGCCGCACTCGCTTTGGCGCGGCATCTCGACGACGAGGATAGTATTCCGTCAAAGCTGCTTACCAATCCCCACAGACGTCTTCGCCTCGAAATGGCTTTGCAGAGCGCCTCCTCTGGGCCGTTCGGCAGTTTTCTTCCTAGTGGAACACTCCACTTTTGGGGTCTTCGTGACCGACGCATACGCAAGCTAGCTGTCGAAAAGGGTCGGCTGATAGAACCGGACAAGCCGAATGGCTTATCGGTTCCTCTCGACCGGGCTCACCTTAGAGATGCGCTGCTGAACGGCATTCTGGTGCCGAACCTGTTTTTGCTGTTCCTGACCCTGGCCATCTTGCCCCGAGTGAGAGTTTTGGGCGGGTTACGGCAAATTGGTTATGTCCCGCTTTTCCAATCTGTGCTGGCGGCTACGTTGGACGCAAATTCGCCCGAGGAACGCGATCTTGCGACAGACTTGAGAAGGCGAGAAAATGGATGGGGCATGCGCGTCATCAATGAGCCCGGCTCAGTTGGCGAACAGCTGGCCAGCATGCCCGCAGGAGAGATGCTTTCGGAGCTACGTCGTCACTATCGCGAGCGAACGCTTGCCGAGGTAACCCAAAACCTTGTGTTGATCAGCGAAAACGCAAGGTGGCGGAAACTGTCGCAAGCCTGCCACGGTGACGATCGCGCGAGCTCTGGACCCGACGGGAGGTGACAGGTGGCTCAGTGCCCGCCAGCTACCGGCTAATCGCCTGGAATACCGACGAAAGCAAGAATGGTGCCGGTCAGTTCGGCATGATGACGGTTCTCTAAAGACAAAGTTGCCTATGCGCGATCCAGATTCGAGTTGATCGAAGGCACTTATCTCGCCTATCCTCTCAACACCAAGGATCGGGTCATCCAAGTGGGCAAAAAGTGCTTTATCCCAACAAGGGCGGTCCCCTTTGGCCGGCATCTTCTGCGTCCATCCCATAGCTTCAGTCTCCAAATCCGGCTAGCTACGGCCTATCAGGGTTATCCTGACGTGTTCTACCGGCGGGAATTCGGGATCAAGGTCAAAGAGTTCGGCGCCGGTCCTACCGAGGATCTGGCCAAATCCGAAGCCGCAAGAATTGCGTCTGAAGTCAACCGGTCCGCAGGATCTGCCGCTGACGGGAACCCCCGGTGTCAGTCGGCTTCTGCCGATGGCCCACATCGTTCGGCACCGCTCTCCTGGCGGACCGCCACCCCACCGCACCAACAGAACCGTTTCCGGATGACCCTGAAAGGCTCTCGCCTGCCGAACTCGAAGGTGAGAATCGCCAAAGAGATTCGGCAATGATCCAGCGCTTCGAAGACGCTCGAATCCTCATGTACAGTCACGATACCTTTGGGCTCGGGCATCTTCAGCGATGCCGCACGATCGCGCATTCGCTGGTAGAAGATTATCGCGGGCTGCAGATTCTCATTATTTCCGGTGCCACCATTGCCGGCGCGTTCGACTATCGGGCGCGTGTCGATTTTGTTAAGATTCCGAGCATCATCAAGCTGCGCAATGGCGAATATACTCCTCTTGAACGGCATATCAGCCTGATCGACACCCTGAAGATGCGACAGGCGATCATTCGCCAGACGGCGGAGACCTTCCAGCCTGATATCTTCATTGTAGACAAGGAGCCGCTCGGCCTCAGGGGCGAGATTGAGGATACGCTGTCCTATTTGAAAACGCAGGGCACGACGCTGGTTCTCGGCCTGCGTGAGGTGATGGATGCGCCGCATCTGCTTGAGGAAGAGTGGCGGCGCAAGGACGTAATACGGAAGATCGGCCTGTTCTACGACATGATCTGGGCCTATGGGCCGCCGGACTTCTACGATCCGCTGTCCGGCCTGAATGTGCCCGCCGCCACCAGGGCAAGGATGAAGTTCGTCGGCTTCTTGCAAAGAAAGCTGTCACATGAGGAACTGCCCGGCCATCGCCCGGAGGGCGCTTATCTGCTCGTCACCACAGGGGGCGGCGGAGACGGCGCGGACCTGATCCATTCCGTGATCCACGCCTATCAGCAGGACAAGACGCTGAAGCACAACGCGCTGATCGTGCTTGGGCCATACATGCCGGCTAGAAAGCGCCGCAGGCTGATCAGCAAGGGCGCGAGCATCCCCTACATAAAGATCATCGAATTCGACAACAGAATGGAAGAATTAATCGCCGGTGCCAGCGCCGTGGTGGCCATGGGTGGCTACAATACCTATTGCGAGATCCTGTCCTTCGACAAGCCGGCGCTGATCGTGCCGCGCGTGAAGCCGCGCGAGGAGCAGTTGATCAGGGCTCGCCGGGCGGCCGAACTCGGCCTTGTCGACATGCTGTTGCCGGAGGAGACCGAGGACGCGCTGCGCTTTGCCGCCGCCCTGAAGGCGCTGCCACTGCGGCCGCGACCTTCACAGAGCAATCCTGATCTCAGGCTTGAAGGCCTGGTCCATATTTCCACAATCGTCGGCGATTGGCTTGACCAGCGATCGCGCCGCTACTTCTCGGTCATTGAGGGCATTGGTTGAGGCGTGGCCTATCGACGCAAGATCGTCGTCGTCCTGAAGGGCTATCCCCGGCTCTCGGAAACCTTCATTGCGCAGGAACTGTTCGGGCTGGAGCGGGCGGGAATCGAACTTGTCATCGTCGCCCTCAGGAAACCGACCGACGGTAAACGCCATCCGGTGCATGACGAGATCAAGGCGCCGGTCCATTACCTGCCGGAATATTTGCATCATGAGCCTTTGCGGGTGACGCGCTCTCTGCTTGCCTGTCTTCGGCGCGCGGGCTTCTGGCGCGCGCTCAAATCGCTTGTGGCCGACCTTCGCCGCGACTGCACACGAAACCGCCTCCGCCGCTTTGGACAGGCGCTCGTTCTGGCGAGCGAATGGCCCGAAGGCGCCGACTGGCTGCACGCACATTTCCTGCATACGCCGGCATCGGTAACCCGCTATACGAGCCTGCTTCGCGGCCTGCCATGGACCTGTTCGGCCCATGCCAAGGATATCTGGACCTCGGCCGACTGGGATCTGGCGGACAAGCTTTCCTCCGCCCGCTGGACCGTGACCTGCACGAGGACCGGCTTCCACCATCTGCAAAGCCTGGCGAAAGGCCGCTCGTCGGTGCATCTGAGCTATCACGGTCTGGATTTGAGCCGTTTCGGCAATTTCGACCGGATGAGCACTCAACGCGACGGTTCACGCCCGGACGATCCCGTCATCGTGCTCAGCGTCGGCCGCGCTGTCGAAAAGAAGGGCTTTGATATTCTTCTACAGGCGCTCGCTCTGTTGCCCGGCGATCTGGCATGGCATTTCGAGCATATCGGAGGCGGCGAGCAACTGCCTCGGCTCAAGGCACTCGCCGAGAAGCTAGGGCTTGCCGCGCGCATCTCATGGCAAGGCGCGCTGGCGCAGGAAGAGGTGCTGCAGCACTACCGTCACGCCGACATCTTCGCCTTGGCCTGCCGCATTGCCGCCGACGGCGATCGGGACGGTCTGCCCAATGTGCTGGTCGAGGCCGCAAGCCAGCGGCTTGCTTGCGTGTCAACCAATGTTTCAGGCGTGCCGGAGCTGCTGGACGACAATGTGAACGGGCTGCTCGTAGCCCCGAACGACCCGGCGGCGCTGGCGTTAGCGCTCGAGCGGGCGATCCGTGATCCTGCGCTGCGCGTCCGCCTCGGCGATGCCGCCGAACGACGGGTCCGCAGCCAGTTCGATCACATGTCGAGCATCGGCCAGCTTACCGAGTTGTTTGAACGGGAGTGGCGGGCGGCTGGATGATGCCACTTCGTGTATTCTTTTACGTCCAGCATTTGCTCGGCATAGGACATCTCGCGCGCGCCAGCCGCATTGCGGCCGCTCTGGCGGAGGACGGTTTCGATGTGACGGTGGTGACGGGCGGTCCGCCAATTTCCGGATTTCCGGGGTTAGCGGTCAGCACGGTCGCATTGCGGCCGGTCACCAGCGGCGAGGGCTTTTCCGCACTGGTGGACCTGCAGGGCAATCCCGTGGATGACGCCTTCAAGCAACGGCGATTGGAAACGCTGCTGCAGGCATACCGCAACTGCCGGCCCGATATCGTCGTCATCGAGGCTTTCCCCTTCGGCCGCCGGCAGATGCGTTTCGAGCTTCTGCCGCTGCTTGATGCGATTCAGGCCACATCGCCGAAACCGCTTCTGGTGACCTCGATACGCGACATCTTGCAGGAACATGTCAAGCCGGGACGAGATGAGGAAACCATCGATCTGCTCAACCGGCATTTCGATCTCGTCATGGTGCATGGCGATCCGAGCTTCGCCAGGCTGGAGCAGACCTTTCCGCAATCGGGTTCGATTGAAACCGAGATCGCCTATACTGGTCTAGTCGCCGCTCCGCCGCCGGATGTGGCTGCGCAACGTTACGATGTGCTGGTTTCGGCCGGTGGCGGTGCTGCCGGCGTCGACCTGGTACGGTGCACCGTAGCTGCTGCAAAAATGTCCGCCGACGACCGAAACTGGTGCCTGATCACTGGCCCGAATCTGCCGCAAGCCGAATTCGACGCGGCCGTCGCGGACGCGCCGCCCGGGCTGTCCGTGTTCAGGTTTCGTCCGGATTTCGCCAGTCTGCTGACCGGGGCAGGGATCTCCGTGTCGCAGGCGGGCTATAATACGGTTTGCGATGTCCTGCGCGCCGGCTGCCGGGCGCTCCTCATTCCCTTCGCGGAAGGCGGCGAGACCGAGCAGACGGCTCGCGCCTTGCGGCTCGAAAGGCTGGGATTGGCCACGGTTTTGTTTGAACAGGACTTGACCGCTCAGGGCTTGGCCACAACGATCGCACGCGCCGCTTCCGCCACGTCGCGCCCGGCGCATGGTCTCGATCTCGATGGGGCTCACCGTTCGGCGCAGATCCTGCGCGATAAGTGGAGCAGCAGGCTGTGCTGAGATTCACACCGGGACGGCTAAACCGTCCCGATCAGCATGAATCGCGTGTAGTTTTTTGTCGGCAGTTCGCCGGCGAACCGCACGTTCCGCAGCTGGGCCATGCCCTGAAAGGCGTCGAGCGAGTCCACACAATTGATATGCGACGGCTCGCTGAAATAGTTGTTCGACTGAAGCAGCACCCGGGTGCCCTCCGGCAGTGAATTCAGCCAGCGGCGAATATCCTTTATGTGCTCGCAGCTTGTATTGATCACCAGATCGGGTCGGCCGGCGGCATAATCGAGTGTGTACATATCAGCGGTTAGTGCGCGAAACCGGTTGCCCGCCGCCACGTTCAGCGTCTCGGCGATTGCGGCTACGTCAGGGTCGATGTCGATGCTGTCGATCCCACCGATGTCGAAGCGCGCATCATCGAAGAGCATTGCCGGCAGTACGCCGTACCAGCCGCCGAGAACCCATATGCGCCCGAATTGGCCACCATAACTTTCCAGCAGACTGTCGCGCGCCCACATCTTGCAGGCCACCTGCTTGTGATTGAAAGCTGTGGCGATGTCGGCATCGGGATGCTTGGCAATGACGCGGGCCAGCCCGCCGACGAGCGGATTTCGGACATAGGCGGCAATGCCGCGCGTGAGATCGAAGGCGCGCTCGCGCCAATCCGCCTTGGCTCTCTGTAGCTGGGTAGCCTCGATCATGCGCTTGTTGTATGTTGGGAATTGGGGCAGCGCAAATCTCGCTTGATGGATTTGATTGTGCTTGAGGCTTTTTCGCCATCGCCTGGGGACGACCTGCCACATCTTTCAGGGCCGGCCTCGGCAATTCGCCAGGTTGTCGCGGCGCATTTCGTGCGCGAATGCCCTCACGTCGTGGAGATAGGCGGGCACATCAGGCCGATCACCGGCTTTCTGACACACCGGCCATTGTCGGTCCTTTCCGTTGACCCGAAAACGGCGGCTTTTGAAGCGGAAGAGCTCAACGGCCATCCCTGCCGGGTTCGCCACATTCCGCGGAAGTTTCAGGACGTTGCCTATGACTACGAGTCGCGCAGCTACGGCCTGGTCCTGCTTGGATACTCATTGAAGCCTTTCGGCAGAAGCGAACCGCTCGGCCAACTGCTTTTTTCGTTGATCGACAATGCCCGCGTGGTGGTGATCGAATATCCGCCGGAGCTCGAGCGCGCCTCCTCGCAGGTTCCTGCCATCGTCAGCCGTCCGACGGTGAAGATTCATTGCAGTTTCGAGTATGTTCTCAGCGACGAGGCAATTTCCGGTTCGCCCTTTGCCAAGAGGCTGTTTTACGTTCTGCATCCATCCGAGTGAGCGGGTCTCGGTCCATGGAAAAGAGCCTCGCCCGCTACATCTGGACCCACACCAGGAAACAGCAGCTTTGGATCCTCTTGATCGTGGCGATCTCGATGATCCCTTATTTCCTGTCCTTCGACCTGCCCAAGCTAATCGTCAACGGCCCTATCCAGGGCGAGGGTTTTGATTCGCCCGGCGACACGAAGCCTTTCATGAACATCGAGTTCGATCTGCCGGGCATGGAAAAGGTCGTGCTGTTTCCCGGCCTGCAGCTCGACCGGGAACAGACATTGCTCGCGCTCAGCCTCGTCTTTCTGCTGCTGGTGATCGTCAACGGCTTATTCAAGTTCTACATAAACACCTACAAGGGCCGCCTCGGCGAGCGCATGTTGCGGCGTATCCGCTTTCACCTTGTCGACCGGGTGCTTCGCTTCCCACCGCATCAGTTCAAGCGGGTAAAATCAGCTGAAATCGCCACCATGGTCAAGGACGAAGTCGAGCCGCTTGGCGGCTTCATCGGCGACGCATTCGTGCAGCCCGCACTGCTCGGGGGCCAGGCACTGACGGCCATGCTGTTCATCATGGTCCAGAATTTCTGGCTGGGGCTGATTTCGGTCGCGATCGTCACCATCCAGATCATCATCATCCCGAAAATGCGCAAGCGGCTGCTGCGGCTGGGACGCGAACGGCAGCTCACCGCGCGCGCCCTTTCCGGCCGGGTGGGCGAGATCGTCGATGGCATTGGCGCCATCCACATTCACGACACGTCCAACTACGAACGCGCCGACATCGCCGCCAGGCTCGGCCACATCTTCAAGATCCGCTACGATCTCTACCAGTGGAAGTTCCTGGTAAAATTCCTCAACAATTTTCTCGCCCAGGTCACGCCCTTCCTGTTCTACATGATCGGCGGCTATCTGGTCCTGCGGGGGCGGCTCGACGTCGGCCAACTGGTGGCCGTCATCACCGCCTACAAGGATCTCCCGGGGCCGATGAAGGAGCTGATCGACTGGGATCAGATCCGCCAGGACGTTCAGGTCAAATATGCCCAGGTTGTCGAGCAGTTCAGCATCGATGGCATGGTCGATCCGCGCATCCAGGCGATTACGTTGGACCCGGCAACGCCGCTGAGCGAGCCGCTGGCAGCCGTGAACCTGTCGCTCGCCGACGATGGCGGCGCCACCGTGCTGGAGCATGTCTCCTTCCGCATCAACCCGGGAGAGACCGTCGCGCTGGTCAGCACGTCGACGGGCGGTGCCGAAGCGCTTGCCGAGGCTTTCGCCCGCCTTAGCCGACCGCAAACCGGCAAGATCGTCATCGGCAATGCCGACCTGTTCGAATTGCCCGAGGCGGTGACGGGACGTCGCATATCCTACGCCTCATCCGACGTGTTCCTGTCCCAGGGAAGCTTGCGCGACAACCTGCTCTACGGTCTCAAACACGCGCCGCTGAAAGAGGCTATCTATGAGGGCGAAGCGGCCACCCGCCGCCGCTGGGATGTCAACGAGGCGGCCAGGGCCGGCAACCCTCACTTCGACTTCCGCAGCGACTGGATCGACTATGCGGCGGCCGGCGCAACAGGTCCGCACGATCTGTTTCCTGCCATCCGCCGGGTGCTCGATGCCGTTATCCTTTCCCGCGACATACTGGATCTCGGCTTGCGTTCGCCAGTCGATGCGACCCGTCACAGCGAGCTGGTCGGACGCATCGTTGAACTGCGTCTCGCCTTGCGCAAGCGGTTGCGGGATGAGAGCCTGAAAGGACTGGTTGTTCCCTTCGAGCCCGGCGCCTACAACAAGGAAGCGACCGTCGGTGAGAACCTGCTCTTTGGCGCGCCGGCCGGCCCGCAGCTTGCCGACGGCGCACTTGCGGCCAACCCCTACTTCTCGTCGGTTCTAAAGGAAGCCGGGCTCGACCGGACGCTCTATGAAATGGGCCTGGAGATCGCCCGGCAGGTGATCGAGCTGTTCAGCGATCTGCCGCCCGATCATCCCTTCTTCCAGCAGCTTGCCTTCATGAGCGCGGAGGAAATACCGGCCTATCAGGCCCTGTCGCAAAAGCTCGAGGACCGGCCATATGAAACCGTCTCCGAAAGCGATCGCGCGCTGATCGTCACATTGAGTTTCGCCTATATCGAGCCCCGTCACCGTTTCGGTCTGCTGAACGAGGAACTGATGAGCAAGATCGTCGAGGCGCGCAATCGCTTCTACGAAAACCTGCCAAGCGAGCTGGAGCATGCCATTGAGCGATATGACCCGCGCCGCTACATCACCAATGCCACCCTCATGGACAATGTGCTGTTCGGACGGGTCGGCCACAACCATCCCGAGGCGCCGGAACGTATCCGCTCGATCCTTTACGAGATTCTGGATTCGCTCGGTCTTTACGCCGAGGTCCTGGACGTCGGGCTGGATTTCAACGTCGGGACAGGCGGCAGGCGTCTTCCTGGCGGTCAGCGTCAAAAGCTCGACGTTGCCCGCGCCCTGCTCAAACGCGCCGATTTTCTCATCCTGAACCGCCCCCTGTCGGCTCTTGACCAGCGCGCGCAGGACCAGGTGCTGCGCAACGTTCTTGAGGAGGCGCGCCGTGACGGCCAGGAGCCGGCCATCATCTGGGTCCTCGCGCACCCGGCCATGGCGGCGATGTTCGACCGTGTCGTCGTCTTCGACGCGGGCAAATTGGTGCAGGACGGAACGCACGAGACACTTGTGAACGGAAGCGGTATCTTTAAGGAGCTGCTGTCATAGCAGCTCCGACAACGGAAATTCGGGGAAGGTTCAGGCAATGCTTCTCAAGGATGAAGTCGGAATGCTGCAGCGGGTGCCGCTGTTTTCGGGCGTCGAGCCGGCCAAGCTCAAGCTTCTCGCCTTTACCTCCGATCGCGTCAGCTACAGCGACGGCGAGATTCTGTTCCGTCAAGGCGAGGAGGGAGACGCAGCCTACCTTATTCTGTCCGGTACGGCTGAGATCCTGGTCGACTCCTCGGGCCGTCAGATCAAAGTAGCTGAAGCGCAGCCCAATTCGATCGTCGGTGAAATCGCCATTTTGTGCGACGTCTCGCGCACTGCCACGGTGCGTGCGGCCGGCCCGCTTGAGGCGCTGCGCATCCGCAAGGAACATTTCCTGCGGCTGCTGAAGGAGTTTCCTGAAATGACGATCGAAATGCTTCGGGTCCTGGCTAATCGGCTTAGCCAGACAACCACGGAGCTGATCGACGCCCGAAGCAAAAACTAGCGCGCATGGTCGACGACGCCTTGCAGGTCAGGTTTTGGGGGGTACGCGGCAGCATTCCTGTTTGCGGGCCGGAGTTCCTGCGCTTCGGCGGCAACACCGCCTGTGTCGAAATGCGATGCGGCCGGCACACGCTTCTGTTCGATGCCGGCTCCGGATTGAGGTCAGCCAGCAAGGCCTTGCGGCGCGCCAAGTTGACTGAGCTCGACCTGTTTTTCACGCATTGCCATTACGACCACATTCTGGGCTTTCCCTATTTCGCTCTGCTGTACGACGAGAACATCCGCATTTCAGTCTGGTCGGGCCATCTTGCCGGACGCATGACAACCGTTCAGATGCTTGAGGAATTCATGCGCTCGCCATGGTTTCCGGCAAGGCTTGATGTTTGCCGGGCGAACTTGATTTCCTGCGATTTCACCTCGGGCGAGGTGCTGCATCCGCGAGACGGCATCACCATTCGAACCGGCAGCCTCAACCATCCCGATGGCTGTATCGGCTACCGTGTCGAATGGGGCGGCCGCGTCATGGCCCTCATCAGCGACACCGAACACGAACCCGGCAAGCTTGATCCGATTGTGCTCGACCTGATCAGGGATGCCGATCTGGTCATTTATGACTGCACCTATACCGAGGAGGAAATGCCGCGCCGCTACGGCTTCGGCCATTCCACCTGGCAGCAGGGCGTCAAGCTCTGCAAGGCGGCCGGCGCCCGGGGCCTTGCTCTGTTCCATCATGATCCAACGCGCACCGACGCCGAGCTTGAAGTGCTGGAACGCAACGCCAGCGGCGCGTTCGCCGGCGCCTTTGCCGCGCGCGACGGCCAGACGCTGGAGTTTGCGCGCCTGAGCTAGTCTAATCACTTCCTTCGAGCAGTTCCTTGGCGGATCGCCATTTGCCACCCTGCCGCGCTGTCGTCTCGAAAAGGCGTTGCAGGAACGACCATGCCGCTTCATCGTGCAGCAGATGATGTGTCAACAGGCCGACCGGATCGCCACCGTCGAACGCGCGACCAAGCTGCGCGGTGACCTCCCGAACAAGCATGGTGTGATCGCGGCAGCCGCGTGTGCCGTGCCAGTCGATGATATCGACATTGCTGTTGATCACCAAAATGGGCGCGTTGCGCGGGGGGCCGAACGCCGACAGCGCCTTAAATCCGATCGAACCGAGACCGGCCAGCAGACCAGATTCGATCCGGTTCCATGGCGGCACCAGCATCGGCAGCGCGCGCTGGCCATGGAGCCGCCTGACTTGCGTTAGTCCGCGCGACAGTTCTTCAAACACGACATCACCTGGCCGATGTGGCCCCAGCTCCTGTTTTTTCTCGCCGTCGACCGCATGGTTCCGGTGCGACCAGCCGTGAACCGCGACCGAAGTATGCGCGGCTTCCAGGCTGCTTGCGAGGGCTTCGCCGGTGTAGGCCGGGATGATCGCCAGCGTCACCGGCACGGCAAATTCACCGGTGAGCCTGAGCAGTCGGCCGAGCGCCGGAGTTGGTTCGATGGCGTCATCGTCCCTCAGCCAGAACTCGGCGGTACGGCCGGCGTGCCGCCATCGCGCGAGTTCCTGTCGGAGCGGCAGCCAGGCCACATCGGTCGTCATGACACGCCGGCTTTCCGGAAAAGCTCGGCCAAACGTTTGGAGGCAATTTCGAGCGAGCGCTCCTCCAGCACGAACCGTCGCGCAGCTTCGGCCATCGCCGCCTTCTCGTTGTTATGCGTCAGCAGGCTTGCGATGGCTGCAGCAAATGCCGGCACGTCGTCGGGAGCTGTCAGAAGGCCGGTTCGCCGGTTCCGCACCACCTCCGGCACGCCGGCAACGTTCTGCGCCACTACAGGCAGTCCCGCTGCCTGCGCTTCGAGATAAGCCACCCCATAGGCTTCGCCGTAGCCGGGCCAGACATAGATGCCGCCCTGGCAAAGTATCGCCGGCACTTCGTCGGGCTCCACCTCGCCGTGCCATGTGATGCGCTCCGACGGAATACCGGCAAAAAGTGCGAAGACCTCGGCCCGACTTGGCCCGTCTCCGACGACGGAAAGCGACCAGTCTGGATCTGCAATCAACTGGAGTGCCCGCGCAAGCATCCGATAGCTTTCAAGCTTGTCGCCCGGCCGCATCATGGCGACGGTCACCAGACGCGAAGGGCAGGGGCTAGGCGCCAGCTTCACGAAAGGAGACGTATCGATGAAGGGCGGCAACATGCCGAGCACCGCGCCGGGCGCGACAATGGAGAGTCCCTCACGATCCCTCTTTGTGAAGCAGATGTTCAGCGCCGCCTGCTCCACCCCAGCCGCCACCAGCCTTTGCGTCTCCGCCCAAGAGCCGAGATTGCGTCGCCGCGAATAGGATGCTTCCGCCGTCACATAGGAAATGGCGAACCTTGCGGACAGTGCTGGCCCGATCAGATCCGGCGCCTTGTAGTAGGGATGATAGCAGAACCAGAGATCGGGCTTGCGGCCGCGCTTCCAAAGTCCGGTCAACCGGTCGATCTCAGTCTCGGCCTCAGCCTTGATCGCGTCCAGACATTCCCGATCCGGCTGGCGAACATAGCCGCGCATTTGCGAAACCAGTTCGACATGATGGCCGCCGCGTCGCAACGCGTTGATCAGCAGCCGCGCCATCTGCCGGTCGCCCGATGCAACCGGATGATCTGGCGATTTCAGCGGTGCGTAAAAGGCAATTCGCATCGGCTCCAAGCCTAGCACGCTGAGTTCGAGCATCCAATTTCAACATAACATCAATTGCATGCCTGGCTGCAAGGTTGAATGGCGGCTTCCTTCCCGATCCCGGCTTCGCTAAGCTCAACTTTGAGGTCAAGGGTGCCGCCTGTCTGGCATCCGCTTGTGAGGTCCGGGACCATGAGCGCAGCGCAGACCGATATCTCGGCCACCCTGATTGACAAGGTGGCCGACTGGTTGACTAGCTCATCGTTGGCCGGCGACGAGCTTGAAGCCATGGTGCGCGGCTTCTGCGAAAGGCTTGCCGCGGCCGGTCTGCCGCTCGTCCGGGTGCATCTGAGCTTTGCCATGCTGCATCCGCTTTACGATGCGCTCGGCTTCACTTGGGAACGTGGCCACGGCATCGAGATAGAAGGCCTCCGCAAGGGTCCGGGAGAGCCGTCGGAACGATTCGTGCGCAGTCCCTACTATCATCTGCTCAGCAATAAGCTCGACCATCTACGCCGGCGCATCGATCCTTCAACACCTTCGGAGTTTCCCATATTCGAGGACCTCAAACTTCTGGGCGTTACCGATTACATCGCCTTCGTCCATTCGTTCGGCGGCGACTCCAGCCAAGGAATGATGGGTTCATGGTCGACCGACAGTCCGGCAGGCTTTAGTGACAGCATGATTGCGGCGCTGCTGCGCATCCAGAGTCACTTGGCCGTCGCAAGCAAGATGGCCGTGCTCAACAAACTCGCCGACAACATGCTGAAAACCTATCTGGGCGGCGACGCGGGCAAGCGCGTGCTCAACGGCCAGATCAAGCGTGGCGAAGGCGATACCATCCGCGCCGTGCTGGTGATGGCCGACATGCGCGGTTCGGCCCGGCTCGCCGAAACGACCGGCCGGGAAGTCTATATCGCGACGCTCAACCAGTTTTTCGACGCGATCGCGGCTCCGTTCAACCGGGCTGGCGGCCAGATCCTGAGCTTTCTCGGCGACGGATTTCTGGCGGTCTATCCGTGTGAACGGCATCGGGCTCCATCGCAGGCCGCCTGCCAGGCCGCACTTGCCGCGGCCTCGAAGGCGACTTCCCGCATGGCAGGGTTGAATGCTCGCAGAAAGCGCGAAGGGCTGGAAGAGATCGGCTATGGCATCGGCCTGCATATCGGCAATGTCATGTTCGGCAATGTCGGCCTATCCGATCGGCTGACTTTCTCGGTTTTCGGATCGGCGGTAAATGAAGTCCAGCGGCTGCAGATGCTGACCAAGAAGTATTCCTATCGTCTGATCGCCAGCAAGGACTTCGCCGATTATTGCGGCGACGAAGGCTGGGTGACGCTCGGCAGGGAGAAGCTGGCGGGCATAAGGCAGAAGCTGACAGTTCTTTCTCCGGAACTGGACGACGCGACCCTTGCTGACGATGAGGACGGCCTCGAGGCGATCCACGCGATGTCGGACGCCGAGCAGGTCATGCTGCTCCACCGTGATGCCAGCAGGCTTTCCGCACCGGACGCAAAGGAACGCCAATGAACATGAGGAGGATGATCGGCCTTGCCGCCGTCTTTTGCATCTGGAGCCAGGCGGCCGCACCTGCCAGCCAGGTGCTGCGCGACGGATTTGACGGGTCGGATTTCTCAGCCGAGGGCGGCCTCTACTATCGCGAGAATTTCGAACAAAGCGCCGGAACCGTCGAGTTCCAGCGAAAGGTGAAGCGAGATGGCGCAGGCGCGATCAAGCTCAGCGTCAAGCCGGTGTGCCCCGCTTCGAGCGACGGCTGCAGCGAACGCGCCGAAATCTGGGAGAAGACCGAACTGCGCGTGCCCTATGATGAGGGTGTTTGGTACGGGTTTTCGATCAGATTCGTCAACCCGATTCCGCGCGACGATCATCGTTTTCTGGTTGCCCAGTGGAAGCGCGAGATAGAACCAGGCGCCGAAGGCGATTTCAGCCCATTTCTTGCCCTGCGGATGAGGCGGGGCAAGCTCTTCGCGACGGTCGAGACCAATTATCTGCCTCAATCCGAGAGGTCGGGAGACGGCCCCGCCGCATGCGCCGCCAACGAAACGCCAGTCTGGCTTCGTCCGGAAACCAACCAGATGCGCGCGCTGGTCGCTGCCGACCCCACCTGGGTGGAGGCAGATGGCGAGCTGTTCCAGGATTGCACCGACGCGATCACCGTCACGCGCTACGGCAACGAGCTGCCGTCGCCGGATTCGGGCTGGATCGATTTTGCCGTCTTCAGCAAACCGGGCCCGGACGGCACCGGCCACATAGAGCTTCTTGCCAACGGCAAGCCGATCATCACCGTCAAGGGCCATATCGGCCACGCGGATAAGGGATTGGGCAAAAACCAGTACTTCAAGTTCGGTCCCTACCGCGCCGCACATTCCGGCGAATGGACCCTCTACTATGACGAATTTCGCCGATCGCCGCATTGCGCGGATGTTCTGGACGACAGTTCCTGTCCCGTTCCGTGACCAGGAACCCGCATTTTGGCTACCTAGGCAGGCAGGTGAGGGTACGATAGTCTCTTTCCTCACCGGACGCGGGGCAGTGTGAGAATGGACTCAGGCGCTGATCTTCTGCGAATCGAAGACCTGGGCATTTCGTTCGCCATCATGGGCGGACCCATCCACGCGGTCAGAGGTGCCAGCCTGCGCGTCCTTCCCGGCAAGGTCACCGCTCTGGTGGGCGAGTCCGGTTCCGGCAAATCGGTGACCGGTCAGGCAGTCATGGGCATTCTGCCGCCATCAGCGCGGGTGCGCGGCCGTATCCTGTTTTCCGATCCAAACAATTCCGGCCGGCAGGTCGATATTCTCAAGATGCGGCGAGACGGACCGGAAATCAGGGCGTTGCGCGGCAGCCGCATAGGCAACATCTTCCAGGAGCCGATGACGTCGCTTTCGCCGCTGCATACGATCGGCGACCAGGTCAGCGAGGCTTTGCAAATCCACACTCCGCTGTCGGCGGCGGAGCGAAAGGAGCGAACCGAGGAAATGCTCGGGTTGGTTGGCTTCCCCGAGCCTCGGCGGGCCTATCACATGTATCCTTTCGAGCTCTCAGGCGGCCTGCGGCAGCGCGCGATGATCGCCATGGCCTTGATCTGCAAGCCGGCGCTGCTGATCGCCGACGAGCCGACGACGGCGCTTGACGTCACCATCCAGGCGCAGATCCTGCAATTGCTGCGCGAGCTTCAGACCAGACTCAACATGGCCATGCTGCTCATCACCCATGATTTGGGCGTGGTGGCGAATGTCGCCGACGAAGTGGTGGTCATCTATCACGGCCAGATCATGGAGGCAGGGCCGGTCGAGGCGATCTTCCGGCGGCCCGGCCATCCCTATCTCAAGGGCCTGATGGCGGCCGTCCCGCATTTCGACCTCAAACCGGGTGAAAGGCTGAAGGCCCTGCGCGAGGTGCCGGTGAATGTCGAAAATCTACTGGGCAGGCGCAAGCCGCCGAGATCGAACGGCCCGGACATTCTGGTGTCGGTCAAAGGGCTGACCAAGTCTTTCACAACCCGCAAATCCGGATGGCTGGGGCAGGAGCACAAGACCATCGTTCGCGCCGTGGACGGCGTGGACTTCGACATATGGCGTGGCGAATGCCTCGGGCTGGTCGGCGAAAGCGGTTCCGGTAAGACCACCGTCGCCAAGATCCTCATGCGCGCGATAACGCCGGACGGCGGCTCGGTCGTCTTCAACGGCAGCGATGGTCCCATCGATGTGCTGGCGGCCGAGGGGCCGGTGCTGCATGAACTACGCACCAAGATCCAGATGGTCTTCCAGGATCCGGTCTCGTCGCTTTCGCCGCGCATGACGGTGCAGAACATTCTCAGCGAGCCACTGGAAATCCACGAACGCGGCGACACCCGGTCACGGCTGGCCATGGTGAAGACGCTGATGCAGGCGATCGGCCTCGATCAGCGCTTCATCAGCCGCTATCCCAACAGTTTTTCCGGTGGTCAGCGCCAGCGTATCGGCATTGCGCGCGCACTGGCGCTCGGTCCGGACCTCTTGATCTGCGACGAGCCGGTTTCGGCGCTCGACGTGTCGGTGCAGGCCCAGATCCTCAATCTTCTGAAGGATTTGCAGAAGGAACTCGGCCTCACTTATCTGTTCGTCTCCCACAATCTGGCGGTTGTGGATTATATGGCCGACCGCATCGCGGTCATGTGCGGCGGGCGCATCGTGGAGCTGGCGCCACGCGAAATCCTGCTCCGCAAGCCAGTTCATCCCTACACGCGCTCGCTGGTTGCCGCCGTGCCGTTTCCGGATCTCGACCGGCCGATGGACTTCACCACCCTCACGCTCAGCGGTGCTTCCGACACGAGCGCCTGGGGGCCGCAATTCCGCGACGAAGGCAAAGAGGGCGTTTTGGCACCGATCGATCTCGGCGGCGGTCATCTCGTGCTTGCCCGGCCAACCGCCGATATTCGGGAGTTGCGCGCTTGATGGACCGGCGAACCGCACTTGGCCTCATTGCTGCGGCTTTTCTGCCGGGCACACTCGGTGCGGCCGCGCGGGAACCGGATTATTTCCGATCGCTGATCGAACAAGGAAAGCTGCCCGAACTCGCACAGCGCCTGCCAAGGACGCCGCGGCTCGTGAAGCTCGGCGCCATGGGCAGGCTGCCCGGGCAGCATGGCGGCGTGATACGAACGCTGATCGGCAGCCAGAAAGATATCAGGCTGATGACCATCTATGGCTATGCGCGGCTGGTCGGCTACGACGAGAAGCTCAACCTGGTCCCGGATATCCTTGCAAGTTATGAGGTTAAAGAGGACCGTATTTTTACCTTCAGGCTCCGCGAAGGGCACAAATGGTCCGACGGCAGCCCTCTTACCGTCGAAGACTTCCGCTATTGCTGGGAGGACGTGCTGCTGAACGAGGAGCTTACGCCGGGCGGGATGCCCATGATCCTTGTGGTTCGCGGCAAGCCTGCTCGCTTCGAAATCGTTGATCCGCTGACGGTGCGCTATTCCTGGGATACGCCCAATCCGAGCTTCCTGCCAAAACTGGCTGCCGCCCAGTCGTTGAGCCTTGTGCTTCCGGCTGCCTATCTCAAGCAGTTCCACAAGAAATACCAGGCTCCGGCTCGCCTGACTGAATTGATGAAGGAGGCGCGCGCCCGCACCTGGACACTGCTCCACATCCGCATGTCGCGGCAATATCGCCCCGAAAATCCCGATCTGCCCACCCTTGATCCGTGGCGAAACAGGACAACACCGCCCGCTGAACGGTTTGTCTTCGAGCGCAATCCCTACTTCCATCGGGTGGACGAGCATGGGCTGCAGCTTCCCTATATCGACCGCTTCATCCTGAATGTCAGTTCTTCCGCCATCATCGCCGCCAAGACCGGCGCCGGTGAAAGCGACCTGCAATGTGTCGGCATAGATTTCACCGACTACACCTTCCTGAAGGATGCCGAGAAGCGCTATCCCGTGAAAGTCCGCCTGTGGAAGAGAACCCAGGGCTCGCGCCTGGCGCTGCTGCCGAACCTAAATTGCGGCGATCCGATTTGGCGCCCGCTGCTGCGCGATGTTCGCGTGCGCCGCGCCCTTTCCCTCGCCATCGACAGGCGCGAAATCAACATGGCGGTGTTTTACGGACTGGCAAAGGAAAGCGCCGATACCGTTCTTTCCGAAAGCCCGCTCTACCGTCCCGAATTCGCCAAGGCCTGGATCGACCATGACCCGGAGCAGGCCAGCGCGCTGCTCGATGAAGCGGGTCTTAAAGTGGGTGCGAATGGCATGCGTGTCCTGCCCGATGGCCGCGAGGCAGAGATCGTCGTGGAAACCGCCGGCGAAAGCACGCTCGAGACCGACGTGCTGGAACTGGTGACCGATCACTGGCGCAAGGTCGGCATCACTCTGTTCATCCGGGCTTCCCAGCGCGACGTCTTTCGCAGCCGGGCGATGGGCGGCCAGATCATGGTCTCCATGTGGTCGGGCATCGACAATGGCGTACCCACCGCCGACATGAATCCCGCTCAACTGGCTCCCACGGCCGACGATCAGTTGCAGTGGCCGCTATGGGGCGCCCACTATCTGGCGCATGGCACCATCGGCGAGCCGCCCGACATTCCCGAGGCGATCGAATTGCTCGAACTGCTCAAGCGGTGGCGCCAAACCATGGAATCGCGGGAGCGGGCCGAAATCTGGCACTCGATGCTTCACATCTACACCGACCAGGTCTTCTCAATCGGCATCGTCAACGCGACGCTGCAGCCGGTGCTGTCTTCCTCCCGATTGCGCAACCTGCCCGAACACGGGCTCTACGGCTTCGACCCGACCGCCTATCTTGGCGTCTATATGCCGGACACATTCTGGCTCGGCGGAGAACCCTGACCGTGCTGCGATACATACTCTGGCGCGTCGCCGTGATGGTCCCGACCTTGCTGATCATATCGGCGTTGGTCTTCACCATCATCGAACTGCCGCCGGGGGATTATTTCGACAGCTATGTCGCCGAATTGCGGGCCCAAGGCGAGGGTGTCGACTCCGAGCGCATCGAGATGCTGCGCACCGAATACGGCTTCGACAAGCCCCCCGTCGTCCGCTACTTCTATTGGCTCGCCGGCATGCTGCAGGGCGATTTCGGCTATTCCTTCGAATATGAGATGCCGGTCAGCGCCGTCGTCGGCGACCGCATGTGGCTGACGGTGCTGGTGTCGTTCGTCACCATCGTCTTCACCTGGATCATCGCCTTTCCGATCGGCATGTATTCAGCCACCCATCAATACAGTTGGGGCGACTACGGGCTGACATTTCTCGGCCTCCTCGGGCTCGCCATCCCCAACTTCATGCTGGCGCTCATCCTGATGTATTTCGCCAATATCTGGTTCGGAACCTCTATCGGCCATCTGATGGACCAGAGGTTTCTTGAGCAGCCGATGAGCTGGGACAAGGCGAAATCCATCCTCGAACATATCTGGATTCCAGTGATCATCATCGGCACGGCGGGAACGGCAAGCATGATCCGGCGCCTGCGCGCCAATCTTCTGGATGAGCTTCACAAGCAATATGTAACCACCGCGCGCGCCAAGGGCCTTCATCCGTTCCGCACACTGGTCAAATACCCGCTGCGCATGGCGCTCAATTTCTTCATCTCGGACATCGGGTCGATCCTGCCGGCCATCATCTCGGGCGCGGAAATCACCGCCATCGTGCTGTCGCTGGAAACCACCGGCCCGATGCTGATCAAGGCGCTGCAAAGCCAGGACATGTATCTTGCCGGATCGTTCCTGATGTTCCTGGCCTTCCTGACCGTCATCGGCGTCCTGATCTCCGACCTGGCGCTGGCGCTTCTTGATCCGCGGATCAGGCTGCAGGGTGGTAGCACCAAATGAACTCGCCGCTCCCCGCACCCGGCGCTCCGCTTCATCACTACGTCTCGGACGCCCCGTTCGACCCGCAATCCGTCGAGGTCATGACGGAAGAGCAGGCCCGCGTCTATCAGGCGTCGCAAACCCGTCTCATGTGGTGGAAATTCAAGCAGCACAGGCTTGCCGTCGCATCCGGCATATTCCTCGCCGTGCTCTACTTCATGATCCTGATCTGCGAGTTTCTGGCGCCCTACAATCTGCACACGCGCAACGTCGATTTCATCTATTCGCCGCCGCAACGCGTCCATCTGCTCCACGAAGGCCGGTTCGTCGGTCCGTTCGTCTATGGCCGGAACATGACGCTCGATATGGATACCCTGAAGCGTGAATATTCCGACGACAGGAGCGACGTCCAGCCGATCCGCTTCTTCTGCCGCGGCGATACCTACAAGTTCTGGGGACTCATTGAAGGTGATCGGCACCTTGTCTGTCCGGCGGTCGATGGCCAGCTCTTCCTGCTCGGCACCGACAGGCTCGGGCGCGATGTGCTGTCGCGCATCATCTACGGCGCCCGTATTTCGCTCACGATCGGTCTCGTCGGTATCGGCTTCAGCTTCATCCTCGGCATCATTATCGGTGGCCTAGCCGGCTATCACGGCGGCACGTTCGACCTCGTCGTGCAGCGCATCATCGAGGTTTTGCAATCGATCCCCAGCATCCCCTTGTGGCTGGCGCTGGCAGCCATCATGCCGATCACCTGGAGCCCGATACTGATCTATTTCGGCATCACCGTGATCCTCGGGCTGCTCGACTGGACCGGCCTGGCGCGGGCAGTGCGTTCCAAGCTCCTGGCGCTGCGCGAGGAGGACTATGTTCTTGCCGCTCAACTGATGGGCGCGAAGAGCAGCCGCATCATCGGCCGACATCTGATCCCCGGCTTCATGTCGCATCTGATCGCGAGCGCAACCATATCGATACCCGGAATGATACTCGGCGAGACGGCGCTGAGCTTTCTCGGGCTCGGTCTCAGGCCGCCCATCACCAGTTGGGGCATCCTGCTGACCGAAGCGCGCGGCGTCAGCGTGATCGCATTCTACCCATGGCTTCTGCTGCCGATGGTGCCGGTCATTCTGGTAATACTGGCGTTCAACTTCCTTGGCGACGGTTTGCGCGACGCCGCCGATCCGTACCGCTGAAACTAGCGCATCGGCCGAAAAACCGAATCGATGTTCGGAAAGAGTAACGCACGGCGCTCTATGCTGCCTCCTGCTTCGGCAATGTCGTCATAGCGGAGCCGTTGTGGCAAACGGAGTCGCCGCGACCGACAGCGTAGTAGAGCAGATGGTGCCGTTGTAGCTGCAAGGGATCATAGAGATTGCGGCCGTCGACGATCACCGGATTGCGCAGATTCGCCTTCAGCCACCCGAAATCGGCGATACGGAACTGCTTCCACTCGGTGCAGATCGCCAGCGCATCCGCCTCTTTGGCGGCATCCTGCGGGCTTGCGGCGAGCACCAGATCCGTACGGTCGCCATAAAGGCGATGGGCTTCCTCCATCGCCTCCGGGTCGAATGCCCGCACTTTGGCCCCGGCATCCCACAGCGCTTCCATGAGGATCCTGCTTGGCGCGTCGCGCATGTCGTCGGTATTCGGCTTGAAGGCTAGCCCCCAGAGCGCAAACGTCCGGCCTTTCAAATCTCCGTTGAAAACCTGCAGCAGCTTGTCGAACAGGACATGCTTCTGCGTGTTGTTGACGCGCTCGACGGCCTGGAGCAGTTCTGCCTCTACGCCGGCCAGCCTGGCCGTGCTCACCAACGCCCGCACATCCTTGGGAAAGCATGATCCGCCATAGCCACAGCCGGGATAAATGAACTGGAAGCCGATGCGCGGGTCAGAGCCGATGCCCCTGCGTACCTCCTCTATGTCCGCGCCCAGCCGTTCGGCGATGTTGGCCATCTCATTCATGAAGCTTATTTTCGTAGCCAGCATCGCATTGGCGGCATATTTCGTCAGCTCCGCCGAGCGCACATCCATGCTCATCAGCTTGTCGTGATTGCGATTGTAGGGCGCGTAGCACTCGTGCATTACCTTGAGTACGGTTTCCGATTCCGTGCCGATGACGATGCGGGCAGGCTTGGCGAAGTCCTCCACCGCATTTCCTTCCTTGAGGAATTCCGGATTCGAGCAGACGTCGAACGGGTAATTCGCGCCGCGCGTCCTCATTGTCTCGGTGATTGTGACCTCGACCAGGTCCGCGGTGCCGACCGGTACGGTTGATTTCCCGACGACGATCTTATAGCCGTCGATGTGTTGGCCGATCGTGCGGGCCACGCTCAGCACATGGCTAAGATCGGCTGAGCCGTCTCCGTTCGATGGCGTTGCCACCGCGATGAATATCAGCTCGGCGAAGCGCACGCCGGCGCCTGCATCGGTGGAAAACGCCAGGCGGCCAGCTTCGGCATTGCGGATGACCAGTTCCTTGAGGCCGGGCTCGAAGATCGGCACTTCGCCCCGCCTCAGCGCCGCTATCCTCTGCTCATTGATGTCGATCGACAGCACCTCGTGACCAACATCGGCAAAGCACGCCGCGGTGACCAGACCGACATAGCCGGTCCCAAAAATACTGAGCTTCATGGACGGGTTCCCTGAACATAGCCGCGTCTGTCTTCCAAGGTCTGCCGGTCATTTCATCGCTACGGCGCCGCCGGTCCCTTCGGGCCGCAAGCAGTGCGGTAACGTTGCGATCGACGCATAATCCCTGGGCAAAATCGATTCCGATTTTCGGCTTAGGTCAGTGTTCAATCGTACCCCGTCGCTGTAGAGAATATACTTCGGATGATTTGCCGGACGGCCGCGGCAAACAAAATGATCGTGAGGAGGCGATGAAGGTTCTGTTGACGGGAGCGGCAGGATTCATCGGTTACCATGCGGCTCTTCGGTTTCTGCGTCGGGGAGATGAGGTTCTCGGTCTCGACAGTTTGAACGACTATTATGCTGTACGCCTAAAGCAGGATCGGCTGGACCTGCTTCGGTCCGAAAAAGGCTTCCGTTTCAGGCAAATCGACATCGCTCGGCGCGATCTTGCCGAGGCGATCGGAGCGGATGCCCTGGATGCGGACCTTATAGTCCACTTCGCCGCCCAGGCCGGCGTCCGCTACTCGGTGAAAAATCCCTTTGCCTATGTCGAGGCGAATGTCGCAGGCCAGGTCGCGATCCTTGAACTTGCCGCGCGGCTGCCGAAACGCCCGGCAGTCGTCTATGCCAGTTCCTCCTCCGTCTACGGCGCCAGTGATACCGTGCCCTTCGTCGAGACGGCCCGCGTCGACTGTCCGGTTTCCGTCTATGCCGCAACTAAGCGGGCAGGGGAGTTGCTGGCCCACGCCTATGGCGACCTCTACGGCATCCGCTCCACCGGCCTGCGGCTCTTCACCGTCTATGGCCCTTACAGCCGCCCCGACATGGCGCCATGGATTTTCACGGAAGCGATCCTCAACGGCAGGCCAATTTCGGTTTTCAACGATGGTGAGATGCAGCGCGATTTCACACATGTCGACGACATTGTGGACGGGATCGCCGCCGCCGCCGACCGCATGTTGAGCAAGCCCGACGAGACGGCGCCGATTTACAATCTCGGCAACAATTCGCCGGTCATGCTGCTCGATTTCATTGCGGCAATCGAAAAGGCTGCTGGACGCAAGGCGATCATGGAAATGCGCCCGAAGCCGTCAGGCGATGTCTTGCGGACCTTCGCCGACATCTCGCTTGCCGAGCGGGATCTCGCCTTCCGGCCGAAGATCGTCCTCGAACAGGGCATTGCCGACTTTGTCGCCTGGTTCAAATCCTATACCGGCGCAAGTTCTCACGGGATCGTATAGACCGGTATCTCGCGCTCGATGCCCCGCAAGGACACGCCATGCGGCACAGGCGTCAGTTCCTTCCGATGCAGCAGATCGGCAGTCAGGTTGTCGTCGACTACCGCGCCGGTGACGAAGATCGATTGCGCATTGGCAAGGTTCTGTACGCGTGAGGCGATGTTGACCGTCTGGCCAAAATAGTCCTGGCGCTCGTTCATCGACACGGCGATGCAGGGGCCGGCGTGCACGCCGATCTTCAAAAGCAGGTCCTCGCGGCCGCTCTTGTCGTTAAGTGCGCGCATGGCTTCACGCATCCTGAGGGCGGCCGCGATGGCGCGGTCAGGGGTTGGGAAGGTCGCCATCACCGCATCGCCTATCGTCTTCACCACCGCGCCCGCCTCCGCCGCCACGATCTCATGCAGCACCTGGAAATGCGCGCGCACTAGATCGAATGCGGTCAGGTCGCCGACCCTTTCGTAGAGTTCGGTCGAACCGCGAAGATCGGTGAACAGGAAGGTCAGGCTGGTGATCTTCAGCCGCTGATCGACGTCGAGCGTGTCGGTCCGATAAAGATCGCGGAAGGTCTGGTTGGTCAGCAGCCGTTTGGCGGTCAGGAAAGGTCTGCGCCGTCCGAGCAGCCCATGCAACGCCTCGCTGGCCCTGAAGACGGTCGGTAGCACGCGGGTCTCCGCTCGGCTTTCCAGCGCAATGCGCAATGGCCCCGGACGCATTTCCAGCATTTGGCTGTGAACATGGTCGCGGTCGAACACCAGCGACAGGCTCTGGCGTTCGCGGGTTGGTTCACCGCTCACATCGAGAAATTGCGCCGAATGGGTGACCGGTTCGAAAACGATGATGAACTCGGGCGGAAGCTGGATCGAAAGCACCGCCTTTTCGCCCGGCATTAACTCGACATCCTCCAGCACGAAGGAATCGACGATCGCTTCGTAATTTTCGTCGGGCAGATCAACCCCGGAGCCCCAATAGATCTGCCGGAAATACTCCATCGGTGGCAGTTGGTGTGGGTTGTGCGCCTCGATCTTGCGCGCCCTCGGGCTGACGGTGAAGGTCACCTCTACCATTTCATCGAGGGTCGGTGAATAGCCGGTCGCACACAGGGCGCAGGTGTATTCCTCGCGCTGCACCGTCTTCAGCGTCGTATTGGTGTCGAGCACGCCGCCGCATCCGGGGCACAGGACGTTCCAGGAAATATCGAATATGCCTATCCTTGCAGCATGCAGGAAGGCAGCCACCACTCGCTCCTCATCGAGGCCGTTCTTTGCCGCGAAGGCGAGCGGATTGACGCGACAAAGCTGGCGATCGGCCCCGTCGGTAACCAGCTTCTCGATGGCGTCCACCGCGGCCGGATCGGCATCGGCCGATTGGCGCAAATGCGCAAACAGATCTTGAGCTTCGCTCATGGTTCAGGCTCCGGAAAGGATGCTCTGCTTCTGCTCCATCTGGCAGGTCCTGCGCATTTGATGCGCGCATGCGAGGAGGGTGCCGGTAAACCTTATCCGGTGCAGCCGTCATGCGCCGCCTGCCTCGGCGATCCGTCCATCCTACTTCGAAACGCTTCATTCGGCCATGCGAAGCTTGGGCAGCTTGCATCACATATGTGTTCGGCAGAGTGCACAATTGTTCTCTTGGGCCGACGCCCGGTTTCGGAAAGCCGTTTGATATAGAAAATTGTGCGTTATCATCTGCATGGCGCATGCGGCCTCTCGCCCGCGTGTTTCAACGGAGGCACCATGAAGACTTCGCCCTCGTCCGAACGGTTGTCGCCGATGCTTCGCGCGGTGCGGCTCCGCGATGCGGAAGCGCTTTGCGCCATGTTCAACATGCCCGGCTTTCGCCGCGGCACTCTGCGCATGCCTTTCGAGACGGTGGAAGCTTGGGAGCGGCGGATTTCCAAATCGACGCCGGAAAGCACCTGGATCGTCGCCGAGCTCGACGGCAAGCTAGTCGGCCATGGCAGTGTGACGGCGCAGAGCTCGCCGCGCCGGGCTCATATCGGCGAGATCGTCATCGGCGTCGACGACAATTTCGTCGGACGCGGCATCGGATCGGCAATCCTCATGGCGCTGCTCGACGTGGCCGACAACTGGCGCGGCCTCAAACGCCTTGAACTCACCGTCTATGCCGACAACGAACCCGCCATCCGCCTCTACACCCGCCATGGCTTTGTTGTGGAGGGCCGGCACGTCAAGGCAGGCTTCACCGACGGCGCGTACCACGACCTGCTTACCATGGCGCGTCTGCGGTTCTGAGAAGCCTTCCTCCAAATTGGGAAGTTGCCGCTACGTACTCGGCTCTTATCGTGCTATGCTGCTAGAGGGCTTCCTTGGAAAGGAACGGAGATGTCCGCGTTGTCAATCCTGACGCGGGGGAGCATTGCCGGTGCTCTTGTCGGCTGCGCGCTCGTCGTGTCGTCTGCCGTCGGAGCGGGAGTTACCGAGGACGAGGCGATGGGAACCCGTCTCGCTGAGCTGCTTAGCGCGGCCCGAAGCATCGTCTCCAACTACCAGACCCTCATCAACGATCCTGCTCAGGGCGACAAGCATCTCGACAGCGAACGATTTACAAGGGAAGCGATTGCGGTCTATTCGAAAAACACCAGCCACGACCCGCTGTCCGGCGAATTGACCGAGCGTGATCGGCGTCTGCTGGAGGCCCAGATCGACGCGATGCGGGAGGTGATCGACGAACAGCAGGCGGATATCAACCGACTGGGGATCGGCTTCAAAGGCTTCGTACCGGCAGTTTTCGCCCGGCTCATGAACGAGAAATTCGCCGCCAAGGTCGGCAACGAGGCTCGGGTGCGGGTGACTGCACCGGAGCAGCTCGTGCGCAACCGCAAATCGCTTCCCGATGCCTGGGAGGCCAAGATCATCGAAACGGTCTTTTCAGATCCGAAGCGGCCAAAGGGACAGCCCTATACCGAAATAACCGAAGTTGACGGGCGCCGGGCATTCCGAATGCTGCTGCCAGAATATTACACGGTCTCATGTCTTGTCTGCCACGGCGAGCCAAAGGGCGAGATCGACGTGACGGGATATCCGAGAGAGGGAGGCAAGGCGGGCGATCTGGGCGGCGCAATCAGCATCGTCCTGTTCCAATGAGCGCCGCAGGAGAGTTGGGCAGCCGGATGGAAGCCGCGCCGGGCCGGGCGGTGAAATCACTCGCCAGCCGCCTGACAAACCTGCCGATCGCTGCGCGGGTGGCCGCCCTGACGGCCGCTGGCCTTATCAGTCTCATCGTATCCTCGATCCTCCTTACACAGGCGCTTTACCGAAGCGCCGACCGCACCGCCGAGACCAAGGTCCTTTTTGATCTGGCGGCGACGGCTTCGGCCGCGCATGTGACATTCGGCGAATTGCGCTATTGGCTCACCGATCTGTCGGTCAGCCTCTTGATGAATTCCCAGCGTAATGCGGAAGCGGCGCGTGAACGGCTTCTCGTTCAATTGGATCGCCTTTCGAAGTCATCGCCGGAGGCGGTCGAGGCGATCCGCACCGAAACTGACGCCTATGTCAAAACGGCACTTGAGGCGGCGGACAGCTATACCCAGGACAACCGCATCATCGGTAATGCCCTTCTCGCCGAGGCGCGCACCCATAGCAGGAATGTCGACGCGACCCTCAACGAGCTCGTCGAGCAGGTGAGCGCCGAGGCGGAGGCGGCCCGCAACGAGGCTGTGAGGCAGGCTCAGAAAACAGCGACTACAGCCGGTATTCTGATAGCCATCGTAGCCTTGATCGGGTCGCTCCTCACCATGCTTGTTCTGCGCTCGATCGTCGGTCCATTGCGGCGGCTGAACCGGGTCATCGGAGAGCTGACGGAAGGGCGCTACGATGTCGACATACCGGTGGAGGGCCGGGACGAACTCGGTGCGATGGCGCGCACCCTCCGGCTCTTTCGCGCCGGCGCGATTGAGAAGAAGCAGCTGGAGGATGAGGCAGAGCGGCAAAGACAGACGATCGCGGCCGCACTGGAGGCGATTTCCGACGGGTTCGTTCTGTTCGATTCCGAGGATAGGGTCATCCTGGCAAACAGCAAGTACTGTGAAATCTTCCCCGATTACGAACCGGCTGCTCTTCCGGGGCAAAGCATCGAGGATATCCTGAGGCGGCGACTGGCAAGCGGGCAGATAAACCTGAAGGGGACCCCGCAGGAGGAGTGGGTAGCCCAGAGGCTCCGCGTTCACAAGAATCCGGCAGGTTCCATTCACGAAGGGCGGTTCGGCAAGCGGTGGGTCCGCATCACCAAACGCAAGACCCCTGACGGCGGCACCGTTGCAGTGTACACCGACATCACGGAGTTGAAGCAGAGGCAAGTCGAGCTTGAGCGAGCCAAGAGCCATGCTGAATCGACAAATGAGGCTAAGAGCCGCTTCGTCGCATCCGTCAGCCACGAACTGCGCACGCCGTTGAATGCGATCATCGGCTATAGCGAAATGCTGATTGAAGATGCGACCGACCAGCAAATGCAGGAGTCCGTCCCGGAACTGGAGAAGATCGCTTCGGCCGGTCGCCATCTCCTGGCTCTCATCAACGATATTCTCGATCTCTCCAAGATCGAGGCAAACAAGATGGAAATCTTCCTGGAGACGTTCAACGTCGCCGGACTAGTGCGCGACGTCCAGGCCACTGTCACGCCCTTGATGGCGAAAAACCAGAACCGCTTCGTGCTGGACCTCGACGGTGATCTCGGAGAAATGCATTCAGACCAGACAAAGCTGCGTCAGAATCTTTTCAACCTGCTCAGCAACGCTGCCAAGTTCACCAACTCCGGTCTCGTGACTCTCATGGTGCGTCGCGACAGGCGACCGGATGGAGACTGGCTGATGTTCAAAGTGTCCGATACCGGGATTGGAATGACACCGCAACAACAAAAGCGGCTGTTCGACGCGTTCACGCAGGCAGACGCATCCACCACCCGAAATTATGGCGGGACGGGATTAGGCCTTAGTATAACCCGTAGTTTCTGCCGAATGATTGGAGGCTCTGTAACGGTCGAGAGCGAACTTGGCAAAGGCTCCATCTTCACGATGGAGATACCGGCCAAATGCCGGAAAGAGCCTGTCGAGCAATCATTTGCCGAGGCCGCGCCGCTGCCGCTCCGGGACAAGGCGGTTCTGATCATAGATGACGAACCAGCCGCCCGATCCGTGATCGCCAAAGCATTGTCGGAGGCGGGCTTGGTATCGATCGAGGCGGCGAGCGGCGAAGAAGGCATAGCCCTCGCGCGGGCGCATCAGCCGGCGGCGATCATTCTCGACATCATCATGCCGCATCAGGATGGCTGGTCGGTGCTGCGCGCGCTGAAGAGCGACAAGGACCTTTGCGAGATCCCAGTGATCCTTGCGACGATCCTTGCGGATCGCGAACTCGGCCTTTCGCTCGGCGCCGTCGAATATCTGACGAAGCCAATCGACACCGACCAACTGATACAAACGCTTGAGGCCTGCGGCGGCGGCAACCGCGATGTGCTTGTCATTGACGACGACATGGCCTCCCGCGATTTCCTTCGGCATATCCTGGTCAAAAAGGATTGGCGGGTCCACGAGGCAAGCGACGGAGTGCGCGGTCTCGAATTGATGAAGCGGCTTTTGCCGCGTCTGGTCTTGCTCGATCTGTTAATGCCCGAAATGGACGGGTTCCAGACCATGAACGAGATGCAGCAGGTGCCTGAACTGCAAGGCATTCCAGTTGTCGTCGTTACGTCGAAGGATTTGTCGACGACCGAGCTCAAATGGCTGCGCGACAGGGCGATAGCGGTCGTGACCAAGGGCGCAAACAGCAGGTCCCAACTGGTCGAGGCGCTCGAGCGCCAGATTCCCGCCTAGATTGGCCGCCCGAGGGTTAGAGGACACCGAGATGGCGAGGATACTTCTGGTGGAAGACAATGAGATGAACCGCGACATGCTCTCACGGCGACTGTCGCGGCGTGGGTTCGAAGTCCTCATCGCGGAAAATGGAAAATTGGGCGTCGAACTCACCGTCTCGGAGAAACCGGATCTCGTGCTTATGGATATGAGCCTGCCGGTAATGGACGGATGGGAGGCGACGCGCCGCATCAAGGCTGATCCAGCCACCTCTGCAATCCCCGTCATTGCGCTCTCAGCCCACGCAATGACCAGCGACCGGCAAATGGCGCTTGAAGCGGGTTGCGACGACTATGACAGCAAACCGGTGGATCTGTCGCGGCTTGTCCAGAAAATCGAACATTTGCTTGCTGAGAACCGGTGAGCGCCGAGCGGCGGATTGCTGACATGACTGCCCAGAACGAGTTCCAGCGCCACGCAATAGCCGCCCATCTGGCGCAGCAACTGGCCGGACCGGCAAGAGCAATCTCCGGATTTCAGGAATTGCTGTTTGAACAGGTGCGCAAGCTTGGTGTGGCCCACATCGCGCCCGATCTCGAAAGGGTCGGCGCGGCCGCCCGGCAATTGAACAATCTCATCGATAGCTTGATCCATGGCAAGGCCGACTATGGGAACGGTGAGGGACGCGACATAGAGGCGAGACTGCGCCACGATTTGCGAACGCCGCTTAACGCGATCATCGGTTATTCCGAAATGATCCTGGAAGAAGTCGAAGACTTGCGCGAACGCACGTTGGAGGAGGACGTCAGGGTAATGCTCGCGGCAGCGGCCGAACTGTTGGCCCATGTCGATGCCATTGCTGGCCTTGCTCGCTCGCGCAACATCACGGGACCGCAGTCCGCCGCTCGGGCGGCCATCGACGCGGTAGGGCTTGAGAGGGCGCTGATCAAGAACGAGCGCGATGCAGGCGCCGGTCATGGCGGCCGGATACTCGTGGTCGATGACATCGCAAGCAACCGCGATCTGCTGTCGCGCCGCCTGCAGCATGATGGCCATCAGGTGATCACCGCCGAATCCGGCTCGTCTGCACTGGCGCGCCTTGCCGAACACGAGTTCGACCTGGTTCTGCTGGACATACTCATGCCGGACATGAATGGCATCGAGGTGCTATCGCGATTGAAGGCGGAGCATCGGCTGCGACATATCCCGGTCATAATGATCTCGGGGTTGAGCGAGGTTGATGCGGTGGTTCGCTGTATCGAGTCCGGCGCCGACGACTATTTGCCCAAGCCTTTCAACCCAGTTCTGCTGCGGGCCCGCATCAACGCAAGCCTGGAGCGGAAGCGTTGGCTTGATCGCGAACGTCAGTATCTTCAACGCATCGAGGCCGAGGAGCGGCGCGCCGACTCGCTGCTTCATGCAATCCTGCCCGGTCAGATCGTCGCGCGTCTGCGCGCAGGCGAGGAGATCATCGCCGACAGGTTCGATGAGGTAACCATCCTCTTTGCCGATATTGTCGGGTTCTCACCGATCGCGGCACGATTGCCGGCGTCGGAATTGATCAAGCGCCTCGACAGTTTGTTCAGTATGTTCGACGCCCTGGCCGAGAAGCACTCGGTGGAGAAAATCAAGACAATCGGCGACGCGTATATGGCGGCCTGCGGTGTTCCGGAGCCGGCGGCCGACCATGCCGACAAGATTGTGGCGCTGGGAAAATCCATGTTGCAAGCGGTGAAGCAGTCGGCATGCGACAGCGACAGTTTCCGGATTCGCATTGGCGTGCACACCGGACCGGTGATCGCCGGCCTGATCGGCCGGCGCCGGTTCGTCTACGACGTTTGGGGCGAGACAGTGAATATTGCCAGCCGACTCGAGTCTCAGGGCATTGCCGATCGGATGCAGATATCGGAGGCAACCAGGCGAGCTCTGCGGGACTCTTGGGCGTTCCAACCGCGCAATACCGTGGAACTGAGAGGTGTCGGCAAGATAGACACTTATTTCGTGCAAAATTGATCCGCGAATAGTCTCATCATCGGTATTGTGGATCGTTTTTTCACCAATCGTGGCAATCATCGCGATATCCACTTAGCCAAACTTTTGCGAACATGCGGACTAGAGGTCTAGGTGTGGTTTAGAATGTTCCGGACAATGTCTGGTCGCAAATTGCGAACTTGCGGACATAATCGTACGTAAGGAGATCGTCGTTTCAACGGAGTGGAGTGGCGAGGAGCTACGAATATAGGCGATCCTTCAACCTCTTTCGATTGCAGGGCTCGCGCTTCGACGCTTGAGGACGCCGGCAGGCCGGCTGACGCAACGGACTAAGGATGAGCGCCAGTTCAAAGGTGGCGTCGAACAAGGCAGGTCATGCCACGACAAAATCGAAGCGGCCGACCTTGCCGTCGCTGGTGGTCGCAATGTCGAGCAACAATGCGGAATCGAAGATGCCGTCCCGGTGATTTCTAGGTTCGTCCGGGAAATAGAGCTGCGTCGTCAGCACGCGTCCACCCGGGCGCTGTACCTTCAGATGATAATGGCGGGTGCGGCCCGGATAAAGCCCCGGCACGATGGTGTCGAACCACCATCGACCCTCAGCATCGGTGAATTGATGTCCGCGAAGTTTGTAGCCGCTGGTGTCGTAGGTGCCGGTCTCGTCGGCATGCCATAGCTCGACCAGCGCTTTTGCTACGGGCTGGCAGGTCCGGATCAGCACGTAGCCGGCAATCGTCATCCTGTCGCCGCCCGGGGCGTCGCTGGCGAAATCCCGCTTCTGCGGACTCTGTGGCGTGAAAAACGGACCTTCCGTCTGAGATGGCGTCAGATCGTCGTCATCGCCACAGGCAGGTGTAAGCTGCAATTGCCCGGGAAACTCGGCCGAATGGCCAAGATTCGGCAACAAAGCCGGTGCGGCGACAACGCCCGAAAGGAAGTCCCGGCGAGTGGGCATGGCGCGGCGTCTCCTCGAAGCTCGACGAAGCCGAAATCTTTGCCGACACGTCCGGCGGAAGTGGGGCAAAAATTGCATTCGCGCCCGGTGACGCGAATTAACTCTTTTCCCACAAATATCTCTTGAGATGCGGCGGGTCGATCCGTGGCCCGACTTTATTTGCTAGGCTTCGATTCGCTGGGCGGGGCGTCTTGGAGGGCTTATATGCGAGTCGAATCCGCGCTCGAGTTGCAGGCACGAATTTTTTCCCAGATTTTCAACTTCATCGAATTGCCGGTAATAGCCGGCCTGGAACAGGCGACGCCGGGCCTGTTCCTGGACCCGATGCTGCTCGAGACCAAATCTGCGCGACCCAGAAAGCCGTCACGACGGCGCGCCAACGATATCGCCCTTGGCGTGACCGAAGGCACCGGCGGCGATGACGCCCGGCTCGCCGTGCTGGTGCAGAACCGCAACAAGGTCCAGAGCGCCGTGGTCGAGGAAATCGTCGGCATCGCCCGGGGCGAGGCGGAAGTTTTGTACATCGGCCGGCAGAGGCCGCTCTGGACCGTGAGGCGCAACGATCCCGTTAGGCTCGGCGCAAGCATTTCGCCGACGACGGTCGCCTATGCCGGCACGCTCGGCTGCTTCTGCCGCGACAATCTCAGCGGCCGCAACGCCATCCTCTCCAACAATCATGTCCTGGCCGACGTCAACGGCATTGCGGTCGGCACGACGATCATGCAGCCCGGCGCGCGTGACGGCGGCCAGCCCGAAGCGGACGTCATTGCCGAGCTGATCCGCTTCGTGCCGATCCAGTTCGGCGGTTTTCCGAACCGGGTGGACGCCGCCGTCGCCGCGCTCATCGATCACGGCCGCGCTGAAGATCATGCAACGCTCTACGACAGTTCCGACGCTCCGGCTGCCGCCATGACCCTGCAGCCGAGCGCGCCGGTCGAAGCCGTTCCTGGCATGAGGGTGTTCAAGACCGGGCGGACGACGCGCCACACGCGCGGCCGCGTGCGCGCGGTGAACGTCAACAACTATCTCGTCGATGTCGGCGTGGGCGTCGCCCGGTTCGACGGGCAGATCGTCATCGAGACCGAGATGGCGCCGCAGCCTTTCGGCAGGCCAGGGGATAGCGGCTCGCTCATCGTCGAGGAAGAGGGACGTCCGGTCGCATTGCTGTTTGCCGGTTCGGCATCCGGCGGCGCTGGAAATCTTGGATTTACGGGGGCAAACCCTATATCATCGGTTTCTGAACAATTGGGCGTGACGCTGATATAGGTACCGGATGGCTGGCACGAAGCACTCGATGGACCAGGCGCGCGAAATCCAGAAGGCCTTTGAGGAGCAATTCGGCGACAAGGAGGGCCTTCTGGGTGTCGGCATCTGCCTCAATCCCCGCCAGGACGACCTCGCACTCAACGTTTCAGTTTCCCGCAGGCAGCAGGCGACCCACCTGCCCAAGTCCTTCGCCGGGCTCGATGTGGTGGTCGACGTGGTCGGCTCTATCCGCGCTTTTTGAGCCCGCAGTTGCGTTTTATTATTGATGATTTTTCATCGTTGCTCTTGCTGGCTGGTTTGGACCGGCCAGCAATGCAATCAAAACCGCTGTTGCAAGGAGTAGGGCGGCGGCAGCCGCCAGTACGACATTAAAAGCGCTGTCGAACGCGCCTTGTGCCAGATGGACCAGCATCGATGCCGCTTCCGGCGTGAGTGCCTCAGTGGCGAGCAGCGCTTCATCAATACTGTCCTGCGCGGATTCCGCCACGGCAAGCCCGTTCGGCAGCACGAAGGAGGTCCTGTAGACAGCCGACATAAGGCTGCCCAACACCGCAATGCCGATTGCACCTCCCAGCTCGTATGACACTTCTTCAATCGAGGCGGCCATGCCGGCCCTATCAGCCGGAGCATTGAACATGATCGCGCTTGAGGCGGCTGTCATCGCCGCACCAATGCCGAAACCCAGAATGGCAAAAGCGACGATCTGCAACACCGCACCCGCCTGGTAGCCCAACAGAAAGCCCGTTGTTCCAAGCCCCGCCATCAGCAGGGACGTCCACAGCACCCGATCCGAACCAATTCTGGGCAGTGCCAACCCCGCCAACGGACCCGCGATGAAAGCGGCCACAGGTATCGGCAAAATGAACAGGCCTGCCTGCAGAGGCGAGAGACCGACAACAAGTTGCAGCCGCTGGCTGAACACCAGTTCCAGACCAACCAATGCTGCTGATGCGATCAGCGCGGCGACTACGCCGGCCGCAAATCGGCGATTGCGGAACAGGTTGAAATCAACCAGCGGCACGGTGGACCGGCGTTGCCGGCGGACGAACAGGATAAGGAACACGACGCCGGCCACAGCCGCGATGCCAGCCGCCTCGTAGGAAGGAAGACGCTTGCTGACTTCCTTGATTGTATAGGCGATGCCGATCAGGCCGATCATGATCTGGATCGAGCCGATCAGATCCCAGGGACGGTCGCTGTTGCCGTCCCGGTGAGGAATGACGGCAACGGCCAGCAGCAATGCGACGATGACGATCGGCACATTGATGAGAAACACCGATCCCCACCAGAAATATTCCAACAGGAGCCCGCCGACCACCGGTCCGAATGCGGCGCCGCCCGACGCGACAGCCGCCCAGATGCCGATGGCGAAGGAACGTTCGTGCTCGTCCTCGAAAGTGTGACGGATGATCGACAGTGTTGCGGGCATCATCATGGCGGCACCGGCCGCAAGCAGCGCCCGAGCTGCGATCAGGATCGAAGGCGTCGGCGAAAAGGCTGCCCCGAGTGACGCAATGCCAAACACGACAAGCCCGGCGACGAAAAGTCCTTTGTGACCGAGGCGGTCGCCGAGGGCACCGAGCCCGGGAAGCAACCCCGCCACGACAAGCGCGTAAGCATTGACGATCCAGAGCTTTTCGGATGCCGACGCGGCGAGGTCATGGGTCAGACGTGGGAGCGCCGTATAGAGGACCGTCATGTCGATGACAATCAGGAACAAGGCGCTTGAGAGAATGGCCAAAACCAGCCAGCGGTTTCGGGAATGCATCTGGTTCACCATGCGGAGCCTGCCCGGCTCACTGTTTCGTCGATCAATCGGCTTGAATGCTAGCGGACAGTAATTAAATACATACGTATTGAATTGAAAAGAGGCAAGAACAATGGGTCGACGCCGGTCGATTGATCGCGATCGGGTTCTGGATGCTGCCGAAGAAATCGTCGGCAGGCAGGGTGCCTCGGCTCTGACGATCGACGCCGTCGCCAAGGCTGTAGGCATCACGAAGGGCGGGGTCCAGTCCTGCTTCGGCACCAAGGACGCTCTGATCGACGCGATGTTCGAGCGTTGGGGAAAGACCTATGACGAATTGTTCAGGGAACTTGCCGGACACGGTGCCACGCCCGCAACTGCGGTGCGGGCGCATATCGAGGCTACCCATCGCTCCGACGACACCTCTCACGCAAAAGCCGCAAGTTTGATGGCGGCTCTGCTTCAAACCCCGGAGCATCTTACGTCGACGCGCGCATGGTATCGCAGCCGCATCGCGAAGCTGGATATGTCGACGGACGAGGGGCGTCGCCTGCGGTTAGCCTTTCTCGCCACCGAAGGCGCTTTCATGCTGCGGTTTTTTGGGCTGATGGATATAGGAGCGGAAGAATGGCAGAGTATTTTTCGCGATATCGGCACATTCGGCCAAGAGTCGTAGGCTCATAACGCTCACTCCAGCGTGGGCTCAAGCCGGCTGCCGGGACGTCGAGCAGGCACAAGGATCGAGCTACCTCAACCCTTCTCGGCTGGGAGAATATGCTGGAGGTCCTCGCTATATGCCGCGAAAGCCAGACCGGGCTTTAGCGAGGCGTGGAGCGTGGCGGCGTGACCGAGACCGGGAAGAATGCTCGATGAAACAGCAATGCCCGCGCGACGGCCCAGCCGCTCGATCATTTCCAGAGTGTGTGGCGCCGGGCCGTCCCAATGTGGTCCGCTCGGACTTGAACGCCGCTCGCTGTCACCAAGCATGATCAGAACGTCGGAGGCGGTATCGGCGAACTGGGGCGCACACCGTTCGAAATCAAGCATCCATTGATCGCTCCACCAGATCGAGGGGCTGGCTGAGATGTAGCGGGCGAATGCCGCCGGACGTTTCAGGAGGGCGTAAATTACGCACAGGCCGGCCATCGAATGCCCCCAGATTGCGCGACGGTTCGGGTTGACGGCAAGGCCGTATTCGGCCGCTGACTGCAACTCGCCGCAAAGGAGGTCGAGGAAGATATCGGCGCCCCCGATCATGCGCTCCGGCCGGTTCGGGTCGGGTGTCGGGCCTTCGCCTGCGGGTGCGGGCGTGTAGTCGAGCGAGCGGGCCTGGGGGTCGAATCGGAACGGCGTATTATAACCGATACCGATCAAGGCGAGGTCCGTAACCGTGGCGAGATGCTCGGCCGTCAAGGCGTCAAAGGCGGCGTTGCCATCCAGCATGTAGAGCACCGGGTGCCCGGGTGCCGGCGCCTTGCATTTCGGTACGGCGCCGAAAATTTGCCTGGAGCGGCCATCGGCGGCGGTAACCGTCCGGCGAAAGAGCCGATGTGTTTCGACATGGTTCTCGAAAATGGCAAGCTGGGCTGGTGCCGGCTCGCCGCGCAGCATCGGTGCGGGATTCGGATTGGCTGTCATCGGCATGGTTCTGCAGCGATGGCGATGGTGGGTCAAGCCGAAACTTGACGTTGAAACTCATGTAAAGCATAAGCGCCCGAACGGTCGCCATGGCAGGCAAGAAGGATCCATCGAGGTGGCCTGAGTGCCGGCACACGCTTAGGACGTGTCCTGCCGTGGGTCAGGCCACTCGATATCCAGATGTTGGAGCGTCGCATGAGAACAAAACATCCAGCTCCAGGCGCATGCTCGCTACTGGGCGCGCGCTGCGCGCATAACCTGAACGCCTGGTGCTAAGGGCTCTCGCTTGGCCAATCCGACACATGCCTTGCCGGCACTGAACGACTATGCACGGCTGGTCCGCAGGCGGGTCCTTCTGCTGGCGGCACTTTGTGCGGTTGTCGGGCTTGCTGTCCTCGCCGATCTCGTGACGGGGCCATCCAGTCTTTCCCCTGTCGATGCAATCCGAGGGTTGATCGGTCACGACGGTCTGTCTGCACCATTCAGGGTCATCATCTGGGATGTGCGCCTGCCGCAGGCACTGCTTGCCATTCTCGTCGGCGGCGCGTTGTCGCTTGCCGGCGCGGAGATGCAGACCATTCTCAACAATCCGCTGGCCAGCCCCTTCACGCTTGGCGTGTCATCGGCGGCGTCTCTGGGAGCCGCGCTGGCGATCGTGCTCGGCGTGGGAATTCCCGGCATGGACGGCTCGTGGGTGATTGCCGGGAACGCCTTCTTCTTCGCCTTCGGTTCGGTCCTTCTGCTGCACTCACTGTCGCGACTGCGCGGCACCGGCACCGAAACGCTGATCCTGTTCGGTATCGCCATGGTCTTCACGTTCAACGCGCTCGTTGCGTTGATCCAGTTCGTCGCGACACAGGAAGCGTTGCAGCAGCTCGTCTTCTGGAGCATGGGAAGCCTCTCACGCGCCAATTGGGAAAAGCTCGGGCTCCTGAGCATGGTAGTGGCCCTTGTGACGCCGTTCGCCTTCCTTGATTCGTGGAAACTGACGGCGATGCGCCTCGGCGAAGACCGCGCGCGAAGCTTCGGTATCAATGTCGGCAGGCTGCGCTTCATTTCGCTGCTGCGCGTCAGCATCCTTGCCGCTACTTCCGTTGCTTTCGTCGGCACGATTGGTTTCATCGGCCTCGTGGGCCCGCACATTGCCCGACTGCTCGTGGGAGAAGACCATCGCTTTTTCCTTCCTGCCAGCATGCTGACGGGCGCCGCGGTCCTGTCGCTCTCCTCGGTGGCCAGCAAGACCATCGTGCCCGGGGCGGTGATGCCGGTTGGCATCGTGACCGCGTTGATCGGCGTTCCATTCTTCATCACGCTGGTGCTGTTCCGACGCGAGCGAACCTGATGGCTGAGAAGGGTGTGGCTCTAACGGTGCAGAACCTCGCGGTCGGCTATCCGAACCGCAAGGTGATCGACAATCTCTCCCTGGCTCCGATGGTTGGCGGCGAGGTTGTCGCCTTGGTTGGGCCGAACGCTGCCGGCAAGACGACGCTGCTGCGTGGTCTGGCGGGCCTGACAAGAGGTTCCGGCTCCGTTCGCCTGGGTTCGCGCGAACTGTTCGGCCTGAGCGCGGCCGAATATGCCTCATATGTCACCTATATGCCCCAATCGCTGCCCCAGCGGGTAGCGTTGTCGGTCTTCGAGGCGGTGCTCAGCGCGCTGAAAGCCTCGCCTCATAGCGCAAATGCCGGGCAAGACGATCACGGGCACGCCCTGCGCACGCTGCAGCGCCTTGGGATCGAAAAACTGGCCTTGCGCGCGCTGGACGAGCTTTCCGGCGGCCAGCGCCAGATGGCAAGCCTTGCCCAGGCGCTGGCGCGCGAGCCCTCAGTTCTGCTTCTTGATGAACCGACAAGCGCGCTGGATCTCCATCACCAGATGCGGGTGATGAGCGTTGTCAAAGAGATCGCGCGTGAGCGCAATATCGTGGTGCTGGTGGTGCTTCACGATATTGCGCTCGCCTGCCGCTGGTGCGAGCGGGTGATCGTCCTGTCCCAAGGGAAGGTGGTCGCCGATGGCGCGCCTGAAATTGCCGTCTCGCCTTCGATGTTCGCCGATGTCTATGGTGTTTCTGCACGCGTCGAACGTTGTTCGCGTGGCTTCATGCAAATCATGGTCGACGGGGTGCTCGACGCGACCTTAGCGCAGACTATCCCAGTTGAGCCCGGATAGCGGCACGGCCAGGAACCGGCCGTTGAGTTCTTCCAGGGTCTTTTCCGGGTCGATGTCGCTGAAAAGGTCTGGACGGATCCATGTGGCCAACACTTCCACGGTCAGCACGTCAAGCGGCGAATTCAGCAATTGGTGAGCGACCCCGTGAACATGGCCGTCCCGTACGGCGCTTAGTTGCGAGATGCCGTTGCGGGCGGCCACGCGGGCGAGTGTCTTCTGCACCGTGTCTGCATCATAGCCCGGTCCGATCAGCAAACCGTTGGTGCCCTTCATATGCGGCCCGCCGGTCGCGACATAGACCTGCGGATCGGTCGCAATCACATATTCAAGATTGAGCGTGCCGGTCACCGACGGGATCGCCGCGCTTCCGATATTCTCGCCGCCGGCAAGCTCAATGTAATTGCCTATATTGCCACGACCTGGCGAAACGCAGCATTCGTCGGTTCGCGCCGCATGGGGTTCGAGAAAGACACGCGGCCTCGGGCTGCGGTCAGCCGCGATCTTCTGCGCGATTCTGTCCAGATGAGCGCGCCGAAAGGCGACGAATGTTTCCGCCTGTTCCGCCCTCCCGGTTACCGCCCCGAGCAGGCGCATGCCTGATTCGAGATTTTCCAGTGGCTGATTGAAAAAGTCTATGATGGCAACGGAAACCCCAGCGGCTTCTATGCGGGCGATCTCGTCGTGCGTGGGCATCGACTGAAGTGAGAAAATCGCCAGGTCCGGCTCGGCGGCCAGAACCTGCTCGACGGAGAAATTACCCGCCGAACTGCCTGCCTGCTTCAATTGCTCGATGGCCGGAAATTTTTGCCGGTATTGTTCGTAGAGCTCCGGCCCGATGCGATGGATGTCCTTTGGCCAGGCCGACAGCACGCTGACGGGGTCGGGATGGATCAGTGACAACGCGACGAGATAGCGGCCGTCGTCGATCAATATCCGCCGAGCCGGCTCGGCAAGCACCACTTTGCGGCCGGTGACATCCGTGACCTCGAAATCGGCGTGGGCCGGCAGCGCGGCGATGACTGACGCAACCGCGACCAGCACCATCGCGAAGGCTTTCGCAAGTCGCGAGCAAAGCCGTGACGGCGACGGAAGCCGAGAGAGGATGGACTGCATGAACTTGACTCTAGCATTCATATTTCTTCGCTACATCCGCTGATGCAGAGATGCTGTCAAGTCCGGGGAACACGCCGCGGCACCATCCGGAGCAAAAGTCCGTCCTTGCGAAGATACTGGTGCCAGAAGGCTGCCGCGACATGCACCGCCACGATCAAGGCGATGATGTAGGACAGGGAGAGATGCAGGTCGCGCGGCCAGCGCCCGATGCTTTTTCCGAACGCGGTAATGGTCAGAAGCCCGAGCACGGGTTGTACAAGGATCGCAAGATAGAGCAGTCCGTGGGTCAATCGCGCCAGCACCACGTGGGCGGGCCGCATTTCGGCGGGCAGTGGCGGTGCGGGATGGGTAAGCCGCCACCCTGTCCGCAGGACTGCTGCCACCAGGATAATCGTGCCGATCACGATATGGATGCGAAACAAATAAAAGCGGGGCTCCGAACCGCGCTCGAAAAAACCCCATAACCAGCCCGTGGCAAATTGCGCCAGCACCATGGCCGCAACAACCCAATGCAGCCAGATTGCCGCCTTGTCATAACGCTCAGAGTTCATAGTTCCCTTTGATTGCTGGTGGAGATCAGCCCGGCGACGCAGGCGCAATCGGGCATCATGGATTTTGGCGAACATTGCAAGTTTTTAAGTTGACAAGCAGTGTCATCTTTTTATTGGTGCACGGAAATCGCGATTTCCACCTCTGCGGGAAGCATTGGCGCCGTGATCGGTGCCATCGGACTGTGGTGAAGGGACGCACGGGCAACCATCGGTCAAAGGCGGCGAAAGCCGGCCAGAGAGTTATGCAAGTGAAATTTTCCTGCTTGGGTCGGCAGTTCTGATGACCGGGACAAAAACGCCCGTCGGCACCGCCGCTGTGATTCCTTCGGCCGATGAAGCGGTCTTCAGGCTCGTCTCATCAAGCCGGGCGCTGGTAGCCAAAGGCATAAGGCGGGAGCTTCCGCATGGCAGCGCGGATACGCTTGCCGCGCGTGCACGATCCTTTTTCGCCGAAGTGACGGATGGGCCGCGCTATCTCGTCGGTGCATTGCCGTTCAGCCGTGAAAAACCGAACTATCTTTTCCAGCCGCAACGCCTGTCGTTCGATCAGCCGGATGGTGCGGCCTCCGCTTCTCCCGCGCGTGGGGCGCATGCCAGCGGCGGCAGATGGATCGTGGAGGCCCGGCCGACCGCCACGGAATATGGTGATGCCGTGGAAAGGTGCCTTGCCATCATGGCAGGCACACAAGGGGAGGCGGAACCTGTCAGCAAGGTCGTGCTGTCCCGCAGCCTGACAGCGACCGGGCGGCAGCCGGTCGATCCGGCTGCGTTGGTTGAAGTGCTCGGCCACGATCCAAGCGTTACGGTTTTTTCGACGCCTCTGCCTTCCACGGCATCGGCCGCGCCGCGCCTGCTTGTCGGCGCTACACCTGAATTGCTGGTTTCAAAGACCGGCGCCACCGTCCTGTCGCATCCGCTTGCCGGTTCGGCCCGGCGAAGTGCCGATCCGACGGCTGACCGGAAATCCGCCGCCGCCCTGGAAAACTCGGAAAAGGACCAGCGTGAACACCGGGCCGTAGTGGAGGCAATCCTCGACACGCTCGCGCCTTATTGCAGCAAGCTGGATCTGCCGGACGGCACGACCCTGCGGCCGACCGAGACGATGTGGCATCTGGGAACGAGGATCGTCGGCACATTGAAGGACAGGGATACGCCGGTCGTGGAACTTGCAGGCGCACTCCACCCGACGCCGGCTGTCTGTGGCCTCCCGCGTGACCGCGCAGCCGCCATCATTGGGGCGCTGGAAGAGTACGATCGCGACTTTTACGCTGGCGCGGTCGGATGGACCGACGCGGCGGGCGACGGAGCCTGGTATGTCTCCATTCGCTGCGCCGAAATTGCCGGAGCGCGCATCCGTCTTTATGCCGGGGCGGGCATCGTGGCGGGCTCGAACCCGCTCGAGGAAGCCGAAGAGACTTCGGCAAAGTTCATCGCAATGCTCACCGCCCTCGGCATTGACGAGCAAGGCAGGCCGCTGCGGGAACATGCGGCATGATGGACCCGCGACAGGAGTGGCCGGCCGAGTTCGCGGCCCGTTACCGCAGCGCCGGCTATTGGCGGGGGGAGACCTTTCCGGCCTTTCTGCGGCAGCGTGCACAGGAGATGCCCGATCGTCTGGCCGTCATCGGCGGCGAGCAGCGCTGGACCTATGGCGAGCTTCATCGCCGGGCCGAGACGGCGGCGGCCGGCTTCCTGGCGCTGGGCCTGAGGCCCGGTGATCGCGTCGTGGTCCAGCTTGCCAATGTCCCCGAGTTCCTTTCGGCGACGTTTGGCCTGTTCTATGCGGGTCTGGTGCCGGTCTTTGCACTGCCGGCGCACAGGCTGACCGAAATCTCCCATTTCGCGGACAAATCGGAGGCAAGCGCCTATGTGGTGGCGGCAAGCGATGAAGGCTTCGACTATCGCAAGCTGGCGCGCGAGGTCGTGGCCGCTACGCCATCTATCCACCATGTAGTCGTCATCGGAGAGGCCGAGGAATTCGTTGCTTTCGACGCTTTCCAGCTTGATTCAGCGCCGCTGCCCGGCTGTCCCTCGCCCTCCGCAGTGGCCTTCCTGCAGATTTCCGGCGGCAGTACCGGCCTTTCCAAGCTCATTCCCCGCACGCATGACGATTATATCTACAGTTTCCGGGCCAGCGCCGAGATTTGCCGGCTGGGTGCGGAAAGCGTCTATCTGGCCGCCTTGCCGGTGGCGCATAATTTCCCGATGAGTTCGCCGGGTGTCTTCGGCGCGCTCTATGCGGGAAGCCGCGTCGTCATGAGCCCGTCTCCCAGTCCGGAGACCGCCTTCCCGCTGATCGAACGCGAGAAGGTCACCATAACCGGCCTGGTGCCGCCCTTGGCTCTGCTTTGGCTTCAGGCGGCGCCCAACTCCAAATATGACTTGTCCAGTCTGCAGGTGCTTCAGGTCGGCGGCGCCAAATTCAT
Source organism: Borborobacter xinjiangensis (assembly GCF_047739745.1). NCBI lineage: Bacteria > Pseudomonadati > Pseudomonadota > Alphaproteobacteria > Hyphomicrobiales > Phyllobacteriaceae > Borborobacter > Borborobacter xinjiangensis. The sequence continues at coordinate 131,449 of NZ_JBLLVA010000006.1, read as the reverse complement.
GCCCGAAGCGGCCAGACGGGTACGGCCTGTCCTGGGCTGCACCTTGCAGCAGGTGTTCGGCATGGCCGAGGGGTTGGTGAATTACACCCGCCTCGACGATCCCGAAGAGATCATCGTCGAAACGCAGGGTCGTCCGATCAGTCCTGACGATGAAATCCTCATTGTTGACGATGAGGGCAATCCGGTTGCGGAGCACGAATCGGGCCATCTCTTGACGCGCGGGCCTTATACTATCCGCGCTTACCATAATGATGCTGCTGCAAATCAACGTTCGTTCACGCCGGATGGCTTCTACCGAACCGGCGACATGGTGAAGCGCACGGCAGGGGGCTATCTCGTCGTGCAGGGGCGCGCCACCGATCACATCAATCGCGCCGGCGAGAAAATTTCCGCCGAGGAGATCGAGGACCATCTGCTCGCCCATCCTAAAATTTTCGATGCGGCCGTGGTTTCGATCCCGGATCCGTTTCTAGGCGAACGTAGCTGTGCCTTCGTTATTGCGCAGGGACAAGCGCCCAAGGCGGCGGCCATCAAGGCATGGATGCGCGGCCGCAAACTCGCGGATTTCAAGGTCCCCGACCAGATCGTCTTCGTTGCGCAATTCCAAACCACGGCGGTCGGCAAAATCAGCCGAAAGGAGTTGCGCGCAAGGCTGCGCGCCGACTTCCTGGCCTCCGACGTCAACAGCAAAGTGAGCTGACAGCATCATGGGTTTGCCAAAAATCGCGCCTTACGAACTGCCGCGCCAGGAAGAGATTCCGGCGGCGCGTGGACCATGGCAAGTCGACAAGGCGCGCGCAGCGCTTCTCGTCCACGACATGCAGAATTATTTCGTCAGTGCGTTCGTGCCGGGCTCGTCGCCGATTACACCCGTAATCGGTAACATCGCACGACTTGTCGCTCATTGCCGGGCGAACGGGATTCCTGTTTTCTACACGGCGCAAAATGGCGACCAGGATCGTCGCGACCGTGGCCTTCAGGCCGATCTATGGGGTCCGGGCATGAGTTCGGCACCGGAGCACCAGGCGATCATTCCCAAATTGTCGCCGCAGGTCGACGACATCGTTCTGGTCAAGCACCGTTACAGTGCTTTCCAGCGCAGCAACCTGGAAGTCCTGATGCGCGTTCGCAAGCGCGACCAGCTCATCATCACAGGGATCTATGCGCATATCGGCTGCATGACGACGGCTGCCGAGGCGTTTCAGCGTGACATCGAAGCATTCTTCTCCGTAGACGCCACCGCCGACTTCTCGCGCCAGCAGCACGATCTGGCGGTGTCGTGGATTGCCGGAAGCTGCGGCGTGCCGATGACCACAGCGCGACTGCTTGCGGCTCTTGGCTGAACGATGGGAATTGAGATGAGCATTACCCTCGAACGGATGCGGGCGGACATTGCTGCAATGATCCATGAGGAGCCGGAGGCAATCGGCCTGGATGACAACCTGATGGACCTCGGCCTCGATTCGATGCGTCTGCTCAATCTGATCCTGCTTTGGCAGGAGGCAGGGGTCGATCTGGAGTTCGGCGAATTCGCCGAGCGTTTCACGCTTGTCGGCTGGTGGGAGGCTGTGCAGAAACGCCAGGCCTCCAAGGCTTGAAGCGGCTGGCATGAACGTCACGTTGTCCTGCGATCGAGATCCGGCCTACCCGCTGACGGAGGCGCAATCCGGTCTTTGGTATACGCAGCAGATCGATCCCGCCAATCCGATCCTCAATACCGGACAATATCTCGAAATCCGCGGCGCCCTCGATATCGAGGCGTTTCGCGAAGCTGTAAACCAAATGGTAGCGCAGACCGATGCGCTTGCCTTGCGCTTCCATGACACTGCCGAGGGGCCAAGACAGCGGGTCGACGAAACAGCGCGTCCCTGGCTGGAGATCATCGACCTCTCCGGTGTGCCCGATCCACAAGCGCAGGCTTTGGCGGCAATCGATCGCGATAGCACCACGCCGCTGGATCTTGCATGCGATCCGATTGCCGTCCTCAGGCTCTATATCCTCGGCGCCGAGCGGTTCTTCTGGTATGAGCGCATCCATCATCTCGCCATCGACGGTTATGGCATGGTGCTGGTGACCAACCGCGTAGCCGAGCTTTATTCGGCGCATATGAACGGCGCATCTCCCGCGGCGGCCTTTCCGTCCTTGAAAATTGCCTTCGACGACGATCTTGCTTACCGCGACTCCGAAAAGCGGGTTGCCGACCGGGCGTTCTGGCACCAGGAGATGCATGGACTTCAGGAAACCGGCAGCATGGCGCCGGGACGTCCGGTCTCGGCCCATCACTTCTACCGCGAGACGCTGCATTTCAGCCTATCGCAGATGCAGCGGCTGCGCGCTTTCGCCGATGGGACAAAGGTCACCTGGCCCGATGCGATAACCGGATTGGTGGCGGCCTATTGCCAGCGCTTCGCCGCCACGCCTGAAATCGTGGTCGGCGTGCCCCATATGGGCCGGCTGGGCAATGTCGCGGCACGTGTGCCCTGCATGCTCATGAATGTGCTGCCCTTGCGCATCGCGCCAGACGAGAGCCAGAAGCTGGCTGACTATCTCGTCGGGGTGTCCAAAGCGCTTATTCGCATGCGCCGGCACGGACGTTACCGCAGCGAACAGCTTCGCCGCGATCTTAGCCTAATGGGCGGCCAGCGGCGGCTCTATGGGCCACTCATCAATGTGCAGCCCTTCGACCTGCCACCAAAAATGTCTGGCCTCGATGTCCGCCTCAACATACTCGGCGCAGGCTCGGTGGACGACATCACCTTCACGTTCCGCGGCGATGCCAGCCACGGTTTGACATTCGAGGTCGATGCCAATCCGAACCTGTATTCGATGGCTGAGACCCGCGCGCATGCCGAGCGGCTGCTGGCCTTTCTCGATGCGGCAGTCGACGCGCGAAGGCTTTGCGACATACCGACCGCGAGTCCGCAGGAGGCGAAGCGCTTCATCTTCGATGTGAACCGGACCGGCCATTCCTTGCCGGACACCACGCTTGGCGCCTTGATCGAAGAGACAATGCGACGCACGCCGGATGCGCCGGCGCTTGTATTCGGCACAAAGACGCTTTGCTATCGCGACCTTGACCGGCGCACGGCAGCGCTGGCCAAGCACCTTCGCGGGCTCGGCGCTGGCCCCGAGAAGATCGTTGCGGTTGCCTTGCCTCGTTCGGCGGAACTCGTCATCGCCCTCGTTGCGGTTCTGAGAGCCGGGGCTGCCTATCTGCCGCTCGATCTCGACCATCCGCGCGAGAGGCTCCAGCGCATCCTGAAGTCGGCCGCGCCCGTTTGCGTGCTCACCTTGCAGGAACATGCCGGTCTTTTCGACGGCGACGCGCCCATACTGACCACAGTCGAATGGCCGCTGGACGGGCCGGAAACCCTGACCGGCAGTACCGGCCCCGGTAATATGGCCTATGTCATCTTCACTTCGGGTTCGACCGGCGAGCCGAAGGGTGTGGTGATCGAGCATCGCGCCATCGTCAACCGGCTCGAATGGATGCGCCAGCATTACGGGATTGGGCCGCATGACCGCATCCTGCAAAAGACACCCGCGACCTTCGATGTCTCGGTCTGGGAGTTCTTCCTGCCGCTGATCGCCGGCGCGACGCTGGTTGTCGCGCCGCCCGGCGCTCATCGTGATCCGGCCGCGATTGCATCCCTCATCCGCACTGAGGGAATCACGACAGTGCATTTCGTGCCCTCCATGCTGACGGCCTTCCTGGCGTCACCGGTCGCCAAAGGGCTGACGCTCGCGCGGGTATTCTGCAGCGGCGAGGAACTGACCGCCGACCAACGCGGCCGCTTTCACCTGACCGTCAAGGCGGAGCTGCACAACCTCTACGGGCCGACGGAGGCGGCGGTCGATGTAAGCTTTTGGTCGGCTGAGCCTGCGGACCGCTCATCGCCCGTCCCCATCGGCTTTCCGGTGTGGAACACAAGGCTCTATGTACTCGACGATCAGATGAGAGCCGTCCCGCCCGGTATCCCGGGCCATCTTTTCCTTGCCGGCGTACAGCTTGCGCGCGGCTATCTAAGGGAGCCGGACCTGACGGCGGAACGCTTCATCGACGATCCGTTCGTGGCAGGCGAGCGCATGTATCGCACCGGTGATCTCGCGCGGCTACGGCAAGATGGCGCGGTGGTTTTCCTGGGCCGGTCCGACCATCAGGTTAAGGTCAGGGGGCTGCGCATCGAGCTTGGCGAAATCGAAGCCGCGATCCTGTCGTCAGGTCTGGTCCGGCAGGCCGGGGTCATCGCGCGGGAGGACCGGCCGGGAGATCGGCGCATCGTCGCCTATCTGGTTGCCGACCCGGCATGCGATGTAGCCGCGTTGCGCCGGCATCTGGCCCGGCTGCTTCCCGACTATATGATCCCGTCGGCATTCGTGGCGCTCGATGCTCTCCCGGTAACAGCGAATGGCAAGCTCGATCGCGGCGCTCTTCCAGCCGTCGAGATCAAAATGGCGGAAAGCCGTCCGCCGGCGAGCGAAACGGAAACGGTGCTGTGCGCACTGGTCGCGCAGGTGCTTGGCCTCGACACGCCGCCCGGCCCCGAAGCCGATTTCTTCGAGCTTGGCGGGGATTCGCTGCTCGCCGTAAACCTGATCTTGCGCATTCAGGAGCTTTTGGGGCGCGATCCCGGTCTAGGCGCCTTGTTCGAGCATCCGACAATCGCCGCTCTGGCCGCGGAACTCGACGCGGAGGAGCGGGCCCATGACAGCGGTCTCAATCCTATGATCTGTCTCGCGCACAGCGAGAGCGATCGGCCGCCGCTCTTCCTCGTTCATCCCGCCGGCGGCATCTCCTGGTGCTATCGCAATCTCGCCCGCGCGCTGTCGCCGCACAGGAGCGTCCACGGGCTGCAATCCCCGGCCTTGGACACCGCGCATCCGTTGCCTGGAAGCCTGGATGCACTTGCGGCGGACTATGTGTCACTCATTATCGAGGCCTGCCCGAAAGGGCCGTACCATCTTGCCGGTTGGTCGGTTGGAGGCATCATCGCCCACGCCATGGCCGTCGATTTGCGCCGGCGGGGTCGCGATGTCGGTCTTGTCGCGCTGCTCGATTCCTATCCAAGTGAACGCTGGCGTGCCGAACCGGAACCGGACGAGGTCGCCGCCTTGCGGGCCCTGCTTGCGATCGCCGGCTACGACCCGCAGGGCTACCCTGAACTTGTTACACGCGATGCAATCGTGGACTTCCTACGTCGCGGCGACAGCTCTCTCGGCGGCTTGCCCGACCCGGTGCTCGACGGTGTCGTTCGCGTCGTGCTCGACACCAACCGCCTGGTGCGCGGCCATCATCACCACCGCTATGACGGGACGATCACCCACATCCGAGCCGCACTCGACCACCAGAGCGGCAGCTTGGTGCCGGATCTTTGGCTGGAGCATGCCGCCGCGCTCGACCGCATCGACGTGCCGTTCGTGCACGGGCAATTGACCGCACCGGAAGCGACGGCGCTGATCGCGCCCGCACTCAACCGGCGGCTTTCTGCTTTCGACATCAAGGAGATTGCCTGATGCGCCTGACCGGGATTGCCGGAAAGATAGCCATTGTCACCGGAGCCGGAGGCGGCATCGGCCAAGCGGTCGTTCGCCTGCTCGGCGAGACAGGCGCGCGGGTCGTCGCTACTGACCGCGATGCCCGCATGCTCGCGCCGCTTGCAAGCGAGACGGTGCTCGCCGAAACGCTCGACATAGGCGATTCGACGGCGGTCGATGCACTGGTCGAACGCGTCGAGACGGATGTGGGGCCGGTGGATATCGGCATCAACGTCGCAGGCGTGCTTTCGACGGATCTGGTTGCCGACACGAACGACGAAACTTGGCGCAATGTGTTCGCAGTGAATACGGACGGCGTCTTTCACCTGTCGCGGGCGCTGGCTCGACGCATGGTGCCTCGCAAGCGTGGCGCCATCGTCACCGTAAGCTCGAATGCCGCCGGCATCCCACGCCACGGCATGGCCGCATACGCCGCCTCGAAGGCAGCCGCCACAATGTTCACGCGCTGCCTCGGCCTCGAGCTGGCACCTTTTGGCATACGCTGCAACATCGTTGCGCCGGGTTCGACGCTGACGCCTATGCAGACCGGAATGTGGACCGATGACAAGGGCGCCGAACGTGTGATCGCCGGTTCGTTGGAAACCTACAAGTCCGGAATTCCCCTCGGGAAATTGGCCACGCCGGAGGATATAGCCAACGCGGTGATCTTCCTGCTTTCCGAGCAGGCGGGGCACATCACCATGGGCGACCTCTATGTGGACGGCGGAGCCACGCTAAGGGCTTGACTCGAGTCCCGACGTGCAATTTATCTTGAGTTATTTAATCATCTTTTTAGCAGCGGTCTGCCTCGGCAGCAAACTCCCTTCCGTCCGTGATCTTAACCAACCAGGAAACCACCAATGACGGCCTTTACGAGAATCTTCATCGGCTCCCCGACGAAATGGCAAATGAGAGCGGGGATTGTCGCATCCATCTTCGCGCTCGGCATGAACAGTGCGCTGGCGCAGGTGGCATTTGAGGCGCCGGACGCCGGCTACGAAGGCCGCGTTCGCGTTTCCGGAGCAACGGTCGGTGCGCCGGTCCATGCTGGTGGCGAGGTCACGATCAGTGGCCAGAATTTCAAGCCAGGGCAGCAAATCGTCCTTTCTCATGGAACCACCCCGATCGCTTCACACCCATTCGTGGCCGATCAGGAGGGCAAGTTCACCGGCAGCTTCAGCCTGCCTGCCGAAGCCACGATCGGCATGCATCCGCTGGTCCTGTCGACGGCAGCCCCGTATCACGCCGAGATACTCGACCTGAAGATCTCGCCTGAGGTTGCACTGTCCGGCGCCGACTTGTTCGATACGCAAACGAACAAGCTCGTGCCGGGGCTCTATCAGTCGGCCTACAGCGCGAAGAACAATGCAATCTACGTAACCGCCGCGAGCGGGCGTCCCCCGGTGAAGCAGTCACAGATAATCAAGGTCGATCCCGCGACATTGGAGATCGTTGCCAGTGTCACGCCGGACGCGGCTCCAGGACGCGATGGCGGCGAGGGCGGTGTTTTTGCCGTCTATGGCGTGGCGGTGGATGACGCAAACGACACGATCTGGGTCACCAACACGCGCCAGAACACGGTGGCTGTCTACAAGCAATCCAATCTGTCGCTGGTCAAGCAATTCGAGCCGGGCATGGTAGAACATGCCCGCGACGTGGCAATCGACGAGAAGAGCGGCAGGGCTTACGCCTCGTCGACCGGATCGCCGAACATTGCTGTATTCAATATCGAGACCCTTGAATTGGTCGAGAACATCGAAATCAAGACGACGAAACGCGGCAAGGACTTTTCTGTCGGCAGTCTCAGCCTCGATGCGGAATCGGGCAAGCTCTACACGGTCAGCCTGGCAACCGACGAGGCAGCTATCATCGATATCGCATCCGGCGCTGTCGAAAAGGTGTTCCCCGTCGAAGGCGCGCTGACGCCAATCGGCGTTGCCCATGATGCCAAGACCAATCGGATATTCGTGGCAGGTCAAGGCAGCGACAATCTATCGATCGTCGATGCCGATAGCGGCATGACGCTGCATGACGTGAAGGTGGGCGCAGGTGCCCTCAACGTGGCATTCGACCCGGTTGGGCACCTCGCCTATGTCAGCAGCCGTGATGCCGGAACCGTGACGGTCGTCGATCCCAATGGGAAGATCGTAGCGAATCTCGAGAATGCGCCGCTCGCCAATCACGTCATTGCCGATGGCAAGGGCAATGTCTATGCGATCAACAAGTCACGCGGCCCCGACAATCCGCAGGGTGATCGCATCACGCGCATCACGCAGAAGAAGTGATGCAATCGGAGACGGCACGTCCGACCCGTGCCGTCGTCCACCGATCGCGCAAAACCTCGGTGCGCGCATCTGGGTTTCGACTTTACACATCGCTTTTGTGGGCGACCGCCGAATATGGCGAGACAGTGTCGAAAATATAGTTGACAGTAATACTCATGTTTCATAGGTCGACATCGCTGTCGACGTTCCGCAGCTACCCAGCTTCTCCAGAGGCACAGGTAAAATTCTGGAACACACATGTTTGAGCCGCGGTGTTTTTCAAGGCCGCTGGGCATCCGGGTAGTTGAGGGGATTTGTTGTTATGAGCATTGAGAATATCGCGCCGCGGACCGCGCCGGATTCGCTAACGCCGCCGAGGAACACCCTTGGCCTTCTTCCTCTTCTGGCCTTGTCTGCCGCACTGACCGGTCCGGCATTCGCACAGTCGCCAGCAGAACGCGTCGCGCCGGCTGCCAATGGCGGCGACATTGCGCTCGATCAGATCAATGTCGAGGCCGGCGGGAGTTCCTCCAACGCTGTCGAGCAGGAAACCTCGCTAGGGCGTCTACCGGGCAAGGTGAAGGACGTCCCCCAGGTGGTCAACGTCGTGACGCCACAGCTGATGGAGGAACAGAAAACCCAAACGCTCGAGCAGGTGCTCCGCAACGTGCCGGGCGTAACCATGGCGATCGGCGAAGGTGGCGGCGGGCTGAACGGCGATCAGTTCAAGATCCGAGGCTTCGAAGCCAAAGGCGATATCTATAGCGATGGACTGCGCGACTTCGGCGTGTATGTGCGTGACAGCTTCGCCTATGAAGGTGTTCAGGTCTTCAAGGGCCCGTCATCCGAAAGCTTCGGCATGGGCACGACCGGTGGCGCTATCAACACCCAGCAGAAGAAAGCGCATCTGGCGGATGAAACCTATGTCGAGGGACAGGGCGGCAACGGCCCGCTGGGACGCGTCATGCTCGACATCAACAAGCAGCTCAGCGAGACCAGCGCCCTGCGTTTCGTTGCGATGGGTCACTGGCAGGACGTTGTAGGGCGCGACAATATCGAATCCAACCGTGCCGGCATGCTCGCCACCGGGTCATTTGGTATCGGCACGGACCTGACCTGGGATATTTCGTACTTCTACCAGCATGGCGACCGCACGCCGGACTACGGCGTGCCGATGGTTGCCAATGGTACGGCCTCGCCGAGCAATCCCAACTTGCCGATATTCGAATTCGGAGTGCCGCGTTCGAGCTTCTACGGCAAGGCGCAGGATCACGACATCTTCAATACCCACGCGCTTACGTCCAGGGTGAAGTGGGAAGCCGATGAATGGCTGACCCTCTATAACGATACGCGACTGTCGGCGTATGATCGCGACTTCTCGACCAGCGTGCCAAGTTGCAGCGGCGCCTGCTCGACTGACTTCTTCTCCGGCAACCCCGCCTTCCTGTCCGGCTATGGCGGCGGTAATCCTACCTATGAGCAGAATTCCTGGGGCATCCAGAACGTCACAACCGGCGTGGCGAAGTTCGAGACCGGTTCTTTGCGTCACGAGTTGGTCGTCGGCGTCGATGCGTTCTACCAAAAGAACGAACGCGATGCTTTCGCCGTGTCTGGTAAGGATCCCTCCATCGTGGATGTCCGCAATCCCGGCGCGACCTTCGACCTTCCTTATACCGTCACCCGTAACGTCAACGGTGATCGCAGTGGCTCGGGCACGAATATCGCGCTGTTTGCCTCGGATCGTGTCTGGTTGACGCCGGAGTTCTCCGTTCTCGCTGGTGGCCGCTGGGACTATTTCGACTCCAGGTATCATCAGGCGACCACGTCAAGCAGCGACCCGGCTCCTTTCGACGGGCGGGAAAAAACCAGCGCCTTCTCGCCCAAAGCCTCAGTGATTTGGGAGCCGACGCAGGACCAGACCTACTACGCATCGTGGGCCCGTTCGTTCACGCCCGCCGGTCAGTTCATTGCCAACACCTCCTCCGCCATCAGCCCCAATACTCCTGATCTGGACCCGGAAAAGAGCGACCTCTACGAGGTCGGCGCCAAGATCAATTTCCTCGGCGGACTCATGAGCGTGACCGGTGCGGTGTTTCAGATTGAGAAGAGCAACGCCTTTTACACCGATCCCGTTACGGGCGACACCGAGATAACGGGCGAGGAGCAGCGCGTGCGCGGCATCGAGCTTGGCGTGTCCGGCAAGCCCACCGACAATTGGACTGTCGGCCTGTCCTACAGCTATATGGACAGCGAAATTCTGGCTGCCTTCAATTCTTCGGGTGTATCTACAGGCGCTGAAGGCAACGAAGTCGCCTATGTGCCGCACAATTCGGTGTCGCTGTGGACTAGCTATGAGGTCTCGCGTCACTTCGAAATGGAAGGCAGGCTCGATGTTGGCGGCGGTATCGTCTATTCCGACGCCTACTACACCAACTCGGCCAATACCGGCCGGATTCCGGAATCCTTCTCGCTGGATGCTTTCGTCGCCTATGAGTACAAAAACCTCAAATTTGCGCTCAACGGATACAATCTGACGGACGAGTTGAACTACTCGACGGGCTGGAGCAATCGGGCTGTCGTGGCGCCAGGCCGCAGCTTCATCCTGACTGTCGGCGCCAAGTTCTAGGAGACCTAAATGCGGGGGATAGATGGGCCGGATAGGTGATATCCGGCCTGTGGCAATTTCCGAAGTGGAGAAGCGGACAAATGCTGATCACGATCCCTGACGTTCTGACCCCCGAGGAACTTGCGCATGTCCGGAAGGCTCTTGAAGAGACCCGATGGGTAGACGGTCGCGCCACCGCCGGCGAACAGGCGGCGATGGTCAAGAAGAACCTCCAGGTGCCGGTCGACTCGCCTGTCGCGCAAGAGCTCAGCCAGATCGTCTTGCGTGCTCTCGGTCGTAACCCGACTTTCTCTTCGGCCGCGCTGCCGATGCATGTGCTGCCGCCAATGTTCAACCGCTACGATGTCGGCATGACCTTCGGCGCGCATGTCGACGGTTCCATCCGCGTCGTACCCGGTACGGGCATGCGTATCCGTGCCGACGTATCCTCGACGCTGTTCTTGACGCCGCCGGAAGACTATGACGGTGGCGAATTGGTCGTTCATGACACTTATGGTGTTCACAAGGTCAAGCTTCCGGCTGGGCATCTCGTGATCTATCCGGCAACGAGCATGCACAGCGTAACGCCCGTTACCCGCGGCAGCCGTTGGGCTTCGTTCTTCTGGACACAGTCGATGGTCAAGGATGATTGGCAGCGCAACATGCTCTACGATCTGGACATGTCGATCATCCAGGTCCGGCAACAGATGCCCGACGATCATCCGGCGGTCGTCGGCTTAACGGCGCATTATCACAATCTCATTCGTCACTGGTCGGAACTATGAGAGGGAGAGCTGTAATCTCCCGATCTGTTCTCCGGTAAAGCTTATGTCGGTTCCTGCATCCGCTGTGCCGCCCGATATCGTGTCGCTGGCTGATTATGAGCGCCACGCCCGGGAAATCATTCCCGCACCCGCCTGGGCCTACATTGCCGGTGCAGGTGCCGACGGCTTGACGCGGCGCTGGAACCGGGAGGGATTCGACCATCTGCGGCTGGCTAGCCGTGTGCTCGTGGATATGAGCGAGGCTACGACCGGTATATCGCTGTTCGGCCGAGAGATGCCGTTTCCGCTCATTCTGGGCCCGGTGGCTTTCCAGAAATTGGCTCATCCGGAGGGTGAGCTGGCGGCGGCGCTCGGTGCAGGCGCGGCCGGTGCCTGGATGACGGTCAGCACGCAGGCCAGTGTCTCGCTGGAGCAGGTTGCCACCGCCGCCCACGCACCGCTCTGGTTCCAGCTTTACAAGCAGGCTCGCCAAAGCGATACGCTGAGCCTCGTCCGGCGTGCGGAAGATGCCGGATATGCAGCGATCGTGCTGACAGTGGACGCGCCGGTGACCGGCGTGCGCAATGACGAGCAGCGGGCGGGCTTCCATCTGCCGGCGGGTATCGAGCCGGTCAATATTCGCGGCATGGCGGTCGCCGAATCCCGGGCAGTTGCCGGCGAAAGCCCGGTATTCAAGGGGTTGCTCGATGCCGCTCCGACCTGGAGCGACGTCGCCTGGTTACGGTCGCAGACGACCCTGCCCTTGCTGCTCAAAGGGTTGATGAATCCGCATGATGCCCGCCTCGCGGTCGATCAGGGCGTGGATGGCATCATTGTATCCAATCATGGCGGACGCACACTGGATACGTTGCCTGCGAGCATTGCAGTGCTTCCATCCATCGTCGCGTGTGTCGGCGACAGGCTTCCAGTGCTCCTGGACGGGGGAGTGCGGCGCGGCACCGACATTCTGAAAGCGCTGGCTCTGGGTGCGAAAGCGGTGCTCATCGGCCAGCCAATAATTCACGGCCTTGCCGTTGCTGGCGCGGTCGGGGTGGCCCATGTCATCGGTATCCTGCGCACCGAACTGGAGGCGGCCATGGCCTTGGCCGGCCGGGCAACGATTGCGTCGATAGACCACACGGTCATCTTGAACAGCTGAGCGGGCGCCGGGCCAACTACGGCGCTGCGCTGGAGATTTCCCCGGCGGCTTTCCAAAAGAACCGGACCGATACAAGCAGAGCGCGGCGAACAACCTGGTCAGGAACACGATAGCTTCCCGAAAGCTCGGCGCCATGAAGCCGAACCCGCGGCCACGGCAATCGCGGCGACCAGCGCTTCAGCGGCGCCGTCGCGACCAAGGCGCGAGCCATGCCATGTGGCTGAAAGCGCGCGATGATGGCGTCAAGCGGCATGAGCAAAATTCTAAGGGCTTGCAGAGCAATGGTCGCATGCGGTCAAATTTCGCAACGATGAATCCCATCCTCCTCCCGTTCCAATGAGGCAGGCCGCACTGGACCTATGTCAACGTCGATCCCCTGGGACGGCGAAGGGCGCGACTAGGAACTGAGTGCTGGGGCTGCAACCCGAGAGGCCTTCGCGCGTTAGTGAAAACCCGATTATCCTCAACCCATGTTCACGCATTGGAGCTCTTCATGCAGAAGTTCTCGCAGCCCGTCGCAATATTCGTCGGCCTCGGTTTCCCTTACGATGTCGAAACTCCGCTCGATGCTCTGAGGATGTTGGACGAATGGACTGGATCGCGCGGGCCAACACACACGATGGCAACCGCCGTTTGCCGCGCAGCGTTGGCCGACAAAGCGACCACTGACGCAGCCAGGTTGGCGTTCGAAGCATTTGCCAGATCGCGAGGCGTCCTTGCACCCGACGCATTGGACACCGCCGTGCAACAAGTCGCCGAAGAGTGGGTCGAACGTAAGATCGAATTGCATCCTTGACCAGGTAAGGCGCCGTTCACATATTTTCTGTCGGCCGCCGCCGATATCGGCTTTGGCCGCTTCTCAACACCACAACTCGTTCATTCGATTGGAGGATTTGATGAGCGAAAGAACGTTCGAAAGCCCGGTCTTCGTCAAGGATGGGAAGAGCCTCATCCAAGAGATTGCCTGCCTCGAAGATGCGCTCGAATTCCTGTATGAGTGGCCGCGAAACAGACGCGGCACCATCTACGAAACAGCGCTCCGAGCCTGCCAGAGAGCTTTCGACAGCGGCTACCCGCTTTCGGCCGCACGTGCCGCTTTCGTTAGCTTCGCCAGGACGGCCGGTATCCATGAGGACGTTTCGACCTCCCTTCCGTGGATGGTTGGCTCCGACAACATTAAGGGCGGCGTTCCCGCCTGAAGGGAAGGAGGGTGGCGCCGCCGCTGCCCTCCACTTCTGTTTACAGAATGTCCGGTCCTGCCTAGGCTCGAGAACCTGCCTGACAGCTGAAGCCGCCAGAAAAGCGCCCCACAAGAGTGGCAGCTTTGTGCTTTGCGGGCATGATCGCCTCTTCACCGCTCCCGTCAACGAAACGTTCCGTTATTCATGTCCTGGCAGATCTGAATAGTTGAGCTTCTCTCTGAATAGGAGGAAGTAGCAATGCATACAGTTCGTAGCTTAGGATGCGTTTCGGTTCTAGTTCTGGGAGCAGGTTTGCTGGCGCCGATCAGTGCTCAAGCGGATATCTGTTCTCTCCCAGCCAGTTCTCTGACGCGTGCGCAACTTCAGACGATTTTAGAAGCGGGTGCCCCATGCCTGCGACATCTGAAAACGCCAGGCCTGGTCCGGGTACTTCCGCCGCTTCGACATCTCCCGATTCACCATCCACCGATGAGAGCACAACCGCCGGCATAAACGTTGGTGTCGGAGGTGGTGGGCAAAGTAACTTGGGCGGCATCAATGCTGGCGTCGGTGCAGGTGCTGGCTCCGGCAATACCGGAGGCATCAACGTAGGCGTCGGGTGAACGCGCCACGTCCGGTAACACTGGCGGCATCAGCGTTGGCGTCGGGGGCTCCAGCGGAGTGGGGGTGAGTGCCGGCCCTTGGGGTATCGGCGCAAGTGTCGGTGGCGTTGGTGTCGGCGATCGCTAGCCGGAACCTCCATTTCCATGGAAAGCGAGCTCGCGGTCAGGCGGACTCGCTATCCCTACCATCGAGGGTTTGCATGCTCTTCCGCAAGGCTTTGCGACAGGCGAGCGCGGTTCAGCCCGCCCGCTGTTCCGGTCCGCCCTGTCTGGGAAGTCTGGGCTTCGCCACTCAGTAGGCAACTGACAGGCCCTTAGAGTCGCTCCGACAGATGGCAATCCGCAACGGACATCCCACCGCAGGCGTGGCGCAGGCGGCCGGCACCGCGGCCGCACTGGCGATCGCCGCCCCCCGTTGCAACCCTCGGCCAGAACACGCGAGAGAACTATGGCTTGCATCTGGCTCACTCGGGATGACGGGGTCAGGCGGGCAGTTCGCGTTTCGATGTCGTTGGCGGCGTCACTGGCTGGGGCCTTGTCGGTGCCGGCGAGGCTGATCTCGAGTGGGATGTCGCCGGAACGATCGGCTATCGTTTCACGAACCGTTTCGGCCGTAGCCGGCTACCGGGCATTGAGAGTCGACTACTATAGCAACGATGAGGGCGCGTCTTTGATGTCGTACAGCAGAGATCGATTCTGGGCTGGTGGTTCTATGTTAGAGCCCCGGAGCGAAAAGTGGAATCCGGTTTTAGGAGGAGGTAGCGTAGAACCACCTCCTCCACGGAACTGCCGGTGATTCCATCTTCCCGTGGCGCCGATCGCGGTACTGGCCAAGATCATCGTGGTTCGCCCCTTTCGCGGGCGCTATCTTTTCTCGCGAAAAGTTTGGGCACGATGTCGATCCGGCTGACGTTCGTTCGTCGTGGAGACAGGAAGGCCAATGGGCCTTTCGTGGATCAAGGGAGAAAGCACGATGCGCGTTATGGTTCTGGTGAAAGCCACACAAGACAGCGAAGCTGGTAACCTGCCCTCGAACGAGCTACTCGAGGCCATGGGAAAATACAACGAAGAGCTGGTCAATGCCGGTATCATGCTGGCAGCTGACGGTTTGAAGCCTTCGTCGAAGGGCAAACGCGTCGCCTTCGACGGCCCGAACCGCACGGTGATCGACGGGCCGTTCGCCGAAACCCGCGAACTGGTCGCCGGATTCTGGCTTTGGGAGGTAAAGGACATGGCCGAGGCGATCGAGTGGGTGAAGCGTTGCCCCAATCCGATGCCCGGCCCGAGCGAGATCGAGATCCGTCCGGTTTACGAGTTGGAGGATCTAGGCGAAAGCGAGGCCGTGGAGCGCCACCGCAAATTGGGCGAGAGGCTTGCGAAGAAGGATTGAGCAATCCCGGGCGCCGGCGCCTTGGGCGTCCTTATATCTCGGACTCACTTGCCGTCTTGCGGCAGAAATGATGTGATCCGCGGCCATGACGGCCGCGGACCTGCATCAAACCATCGAAACCGTCTTCCGCATTGAACGGGCAAGGCTGGTCGCCGGTTTGGCCCGATTGGTGCGGGATGTGGATCTGGCGGAGGAATTGGCGCAGGATGCGCTCGTGGCCGCCCTGGCCAAATGGCCAAAGACCGGCACCCCCAACAAGCCAGGTGCCTGGCTGATGGCCACGGCCAAGCGGCGAGCCATTGACTGGTTGCGCCGCGACAAGATGCTTAGGCGCAAGCATGCCGAGATCGTTCAGGAACTGGAAAATGAACGAGACACCAGTGCCGAAGAAGTCGAAGCGGCCATTGACGATGATATCGGCGATCAACTGCTCAGCCTGATCTTCACCGCCTGCCATCCGGTTCTGTCACGTGAGGCGCGGGCGGCCCTGACCCTGCGCCTGATCGGCGGGTTGACGACAGAAGAGATCGCCCGCGCCTTCCTCTCTAGCGAGGCGACCATTTCTCAGCGCATCTTCCGAGCCAAGAGAACGCTTGGCAATGCTGACCTGACCTTCGAGGTGCCTCGAGGTAGGGCGCGGGAGGAGCGCCTCGCCTCGGTGCTGGAGGTCATCTACCTGATCTTCAACGAGGGTTATGCCGCCACTGCCGGCGAAGATCTGGTCCGTCCGGCTCTGTGCGCCGAGGCCCAGCGGCTTGGCCGTATACTCGCCGGCCTCATGCCCGAGGAGCCCGAGGTTTTCGGCCTGTTGGCGCTGATGGAACTTCAGGCTTCGCGCCTGACTGCCCGCCTGGGCCCGGAAGGCTTAATAATTCCCTTGCCCGAACAGAACCGCGCCCGATGGGACCAACTCCTGATCCGTCGTGGCCTGGCTGCGCTGGAACGCGCCGAGGTGCTGGCTGGCGCCACCGCTCCTTACACCCTTCAAGCCGGGCTCGCCGCCTGTCATGCAAGGGCCCGAAAGGCAGAAGATACGGACTGGCAGAGGATCGCCGCGCTCTATGACAGGCTCATGGAAATCACACCGTCACCGGTGGTCGGTCTCAACCGGGCAGTCGCCTACAGCATGGCCTTCGGCCCCGAGACCGGGCTGAAGCTTATCAATGCGATTGCACAAGCCGGAGCCTTGCGCACTTACGCGCCACTGCCTGCGGCAAAGGGGGATTTTCTGTTCCGGGCAGGCCGGCTGGCTGAAGCGCGGATTGAATTCGAGCGTGCGGCAAGGTTCAGCCGGAACGAACGAGAGAAGGCTTTCCTACTTGGGCGGGCGGCGGCCTGCGGCTGACCAGCCCTCCAGGTCCGTCCCACACTGGAACAACGCTTGCGGGCGCCACGCGACTATGAGAAGGCGTGGGCTGAGCCGACTGATCCGGAAATTGCGAAAGGAAAACTGCCTTGAAACTGCTCCGTTTCGGACCTGCCGGTCAGGAAAGGCCTGGTGTGCTCGACGCTGAAGGGCGCATCCGCGATCTTTCCGCCCATGTCGAAGATATTGCCGGAGTGGCGATACTGCCCGAGAACCTGGAGCGTCTGACACGCATCGATCCCGCCAGCCTGCCGCTCGTTGAAGGCGCGCCGAGGCTGGGGCCTTGCGTGGCTGGCACCGGCAAGTTCATCTGCATCGGGCTCAACTACTCCGATCATGCGGCCGAAACCGGCGCCAAGGTTCCCCCAGAGCCGATCATTTTCATGAAGGCGACGTCGGCGATCGTCGGCCCCAACGATGCGATCGAGATTCCACGCGGTTCGCAGAAGACCGACTGGGAGGTGGAACTGGGCGTGGTCATCGGCAAGGCTGCCAAATACGTCTCGCAAGAAGAGGCGCTCGACCATGTCGCCGGCTATTGTCTCATCAATGATGTTTCGGAACGGTCGTTCCAGGCCGAGCGCCAGGGTCAATGGACCAAGGGCAAGTCCTGCGACACTTTCGGCCCGATCGGCCCCTGGCTGGTGACCCGCGACGAAATCGACGACCCGCAGAATCTTGCAATGCGTCTTGAGGTGAACGGCCGCCGCTTCCAGAACGGCTCGACGGCGACCATGGTCTATGGTGTTGCCTATCTTGTCTCCTATCTCTCGCAGTTTATGAGCCTGCAGCCCGGCGACATCATCTCGACCGGTACGCCGCCCGGCGTCGGGCTTGGGCAAAAGCCGAATATCTTCCTAAAGGCTGGTGACGTGGTCACCTTGTCGATCGACGGACTGGGTGAACAACGCCAGGACGTGGTCCAAGGCTGAAGGAGTTTGGCTTGAGCGGCGATGCAATCGCACTCAGGTATAGCGCCGCTCAAACTGCCCACTTGCGTAGAGGTCGACGGTCATTCGCAAAGCGCGCTTGCGAGATTTCCAGCGCTCGTGTGATCCGCGCTTTAGGCTCGTTCGCGGATGGGATGCATTTCTTCCCCCATTATAGCCGTGACGTCCGCGCGTCGTCGCGTCAGAAAACCGAGCAGATGCTTTTGCACGGCGAACGCCGCCAGGCCGACAACCACGCCGCTGACGATGGCGACCGCCGTGACTGCCGGCCGGGATATCGCCGGATCCGGATGTGGCAGCAGTAATTCGGGAAGGATGCGGTGAAACAGATAGATGTGATAGCTCGCCGCAGAGACGGGCAGTACGAATTGCGCAAGCCAGCGCGGCACTGCCATTCGCGGTGCGTAGAGCAGTACGAGGGCCGCGACAAGCACCAGCGTGAACTTCACCCATGAACCGGTCCAATTGCCGCCCCACCAGGCCAGCAGCGGGCATAGGAGTGCCGCGATTATTGCCATGGTTTGTCGCTTCGCGGCTGTGTCAGCGAAGTACAGGCACCAACCCAGTACGGCGAGGTAAAACACATCGGGCAAGGTGAATATCTGCGCTCCGCCGATGTTCCACACCAGCGGTGTGAGGAACTTCGCCGCGACCGATAGCGCCAGCAGCAAAAGGCCGAAGCTAAACGGGCTGCCATGCGCGACGCGCCGTATCAGTGGCGCCGAAAACAACAGCACCCATAAGAGCACGGTCTGCACATAAGCTTCCACGAACCAGTAGAGATAGGGAAGCATGTGCGCGGGGTCGACAATGCCGAGATTGCCTACAAGGAATACCGACGGCCACAATATCTCTCCACGAGCCAAGGAGAAGCCGGCGACGATGGGCGCATAAATGGCGAGATTGACCGCAACCGGGCGCAACACCCCGAGCGCGTCGCCGGCGAAAAGACGCTGGCGTTGAAAACGGGCGAGGCCGTAGCCGACGAGCATGACAAGCGTGGCTGCCCCACCGGGAATGGGCCACAGCGTGGCATGATGGACGACGATCAGCAGAATCGCGGCGGCGCGCAGAAAAAGCTGGCTGTCGACGAACTGGCGCTCGCTCTCCTTGCGGCCCGTACGGCAAAGGGCCGCCACTGACATGGTCTCCCAACACTCCGGCAGGCGGCCAAGCTCCTGCTCCAGCGAGAGTGACAACTGAACATAGAGGAGCGAATCGCCGCCTAGTGTCTCGAAGCTGTCTTCCGGGCCGACCTGCCGGGGATAGAAGGCGCGTCGGAAAGCTTCCATGATGCCGCCGTTCGGCTGCGGCCGTGTTTCGTGGAGGCGGGCGGCCACCGCTCCGATATCGATCTTGCCGGACGCAAGCCGCGGCAGCGCCTTGCTTCGCGCGACCTCCAGACGCGGCCGGGGCAGGCCGCTTGCTGCCATCATGATGTTTAGGACGCCGTCGTCCGAATGGGGTGACGCCACCAGTGCCAACAGGCGTTCGTCGTCGCCGGCGACGGCCGCCGTGATGCCGGCTGCGGAAAGTGCGGCTTCGATCGCCTCGTGATTGATGCGCAGTCCGGCGATCTTGGACATGCGCTTGCGGCGGCCGACAATGCGATAGAAGCCCTGCGCGTCACGTTCGGCGATGTCACCGGTCCGGAGCTCGGAGATTTCGGGTCCACGCGCGAGATCCGCGCGCACCGAGGCATAGCCCATCATCACATTGGGGCCACGATAGAAAAGCTCGCCCGGCTCACCCGGGCGCTCGATCGGGCGACCCTCATCGTCCAGCAGCCGCAGCGCGCCGCCTGGAATGGCCACGCCGATACAGTTGTTATTGCCGGGAAGTCTCTCCGGAGGCACATAGGCGATGCGCGCCGTGGCCTCCGTTTGCCCGTACATAACGAAGAAGCGTTTACCGCTATCCGCCAAATGCCGTTGGAAAGTCTCGACCATGCCCGATGACATTCGGCCGCCCGCCACCGTCATGAAACGCAATGCCGGCAACTCATAACTGCGAAAGCCGGTCTTTTCCATGAGTTCGTAGGAGTAGGGAACACCGCTGATATTGGTGCAACCGGCTGCAGCCATTTCCTCGGCGAAGCCGGCATCGGCCGCGCCCCGCGCCGGGAAATAAATGCTGGCGCCCACGGCAAGATGCGAATTGAGCACCGAAAGCCCATAGGAATAATGGAACGGCAGAATGAGCGCGGCGCGGTCCTGCGATCCAAGTTCGAGATAGGTGCCGATGGCGCGGGCATTCGCCTCCACGGCGCTCGCGGCGAGCCGCACGAACCGGCTCTTGCCGGTACTGCCGGACGTGCCGAGCAGCACGGCCAGATCGGCGTGCAAGTCAACGGCGATATTGCTCGCATCGGACTGACAGCGCCAGCGGCCATCCATGCGTCCGCAGGCGATATCGGGCGAAAAGTCGGCAATGAAGTCGTCCAGCGCGTCCCTTTGGCAGGGCGGCAACAAAGCTACGGCGTGGTTCGCGCGCAACGCCGCCAGATAGGCGATGACGGCATGCTCGGTCGGCTCGGCCAGGAGTGCTATCAGCTTTTTCCCCGGCCCGAACTCGTTGGCCAATGCGGTCACGCGGCGGTCAAGCTCGGCATAGGAAATCGGTTCCCGGTCGGGAAAGATCAGTGCCGGCCGGTGGCCGTGCTCGGTGAACCGATCGACAAATTCCATTCCTTCGGCCCTCTCATCTCCGAGCCGCCATCGGCTCCATCAAGACGGATAAGAAGCCGCTAATCTAATTCCTGATTGAATGCATCATATTTCTACGGCCAGACGCCGGAATGATGTGAAAGAGGTTCATTCGGCGGCCAGCATAGTCGGTGCGCTTCCTACGGGCTCCAGCCGCTCTGTCTCCGGTTCAAGAAGCGGCATGCGCGCCATGGCGGCGAGCAAGTCCGTCTGCGTGATGAGACCCAGAACAAAGTGGTCGTCGTCGACGATCACGACGGCATGCGTGCGTCCGTCGGTCAGGGCCGGCAGCAGAGATAGTGCCGGATCATCCGCAGCGGCGGTCGAGGCAGTGGACATGGTCTGGCGGATATCGTCCCCAGCAAGCGTCAACTCCCGCAGGCCGACCGTTCCGGCCAGCCGTCCGCTGGTATCCACTACCGGCAAGGTGCGGATATTGTGGTCGAGCAGGAGCGCTCGCGCCTCAAGGACGCTTGCGCCCGCATCGACATAGATCACATCGCGGGACATGACATCCTCGCACAGGAGCGTGCGATGCGAACGGATCGTTGTCTGCAATTCCACCTCTCTCAGCAGCCGGTCGAGATCGTTGCGATTGATATCGAACGTCTCTCCCAACGTCGCCAGCGCCGCGTCGACATCTTCCTCGCGGAAGCCGACGCGCAATTGTGCCGGCGGATCGAGGGTGCCATGCGTGTTGACCGGAACCGGCACCGACATATGCGGATAGCCACGCCGCGAAAGCTTGTGGAAGATGAAGCCCAAAGCTAACAGAAGCATAGAATTCAGGGCGACCGGGATGAATGGATAGAGGAATCCCATGGAGGCCACTGCCGGTCCGCCCAGCACGGCCGTCAATGCCGATGCGCCTCCCGGCGGGTGAAGCGATCGCGTGAAGGACATTGCCGCGATCGCCAGCGAAACCCCGAGCGCTGCGGCCAGAACCGGCTCTGCCACCAGTTGAGCCACGGCCACGCCGACAAGCGCTGAAATCGTGTTGCCGCCGACTATCGACCACGGCTGAGCGAGCGGGCTCGTGGGAACCGCAAACAACAGAACCGCTGATGCTCCCATGGGCGCCACAAGGATCGGCAGGCTGGCGTTCGTGCCGAACAGGAGCGAGCAGATGAGGGCGGTGAGGCCAATGCCGATGAGCGCGCCAAGGCACGCGACCAGTCGCTCACGCAGGGTCGCGCCGGCAAGCATAGGAACGAATAGCCGGGATTTGACCCAGCGTTGCATACGAATTTTCCTGCTTCGGGAACTAGGCATGGCCTGGACTGCGAATACGACTGCGACAGCGCACCAATAGAGCGAAGCGGCGGTTGGCGAGAGGTCATTTGATCCAAGTTATTTAACTGGTGTGAAACAATTTTTCCCGTGAACTTTGGTCGAAACCGGATCGGGTAAGCCCGACCTACCCTTTTCGCACCCCCAAGCGGGCGGGCCTATTCTTCCGATCGCCACGCTATTGAACTTTGTCCAAATTTGGACTATATCCGGTATTGGACAGGAGCAGATCAATGGTGCAAGCTCTTCGCAAACATGCAGATCCCATCCCGGCGGGACCACAACGGCTGAATTCTTCCCGTTTCGCATCAGCGACCCGGCGGCGGTTGAGTGCGCCGGCATTTCGTACCTTCATGGCAATCGCCGATCTTTGGAGATTGACCGAAGAGGAGCGGCGCCTGGTGCTCGGTTATCCGTCGCGCTCGACCTATCACAACTGGGCAAAGCTGGCGCGCGAACATCGGGATTTCACTCTGGATGTCGACACGCTGACGCGCATCTCTGCGGTGCTTGGCATCCATCAGGCGCTGGGCATTCTCTACGCAACCGAGAGGGAGAGCACTGCCTGGCTGCGCGATCCGCATGCAGGCGCGGTGTTCGGCGGCAATCCCCCGCTGGCTCTGGTCGTCAGTGGCTCGCAGGACAATCTCCTGACAGTGCGCCGCTTTCTCGATGCGGCCCGTGGCGGTTTTTATATGGAGCCGAACGCGGTAGATGCAGCCTTCGTGCCGTATGAAGAGACGGACATCGTTTTCCGGTGACTGAGACTCTTGCGCCGGCCCCGCAGCCGACTTTTCGCCTGATCCCCTCGCGTTTTCCACCTGTCGGTCTGTTCGATTCGGTGGCGACGGCGGCGGATCTGGCAGTTGTGATGGAACTCGTCGGATGGACGAATGACCGGCTGGTCAAGGAACGCATCGATCGTTTGCCACAGGCCGAATGGGTTTACGGACGGCCTAACGCCAGCGTGGTGATGGCTGCCTTTCTGCACGTCGCACCGACCGGGATGCGCTTCAACGGAGCGGAACTGGGGGCGTGGTATGCCGCGGGCGATCTCGCCACTGCGGCGGCCGAGGTAGGCCATCATTTGCGCCGCGAAACCTTCGCCCGGCAACTTCCGGAGATCCGGCGTACATATCGAGCCTATGTGGCGCGGATCGATGGCGACTATGTCGACCTTCGCGGCCAGCGGGCGGCCCGGTCTGAACTTTATGATCCGGCAAGCTATGCCGCCTCGCAGGCATTTGGCGAAAAGGTCCGCGCATCCGGCAGCGACGGGATTCTTTACGAAAGCGTGAGGCTGCGCACAGGCACTAACGTCGCCGCCTACCGGCCGACGAAAATCCAGGATGTTTTGCAGACGGATCATTTCGACATATCCGTTTACTCCGATCGTCGGAAAATCGAGGTGAGGAGGCTTGCTTCTTGAGATCACGACGGATGCTGCCAGGAGCGGAAGTCGGGGAGGCCGGCACCCAAGGTTGACAACTTGGCGGCCTCCTGCCCATGCTGGCCTCCTTTGGGAGATTTCGGCATGAGCTTTCTAATTTCGCGACGCACTTTCACCGCTGGGGCCGCTTTGATGATCGCCGGCGCGAAGTCGGCATTCGCACAGGGCCAGAAATTCTTTAGGATCGGAACGGGGGGCACCTCGGGGACCTATTATCCAATCGGCGGCCTGATCGCGAATTCCATCTCGTCGACCGGACCAAACGGCGTTCCAGGCCTGGTATCGACGGCCGTTTCCTCGAATGGCTCGGTCGCGAACATCAATGCCATTACGGGCGGCGCAAGCGAATCAGGCTTCACCCAGTCCGACGTCGCCTATTGGGCGCACTCCGGAACCGGTCTCTACGAGGGCAAGGGCAAGGTCGAGGACCTGCGGTTGATCGCAACGCTCTATCCGGAGACCCTTCATATCGTCGCCAGAGCCGATGCCGGCATCAAGTCGGTTGCCGACTTGAAGGGCAAGCGCGTTTCTATCGACGAACCGGGTTCCGGCACAATAGTCGATGCGCGCCTGGTGCTTGCTGCCTACGGCCTTTCGGAAAATGACATCCATCCCGAATATCTCAAGCCAGGCCCTTCCGGTGAGAAGATGCGGGACAACTCGCTCGACGCCTATTTCTTTGTCGGCGGGTTCCCGGCCGGCGCCATCGTCGAACTCGCGGCAACGACCGGCATTACGTTGGTCCCGGTCTCCGGCCCGGAGGCGGACAAACTGCTTGAGGAGCAGAAGTTTTTCTCCAAGAACACTGTGCCTGCGGAAACCTACAAGGGCGTTGGTGAAACCGAGACGATCGCAGTTGCGGCGCAATGGGTGACCAGTGCCAAGCAACCCGATGACCTCGTCTATGAAATCACCAAGTCGCTATGGAGCGAAGGAACCCGCACCGCGCTGGATGCAGGCCACGCCAAAGGCAAGTCGATCGTTCTGGAAAACGCCACGACGAGCCTGGGTATTCCGCTACATCCGGGAGCCGAGCGCTTCTACAAGGAGAGCGGGATACTGAAATAGTTTGCTTGAAGCAGGCAAGTTTCTACATTCTTTGTGTAGCCCGGTCGGCTTGGCACCCTCCGGGCTATTCGTGATGCGACAGAGTTTCTGAGCAGGAATTCCCCATGGCCTCCTCGCGCGACGAGAAGATTCGCCTGAGTTCCGAAGGTTACGACGAGGCAAAGGCGCGCGAACTTGAGGAAAGATTCGACAGCGAGATTCGCTTTCGAAGCCTCGGAAAGTCGGCCGGCTGGATCGTCGGCACGCTGCTGATCATACTTTCCATCTTTCATTACTATACGGCCGGCTTCGGCCTGCTGCAGGAGATGGTGCATCGCGGCATCCATCTGTCTTTCGTGTTGGCGCTGGTCTTCCTGGTCTTTCCGTTCACCAAAAGCGGTTACGATGCCCCACAGGCCAACTCGCTTTTGCGTCCGCTCGGCATTCCCGTCTATGACTGGATACTGGCAATCGGCTCGGTCATAGCGGTAGCGCATGTTCCGCTGATCCCACTCGACGATCTCGCCTTTCGCATTGGCAATCCCACGACAACGGATGTGGTTCTGGGTGGTTTCCTGATCGTGGCACTGCTTGAAGCGACGCGACGCTCGATTGGCTGGCCACTGCCGATCATCGCGCTCCTGTTCATGGCCTATGCGCTGTTCGGCCCATGGATGCCGGGAATATTGGTCCACCCAGGCAATAGTCTCGGACAGCTCATTGACCATCTCTACATGACAACGCAGGGCATCTACGGCATCGCGCTCGGCGTCGTCGCGACCTACGTGTTTCACTTCGTTCTTTTCGGCGTATTTGCCACCCGCATCGGGCTCGGCCAATTGTTTCTGGATTGCGCCGCCTGGGTCGCCGGACGCTATGCGGGCGGGCCGGCAAAGGTTTCGATTTTCGGGTCGGCACTTTTCGGCATGATCTCCGGCTCCTCGGTCGCCAACGCCGTGACAGTCGGTTCGCTCACCATTCCAGCCATGATCAAGCTCGGCTACAAGCGCGAATTCGCGGCGGCGGTCGAGGCAGCTTCCTCGACCGGAGGGCAGGTCACGCCGCCGATCATGGGGGCGGCCGCGTTCCTTATGATCGAGTTCCTCGAGCTTCCCTATACCACGATCATCCTTGCCGCGATCGTCCCCGCCTTCATGCATTTTTTCGGCGTGCTCATGCAGGTACATTTCGAGGCCAAGCGGACTGGCCTTCGTGGCCTGCGCCCCGACGAAATGCCTGACATTGCGGCCGCGCTCAAGCGGGATTGGCCGACGGTCATTCCCCTTGCGGTTCTGCTTTGGGTGTTGCTGTCCGGCTACACGCCCTATCTCGCGGCATTCTGGGGCATCACCGCCTGCATCGCAGTCGGTCTGCTCAATCCGCGCCGGCGCATGACGATTGGAGAAGTGTTTCTCTGCCTGCGCGACGGCGCCAAATACGCTTTGGCCATCGGTGCGGCGGCAGCGACGGTAGGCATCGTCATCGGGGTCGTCACGCTGACCGGTGTCGGGTTCAAGGTGTCCTTCATCGTAACGTCCACGGCGGCGGAACTGGCGAATTTCGCTGGTTACATCCTGCCCGCCAGCATCATCTCGGCATCGGCATTGTCACTGCTGTTCACGCTGATCATGACTGGCGTGGTCTGCATTCTCATGGGCTGCGGAATTCCCACCACCGCCAACTACATCATCATGGTGACGATCGCAGCGCCTGCCCTTGTCATGCTCAATGTCGAGCCGATCGTCGCGCATTTCTTCGTCTTCTATTACGGGCTTTTGGCCGACATCACGCCGCCTGTCGCGCTAGCTGCCTATGCAGCCGCCGGCATGGCGGCTGCCGATCCGTTCAAGACCGGCAATACGGCGTTCAGGCTGGGGCTGGGCAAGGCGCTTGTCCCCTTCGTGTTCGTCTTCTCGCCTTCGCTGTTGCTGGTCACCAAGGATTTCACCTGGTCGAACTTCACTCTCGCTTTCATCGGCTGCACGCTTGGCATCGTTTGCCTTGGCGCCGCGCTCTCGCGCTACATGCTCGTGCGAACCAAGGCATGGGAGAATGTGGTGCTAGTGATCGCGGCATTCCTGCTTGTCGCGCCGGAAATCTATTCTACCGTCATTGGCGCGATCATGATCACGCCCATCGTTCTGCGGCATGTCGCAACGGCAGTGGCGGAACGCCGAACGAGTGCCACCTGACCCAAATTGTCGAGGGCAGGGCAAATTTCCATCTCGGCGGCCGCCGGGTAACTTCCGGCCGTTTTCGACGTAGCGCCTGTGGTCAGTACCCAGTGCTGTCCTTGGGGTCGATCGGCTTGGCAAGAGCGACGCCAAGTACTGCCTCGCACCAGGCGGCGACGGACAGCAGCGCCTCCTCGGAACAAGGCCGCCCGATGATCTGCAGCCCGATCGGCAGACCATGCTTGCTGAAGCCGCAGGGGATCGAGATGGCCGGGCAGCCGGTCACGCTCACCGCATAGCCGAGGATCATCCAGTCGAGATAGGTTTCCATCTGGGCCTCGCCGATGTGAGACACGTAGCGGTCCGTGACTGAAAAGGGCTCGACCGGCGCGGTCGGCGAAATCAGGAAGTCGTACCGGTCGAGAAATGCCAGCATGCTTGCCCGAGTGTATGCCCGCTCCTGTTCGGCCGCCGCGAGGTCGCACGCGGTAAGACGCAAGCCTTCTTCGATGTTCCACACGACTTCCGGCTTCAATCGATCGCGCTGCGGGCTGTTTATCAGATCGACACGCATTGCCGCGAATTGGAAGGCGCGTAGCGGTCGAAAGGCGGCGTCGGCGCGCGACAGGTCGGGATGGGCATTGGCGACTTCGGCACCCGCCCGCTCCAGCTTGCCTATCGCGGCTTCCACGACCGCACCTACTTCCGGGGATACACAGGCGACGCCCAGGTCGCGTGAATAGGCGAAGCGGTGAGGCGCCTGCGGCTGCCGCGCGGCGGCGGCATAATCCTCATCAGCCAACGGACGTGACAATGGATCGCGCGGATCGAAGCGGCGCATGGCCGCGAGGGCCAATCCCGTGTCGGCGACATTGCGCGCCAGCGGCCCGATCACCGACAATGATTGCCAGGGAATGGGGGAGGGACCTTGCGGGATCAATCCCGGAGTGGGCCTGAGGCCGACCACGCCGCAAAAGGAAGCAGGATAGCGCAGCGAGCAGGCGAAATCCGACCCTTGCGCCATATGCGCCATGCCGGTTGCGACAGCAACTGCCGCGCCGCCAGAGGAGCCCGCGGCCGAACGCGTCGTATCCCAGGGGTTCAGGGTGCGGCCGAACACTTCATTGAAGGTGTTCGCGCCTGCTTCGAACTCCGGCGTGTTGGATTTGGCGAATATGGTGCCGCCCGCCAGCTCGATGGCCTCGACGGGATAATCGGACTCGTCCGGCACATTGTGCTCGAACGCAAGCGAGCCGTAGGTGGTGCGAACACCGGCTACCGCGTAGGAATCCTTGATCGGTACCGGCATTCCTGCAAGGGGCGTGGTTTGCAGATCCTTGGCGCTCGCAAGCTTGGCGCGGGCGCGCTCGAAGCAGCGCGTCGGCAGCGCATTCACCAGCGGATCGATGGCAGCAACCCGCTCCTCGATAGTGTCGAGCACTTCGACCGGCGTCACTTCGGTTCGACGCAGCATATCCGCGACCGTCACGGCATCCAGCGACCACAACGAACTGCTCATATTGGCATTCCCGCTTATGAAGGCCGAAGCCGAGCTTTTATCTCAATAATGGACATGATATTCGGAATTCGGATAACGATGGAAATTTTCACATGCCCGATTCTCCAGTGAAGAAGCCGCGTGGCAGGCGTACGCAAAAGCATGACCTGACGGCTGACAGCCTTTCGGCCGCTCCTGAGCTTACGCGACCGACAGCCATGGACAATCCATCGAACGAGGCAAAGCAGGGCCTGGAGCGCTCCTTTGCCGTTCTGGACATGATCGCGGCGCATCCGTGCCGTGTCGTCGACGTCATGCGCGAGATGAACCTGCCCTGGGCGACCGCGCATCGCACGGTCAAGAAACTGGAAAAGGCCCAGTTCCTGATGTTCAACGCCGAAACGTCGCGTTACGAGATCGGGCCACGCATGTGGCATCTTGGCTCGTCTTATCTTGCCAACAACAAAATGCTGCGCGCGGCGATTTCCTATCTTGCCAATGAGAGGGATATACGCGGCGTCGACGTCCAGGTGGTGGAGCGGATCGGAAACTATTCGGTCGTCATTCACGCCGAAAAGCGGCAAGTGCAGGAAATTTCCAAGGCGCAATACGGCTACCATATTCCGCTTCACGCCGGCTCGAAGGGGCTCATACTGCTCGCCTACGAAACCGAAGCATTTGTCGACGCCTACCTGGCGCAGCCACTCGAGCAGCTTACGCCACGGACCGTCGTCGATCCCGACGCGATCCGGCAGCGGCTCGCGGAAATCCGCCGGGAGGGAATCGTGCAGACCGAGGGCGACGTCCAGCATTTTACCGGCTCCATCGCAGCGCCGGTGTTCGGGCCGGGCGGAGCAGCGGTGGGTTGCGTGTCCTTCGTCTATCTGAAGAAGCTCGCGGGCGATGAAGTGCATCTGGAAACGTTGCGCGAGGCGCTGCAGATGATGACGCATTCCATCTCGCTTGAACTGGGCTGGCATCCCGGCCAATCCTAATTCGTCACGACGACGTAGAGCGCCGTGCGTCCAAACGGGCGCACAAAGGACGCTCTAACTCTTGATTGAGCATCGGATCGATCCGAAAACCGGATTCCACTTTTCGGTCCGATGCTCTAGCGTCGCTCGTCGTAAGAACCCTGGAGATTGGTAAAGGTCTCGACCAGCGCCTCGACGATGACCTCGATGGAAGCGCGGCCCATTTCAGCGGTCGCCTTGGTCGGATCGCCGAAAATCGCCGCATGTCCCGCCTTCGGCCGGGGGCGCCGCATATAGGTACGGGTCGGATTGGTCGGCGCGACCAGATCCCAGCCGACGGGTCCATATTTGGCGCCCTCCAGCCGATCCATCTTGACGAGTTCCGGGCGGGTCGCGAGTTGAAGCGACGCCTCCAGCTCGCAGCCATGGCCCATGCCGCCGACCACCGAATTGCGCATGGCGTGGATCTTGCCGGCAGCCGGTTCCCAATAGCTCACCGCGGAAACCTTGAAATCGTAATCGGCATCGAGCTGATCGACCATATAGCGGGCGACCTGGTCGTTTGCCGTGCCGCTCGGGCGATTGCCGTTCAGCAGTATGACATGGTGAAAGCCCTGCCTGACCAGGGCTGCACCGATTTCAAACATCATCGTTTGGTAGGTCGGTATGGACAGCGAGATGGTACCGGGGAAATGCTCGAAAGTCATCGACACGCCGTAGGCAACCGGCGGGGCGACGAGGGCGCCGATGCGGTCGGCCAGCAGGAGCGCGATGTGCTCGGCCTGGTGCGTGTCGGTATCCACCGGCATATGCGGGCCATGTGCCTCGGTCGCGCCGGTCGGCACGATGACGGCGCGATTGCCGGCGATAGCGTCGGCAATCTCCATCTGTGTCATATGGGACATACGATGTTCCACGCTCACCTCCTGCTGCTGAAAGCCGTCGCTATTCGGCGGCCGCCGAGTGCGCCAGGTCTTGACCGACGGCCTGCCAGCCGTGATCGGGATCGGTCCAGCTTGGCGGATAGCGCACGCCGCCGGCCTGCTTCATCCCCCGGAATCCCCCACCACGATCGAACATGGGTGGAATGCCGCGCTCTGCGGCAAGCCTGGCGCGCAAGGCGCCGGTCCTGACGGGGTCGTGAGTCCATTTTCGTCCTTTGAGCACCGCGTCAACGCCGTAATCCTCGCGCGCGCTTTCCTCGCTGATCAGGCCGCATTGAAGGTCGTAGAGGACCTTGTCGACCTCACGGGCGAGCGGATCGCCCCAGCCGCCGCCGCCGGTCGTCACCACGCGCACGATCTGACCGGGCTGCACCTTCACCGTGTCGGACATCCCTGGATAGATCGTCTCCTTGCCTTCTGCGTCAACCACGGACACCTGATAGCTATGTCCGGCTTTGCCGCCATTGACGCCGTAACAGCCGAGGATCGAGCGGTCGGCGTTGGAGATCAGTCGGCACTCCTCGAGCGCGCGGATTTTCTTGTCGTAGCCAAAGCCACCGCGACGAAAGCCGGCACCACCCGAATCTGTCTTTAGAGCCAGTTCCTCGACCATGATCGGGTAACGGGTTTCGGAGAATTCTGCGGGCAGGTTTCGCGAGTTTGGCACGATATGGACGACATCCGATCCGTCTGCCCAGGGGCGGCCCGGTCCGCCGCCGCCCAGCACTTCGCGGAACAGGTAGAAGTCCTCGGTGTTGCGACCGCCAGTCAGGCCCCAGATGCGGATCGTCTCGTGATCGGCGGGCATCTTGCCGCCGGTTGCCTTGGATAGGCAGGCGGCAAACACCCCGAGCGAGCGCAGCATGAGAAAGAAGCGCATGCCGGTCGGCTTGCCGAAGGTCGGGGTGATGAGGGTTCCCTTCTGCGGAAACACCACCTCGATCACTTCGAGGACGCCCTCATTGGAATCGATCTCGGCGGCGCGCTCCGGCGATGCGGCTAGCGAACGCAGAACCGGCGCAAGCCACTTGCGGAAATAGCGACCCTCGACTTCGTCAAGCGACCAGTTGATCGGACCCTTCGCCTCGGCATCGGTGCCGGTAAAATCGAGTACGATCTTGTCCGGCGTCTTGGTCATTTTGCAGCGCAGAGCATGCAGGCGTGGCTCGTCGACGCCGTCGGCCTCGATATAGTCCTCGTAGTGATATTCGCCGTCCGCGATCTTGGGCAGGATTTCGCGGCGGAAGATTTCGGCTGCGTTGGTCAGGATTTGTTCGAAGGCGGCTTCCAACGTCTCGACGCCATAGCGTTCCGCAAGGGCCACGATACGCCGCGAGCCGAGCTTGGCCGCGCCGATTTCCGCATCGAGATCGCCTGCAAGGTGATCCTCCAGCCGCGAATTTCGAGTGATGATGCGGAACGCGGACTGGTTGAGGACGCCACGCTCATAGAGCTTGATCGGCGGCACCAGAACGCCTTCCATCCAGCTGTCAGTCGCATGCACCGGCAGGCTGCCTGGCACGGACCCGCCAATATCGTCGTGGTGACCGAAGACCTGACTGAAGCCGATCAGGCGCTCGCCATGGAAGATGGGCACGGTCGTGCATAGATCGGGCACATGGCCGATACCGCCGCAGGAATTGTATGGATCGTTCCAGAAGAAGACATCGCCGGGATGAATGTCGCCCTCGCCGAAATACTGGAAGACCGGCTCGACGATGGCCGAATAGGAGCGCCCGGTGAGCTTGCGGCCTTTGGCATCGAATAGGGCGACGCGATAGTCGTGCTGGTCTCGGATCATCGGCGAGCGCGCGGTCCGCTCGACCGCGGCCTCGATCTCCAGCTCGGCGGCGCGGATCGTCCCATGTATGACTTCGAGTTCGATCGGCCCCAATTTGGTGGGCTTGTTATCTATGCTCACGATTGAAGCTCCTTTCCCACGGTTTCCAGGATCAGATTGCGGAACCGGTCCGCGGTGCAGTGCCACCTGCTGGGGACGACAACCGTCGAGCCGTATTCCTGGATGATGGCCGGCCCATTGATGGTTTGGCCCGGGGCGAGGTCACCGCGCTCATAAAGCGGACAGGAAACCCATCCGGTGTCCTTCCAGTAGGCCTTGCGTTCACCAAACGGCTTGGCTCGTTCGATGCGCATGTCTTCAGCCGCGATGGTCGGCCGATGCTGGACCCCCACCGCACGCACGCGCAGATTGACCAGTTCGACGTCCTGCTTGCCCTCATAGTGGAAGCCGAACGATTGGTCGTGGACCTTGTGGAACTCCTTCCACATGTGGGCCACGGCGGCCGCGCCCGTGATCCCCTCGGGAATAGCGACCTGGACCTCGTGGCCTTCGCCGAAGTAGCGGACATCGGCAACATATTCGATGCGAATGCGGTCGGCCGGAATGCCCTCCGCCTTGATGTCGGCATAGCCCTCATTGGCCAGCGTCGCCCAGACATCGACGATTTCGGCAGTGTCGGCGCCCGACTGGCTGCGCACCATGGTGCGGATATAGTCGCGACGCACATCCGAAACGTGCAGGCCAAGTGCACAGAGATTGCCGGGATCGGGCGGAGAAATGACCGTACGGACGCCAAGGAAGTCGGCAACTTCGGTGGCAAAAAGGCCGCCCGCGCCGCCGAACGCCACCATTGCGTAACGACCGGGGTCGCGCCCGCGCGAGGTCGTGACCTTGCGGATGCCGAACACCTGGTTGACCGCCGCGATCTCCAGCACGCCGGCGGCAACAGCCTCGGCGCTCATATTGTGCTCGCGGCCGAGCTTCTCGTAAGCCGCCTGCGCGGCCGCCAGATCGAGCTTGATTTCGCCACCGATCAGTGTCGCCGGGAGCCGGCCAAGCACGATGGCGGCGTCGGTGACGGTCGGCTGCGTGCCGCCGCGCCCATAGCAGACCGGGCCAGGATCAGCACCGGCGCTCTGCGGCCCGACCTTGAGGTTCCCATAAGGATCGGTCCAGGCGATCGATCCGCCGCCCGAACCCACGGTGACGATGTCGAGCATCGGGGTTTTGACCGGATAATGTTCGACCATGGAGTCCGAGGTGTACATCGGAGTCTGGTTTTCGATGATCGCGACATCTGTCGAGGTGCCGCCGACATCGCTCGTCAGGATATTGTCATAGCCTGCCAGCTTCGCCATGTGGATGGCGCCGAGGATTCCCGCCGCTGGTCCCGACAGAAGCATTGTCACCGGACGCTCGCCGGCAGTGGAGTGCTTCACCACCCCACCGTTCGACTGCATGATGAGAAAAGGGATGTCGCCGGCCTGCGCGCGTAATTTGTCGGCTGCATCCTGCAAGTAGGTCTTGCAATAGG
Source organism: Borborobacter xinjiangensis (assembly GCF_047739745.1). NCBI lineage: Bacteria > Pseudomonadati > Pseudomonadota > Alphaproteobacteria > Hyphomicrobiales > Phyllobacteriaceae > Borborobacter > Borborobacter xinjiangensis. Next base: position 98,195 of record NZ_JBLLVA010000006.1, on the reverse strand, counting down.
GTTTGACGAGCACGTCGACCAGCGTCGTCATGGCGCGTTCGTATTCGCGATATTCCGGCAGCACCACCGACGAGAGCGAGACGAACACACCGGGAAAGCGCTTCTCGATCAGTTCGCCGATACGGCGCTCGTGCTCACCGTTGGCGTAGGCATGCAGCAGGCACACGCCAATGCACCGCACGCCGTCCTCGACCAGTTCACCAACGGCCTTCAAAGTGGCTTCCTCGTCGATCGGTTCGATCTCGCTGCCGTCGAACTTCAGTCGGCCCGGCACCTCACGAACCAGGTCGAGGGGCACCAGTCGCGGCGGCTTCACCCAGAAGAAGGAATTGCCGTAGCCATCGGGAACCGACTGCCGTGCAATCTCGATCAGATGCCGGAAGCCGCGGGTGACCAGCAGGCCGAGGCCGTCGAACTTGTGCTCGAGCACCGCATTGGTCGCGACCGTCGAACCGTGCAGCAGCATGGCGAGATCCTTCGGATGTCCGCCGACTTTATCGAAAACCTTGCGCACGCCGTCGAGCAGCCCGACCGAGGGGTCGCTGGGCGTCGACGGAGTCTTGATCGCGGTCGTCGCCCCGGTCTCCTGATTGATGGCCACCACATCGGTAAAGGTCCCGCCGGTGTCGATTGCAATCCTGAGGCTCATCAAACTCCCTCCATGGATATCCGTATAGTGGATACATCATTCATATACTGCATATTCTGGGTTTTTGGCAAGCCCTCCCGGCGGGGTTTCCTGATTTCATGATGAGAGAGGCTTTGGACGACAAACCACGCCGACGCCGACGCGTTCGGCACGCAAAAGACCGATGACGCGGAAGACGGGCCTCGCGCCTGAGTTCAAGCTAAATGTCTGTAATTAAATGAATCTAGTCGAAGTTCTGGCTCGGGTCGAATGCCGATAGGGACAACTGAGGTCGATTCAGGTCAGGAACAGCGACGCGAATTTTTCCCGCAGTGCCTTCTTCTGCACCTTGCCCATGGCGTTGCGTGGCAACGTATCCATGGCGATCACCCGCTTCGGCAGTTTGAAGCGGGCAAGCACCGGTTCCAGCCCGCCGCGTATTTCCGTTTCACTGATGGCGGCGCCCTGACGCGCCACCACAACAGCAGTCACCGCTTCTCCGAAGTCAGGATGCGGTAGGCCGATCACGGCCGACTCGGCGATGGCCGGCAAGGCATCGAGCGCGTTTTCGATTTCGGCCGGATAGACGTTGAAGCCGCCGGAGATGATGAGGTCCTTGGCGCGGCCGGAGATGGTGATATAGCCGTCCGGGTCGACATAACCCAGGTCGCCGGTAATGAAAAAGCCGTCGGGCCGGAATTCCTCCGCGGTCTTTTCCGGCATCCGCCAGTAACCCTTGAACACGTTGGGGCCTTTGAGCTCGATGACCCCAATCTCGCCATCCGCAAATGGCTTTCCAGTGGCCGGGTCAGCTATGCGCACCGTGACCCCCGGCAAGGCGAAGCCGACCGCTCCGGGCCGCCGTTCGCCGGCATAGGGATTGCTGGTGATCATATTGGTTTCGGTCATGCCGTAGCGCTCCAGAATGGCGTGTCCGGTACGCGCGGTGAAGATACGGTGCGTTTCTGCCGATAACGGCGCAGAACCCGATATGAACAATCGCATATGCTGCGCCGTCTGCTGGTCGAAGCGGGGCTCGGCCAGCAGGCGGGAGTAAAAGGTCGGCACCCCCATCATTACGGTCACCTGTGGCAGCGCGGCCATCACGGCGGTCACCTCGAACTTCGGCAAGAAAATCATGGAGGCGCCGGACAGCAGGACCGTGTTGATGGCGACGAACAGCCCATGCGTGTGGAAGATCGGCAAGGCGTGCAGCAACACATCGGAGGCGTCGAAGCGCCAGACATCGACAAGGGCCAGCGCATTGGAGCGCAGGTTTTCGTGGCTGATCATCGCTCCCTTGGAGCGGCCGGTCGTGCCGGAGGTGTAAAGGATCGCCGCGAGATCGTCGCCATCGACGGGCAGGGTTGCAAATCCGGCCGCTTGCATCGAGGCAAGTGATTGCAGCGAGCCGGAGCCGTCCGCTTCGAGGGTTTCGATGAGCGGCGCACGAGCGCCAAGCTCGGCGTGAAGCACGGAGCATCCGGCCGCTTCGCATATGAGCAGGCCGGGCTCGGCATCGTTGACGAAGTAGGCAACCTCCGAAGGTGTATAGGCGGGATTGAGAGGCAGGTAGATCGCACCGCAGCGCAGGCAGGCAAGATACGTCCATACGCAGTCGACATGCTTGCCGGTCTGCACTGCTATCCGATCACCCTTCTTCACGCCAAGTTTGGTAAGCGCGTTCGCATAGCGACCGGACCAGGCAAGCATGTCGCCATAGGTAAAGGAGCCGCCACCCGGCACCCGCGCGAACGGAGCCTGGGGATCGTCGACCATTCCGGCGATGGTTGCGAACAGATTTCCTGTCATCAGCTTGTCCCCGCAGTAGCAGACGCATCTTCCATGAGCCGGGCGCCTATAGTGGCAAGCCGACGCACCGGAGACGCCGCAGGCACGTCCACGCCGGACGCATAGAGTTCATGATTGCGCTCGATTTCATCCAGCTTGTAGAGATAGTTAACCATGATCGTGTGCGATGCGCTGACGCCCGCGGGGCCGGTGTTGGCGAGCCAATTGATGCGCTCCAGGCGCGCGCCGTTGCCGAGATGGAACCGCGCCACCGGATCGAGCGGCCGGCCCTTGCCGTCGCGCGCACGTGTCAGGAAGTTCGCCACCAATGCCGTCAGCTCCGGCTCGAGCGCGGCAGCCACCGCAGCATCGTTCCACCATTGCGGGCGTGACAACGACGCTGCCAACGCCGAACCCGGCGCCGCGACAGCCTGCTCTTTCAGCCAGGAGGCAAATCGTGGCACCGGCGATAGTGTCACGAAACGATTCACATGCGGCAGTTCCGCCCGCAGTTCCTCGACGACCTGCTTGATCAGAAAATTGCCGAAGGAGATGCTGCGCAGACCCGGCTGGCAATCCGAAATGGAATAGAAGATGGCGGTGTTGGCGTTTGCCGCCTCGATGACCTCCCGGTCCGGATCCAGGATGGCGCGAATCGAGGTCGGGGCCGTTTTTGTCAACGCAACCTCGACGAAGATCAGCGGCTCATCACGCAGCCGAGGATGGAAAAAGGCATAAAGACGCCGATCCGGCGGGTCGATACGCCGCCGCAAATCATCCCAATCGGCGATTTCATGCACCGCTTCGTAGCGGATGATGCGTTCGAGGATAGCGGCGGGTGTTGACCAATCCACGCGTCGCAGTTCCAGGAAACCGCGATTGAACCATGACCTGAACAGATGCTGGAAGTCACGGTCGATGGCGATCAGGTCGGGACTTTTGTCGATGAGACGAAGCAGGTCGGCGCGCATCTTGATGAGATGCGGCGTTCCGCTCGCCGACTGATTGAGCAAGCGAAAGAGTTTCTGGCGGCGCGGCTCGGAGAATTGATGCAACGCCTCCGCCTTGTCCTGATCGGGCGCGGCGACGAAATCCCGGGCCGCCGCCAGCAGAGGTTTCAGCTCGGGTCCAAAACGCTCCAGCAGTGCCTGGAAGAAGGCAAGCCGCTCATCGGCGTCCAGCCTGGCATAGCGGGCAAGTATCTCCGAAGCGGTGGCAAGGGCGCTCGCTTCGCCATGCACCGAAAGCAGCCGTTCGGCCAGGGCAAGCGCCTGTTCGCCCGGAGTTGCGGTCTGTGCGACGAACGACCAATCGATAATGGCCCGGCCGCGTTCAGCCATGGCGCTCAGCATGTCACCGAGAAAAGACATTGTCGTGCAAACCCTCTTTCCGTGGGTGTAATCATTCGCGCCGCATGCGCGGCCTTCAATATATCAATCGGGTGATTGTGCCTCCGTTCGGGTGGAAAATCTGAGCCTGAGGTCCTCGCAAGCCAGCAGGATCCGCTCCGGTGTGGCTGGGGCGTCCAGTTTGGGGCAGAGCTTGTAGTTTCCCAGGCTGGCGACCGCGTCGGTGATGGCATTGAACACGCAAACCGCCAAATTGAGCGGAGGTTCGCCGATCGCCTTGGAACGATAGACCGTGTTCTCCCGGTTCCTGCTCCAGTCCACCAGCCGCATGTTGAAGGTCTTGGGGCGGTCGCTGCAGACAGGAATCTTGTAGGTGGAGGGCGCATGCGTCCGCAGCCGCCCCTGATCGTCCCAGACCAGCTCCTCGCTGGTCAGCCAGCCCATGCCTTGGATGAACCCGCCTTCGAGCTGACCCATGTCGATCGCCGGGTTCAGCGATTTGCCGACATCATGCACGATATCGATCCGCGTCACCTTGCTTTCGCCGGTGAGCGTGTCGATGGCGGCTTCGACCACCGAAACGCCGTAGCAGCAATAATGATATGCGCGCCCCTTCATCGTCACGGGGTCGACGGATATTTCCGGATTGCGGTAGTAGCCGAACGCCGAGAGCGAGACGAGGTTCTGATAAGCTTGCCGCACCAGCGTGTCGAATTCCACAAGTTGGTTTCCAATGCGCACGCGATTAGGCTCGAAAGCGATCTGCTCCTTGCCGACCTTGTAGTGGTCGGCAGCGAAGTCGACGAGCCGTGCTCTTATTTCGCGGGCGGCGATCTGCGCTGCTGCCCCGTTCATATCGGTGCCGGAGGATGCCGCTGTCGCGGTCGTGTTCGGCACTTTGTCGGTGACCGTACTGGTGATCTTGATGCGCCCGACATCGACCTGGAACTCCTCGGCCACGATCTGGGCAACCTTCATGAACAGGCCCTGGCCCATCTCCGTTCCGCCGTGGTTTAGGTGGATGCTGCCGTCCTGGTAGATATGAACCAGCGCGCCTGCCTGGTTGAGGAACCGCGCGGAGAACCCGACAGGATATTTGAGCGGCACCAGGGCGATGCCGCGCTTGACGACGCTGCTGGTCTTGTTGAAGGCGATGACGGCCTCCCGACGCGCAAGATAGTCGGACGCTTCCAATGCCTCGTCGATGATCCGTGGCAGGATGTTGTCGCGGATTACCCAGTCGTAGGGAGTGATGTTGCGCTCGTGCTCGCCGTAGAGATTGGCAAGCCGCACCTCTAGCGGCTGCTTGCCGAGTGCGAAGGCGATTTCATCCATCACCCTTTCGATGGCCAGATTGGCTTGCGGCGAGCCAAAGCCTCGGAAGGCGGTGTTGGATTGCGAATTGGTGCGGCACGGATAACCGGTCAGCGTTGCCGCAGGAAGGAAATAGGCGTTGTCGCAATTGTATATGGCTCGCTGCAGGACCGGCAGCGACTGGTCGTGCGAATAGCCGGCGCGCTGCATCAAGGACATTTCGATGCCGCTCAAACGACCGTCCGCCTCAAAACCGACATCATAATCGAAGCGAAAATCATGGCGCTTGCCGGTCATCATCATGTCGTCGTCGCGGTCCAGCCGCACCTTGGCCGGCCGTCCGGTCTTTACTGCGACAAGTGCGGCAAGCGCCGCAAACTGTGTTGCGCCGGTCTCCTTGCCGCCAAACGCTCCGCCCATGCGGCGGACCTCCACCGTAACGGCGTTGGCTTCGCGACCAAGCACGCGCGCCACCATATGCTGCACGGTTGAGGGGTCCTGCGTGGCGCAGTGGATATGTACGTCGCCATCCTCACGCAGCAGAGCCAGGCTGACCTGGCCTTCCAGATAGAAATGTTCCTGGCCGCCGACATTGAGCGTGCCCTTCAGACGATGCGGTGCCAACGCCAGTGCGGCCTGCGCATCACCCTGTACCAAGCGCATGGGCTCGGCCAGGAATGATTTACTGGCCATCGCCTGTTCGATGGTCAGCGTCGGCTCGAGATACTCGTAGTCGACAATGGCGAGACTTGCGGCATTACGGGCGTTTGCGATCGTATCGGCCGCGACGCAGAAGATCGGCTGGCCGAAATAGGCCACTTCATGTTCGGCGAGAACAGGCTCGTCTCCGGCATGCGCGTGGCCGAAATCGTTCTCTCCCGGAACATCCGCGGCGGTCAGGACCGCGGCCACACCGGGCGAGCGTCGCACTTTTTCTATATCGAGCTTGCGAATGCGGGCATGCGCCCGCTGGCTCTGGGCCACATAGACATGCAGCAGGTTACGAGGCTCGGGCATATCATCGACGTAAACCGCTTGCCCGCTGACATGCTTGAAAGCAGAATCATGCTGGATTTCCTGATGGACTCCGCCCTTGATCACATCTCCTGTGACGGGCTCCCTGATGATCTCATTCATGAGCAAAGCACCAATCATAAGGAACGCGAACGCGGTCTTTTTTCGACATTTCCAGAAAGCTGCGTTGCAGCAAATTCCTGGCCACCGTCATACGGTAAAGCGCGCTGGCGCGCATATCGCTGATCGGCTTGAAATCGGCCTCGAGCGCCAGTTGCGCGTCGCGAACTGCTGCCTCTTCCCATTTTTTTCCGATCACGGCGCGCTCGGCCGCAAACGCACGCTTGGGTATCGCGGCCATGCCGCCATAGGCAAAGCGCGCCACCTTCACCCGATCGTTTTCGATTTCGAGATAATGAGCGCCGCAGACGGCGGATATGTCCTGATCCTGCCGCTTGGCAACCTTGTGGACGTTGAATCGCGCCGTCGATGGCGGCACCGGGAATCGAACTGCCTCGACGAATTCGCCGGGCGCCCGATCCTGTTTCTGGTAGTCCAGGAAGAAATCCTGCAGCAAAAGCACGCGTCTTTCGTCGCCTTTCCTGAGTAAGACCTGCGCGCCCAATGCGAGCAGCGCCGGCGGCAGATCGCCGATCGGCGAGCCGTTGGCGATATTGCCGCATAAGGTGCCGCTATTGCGGATTTGGGCGGAGGCGAACCGTCGCATCAGCAGGCCCATGGCCGGAATGCGTTCGCCCAAACGGAGGGCGGCGCGGTTCAGGGAAACCGCCGCGCCGAACTCCAGAACGCCGTCATGCTCGCTCGCGGAACGCAAGTCCGATACGCCGAGGATCGATATGACGACGGGAAGGCGGCGATGCTGTTTCGTAACCCAGAGGCCGACATCCGTGCCTCCCGCCAAAATCGTGGCGTCCGGATATTGCAGCAGCAGTCCTGCGAACTCGTCCGCTGTCGCCGGCATGAAGAACTTGCAGTCGCCATGCTCCAGGCCCAAGCAACAGCCATCCGCCAATTCAGCCAGACGGTGTGCCGCTTCGCTCTGCTTCAGCTTGAAACGGTCATCCACCTCGACATTGGAAATGCGCGCCGCCGCGTCCAGGATCGGACCATAGCCGGTGCAACGGCAGAGATTGCCTGCCAGCGCATCATCCAGCGCTTCACGCGAAAAATCCTGGCCGTTGGCATGGGCCGCAAACAGCGACATTACGAAGCCTGGCGTGCAAAAGCCGCATTGCGAGCCGTTGCATGTCGCCATCGCTTGCTGAACCGGATGCAACTGTCCGTCCGCGCTGCCGAGATCCTCGACCGTGATCAATTGCTTGCCGTCAAGCATCGGCAGGAACTGGATGCAGGAATTGACCGCCCGGTAGCGCATCCCACCGTTTTCCGCCTCACCGATCACCACCGTGCAGGCGCCGCAGTCACCTTCCGCGCAACCTTCCTTGGTGCCGCAACGCACTTCCTGCCCCCGCAGATATTCAAGCACCGTCGTCGTGGGCGGCAAGCCGCGAATTTCTCGTATCTGGTCGCCAAGCATGAAGCGAATGAAATCACGCACCGGACGTCCCCCACTCGAAACGCCACTTGGGCCTAGCGCGCCGACCATGTGCTTGCCTCCACCCCACCGACGACGGCGCCATTCTTGATGTGGATGCGTCGGCCGGGAATGTTGCGCAGCATGTCCACCAGGTTGGAGACCGAATGCACGACCAGATCGGCCCGGCCACCGACGTCAAGCCGGTAGTTCTCGATGCCGAGCAGGCGCGCGGGACGCGATGTCGTCATCTCGAACGCTTCGCGCACTTCCGCATCGGTTCGCATGCCCGTGCTGAGGCAAGTCATATAGGCCGTGTCGATCGGATCCATCCGATTGAAGCGGAACCAGATGTCGTACATGTTATCGGCGCCGGCGCTGACATTGACGCCGGCATTCAACAGCTCCTTGGCGCGCGACGAGCCGCGATTGACAGGGGTCACGCCTTCGCCGCCGAGCATCTGCAGATTGGCGATGGGTAGTATGATCACGCCGATCTCGGCCTGCTTCACCTTCTCGATGACGCGCGCCGCCTCGTCGTCGGGATAGACCGCCAAAGCACAGCAATGGTCCGCCGTCACCCGGCCTTGGAGGCCGCGCTCCAGCGTCATGTCCGCGAGCATTTCGAGCGTCTTGAACTGCGGCAAGTCGGTGTAGTCGCAATGCATGTCGATCCGCGCATCGAACTTTTCGGCGATGTCCATCACGGTCGCGATGTGCGTGCGCTGATCCTCGAGCGTTCGCTCGAATTCCGGCAAGCCCCCAATGAGCCTGATCCCCATGCTGAGCGCCTCACGCAACAGACCCGGTGCCTGTGGGTCCGTGACGATGCCTTCCTGTGGGAAGGCTACGATTTCGACGTCGATCAGGTTTTTGAAGCGTTCACGGGCGCGCAACACGCCTTCGAGCGATACGAGCCTGGTGGCAAAATCGACATCGACCTGCGAGCGTATGGCGCCGAGCCCTTGTGCCACGGCAAGGTCGAGCGCGGCGCAAACCCGCGCTTCGACATCGGCTACCGTAAATTGCGCCTTTGCCTCGCGGGCGCGGGCAAAGGCCTCACTGTAGGAAAGCGCGCCAACATAATCGCGCGACAGAACCTTATCCAAGTGGAAGTGCGGATCAACGAAGCTCATGGTCACGAGCCCGCCGCGCGCATCTATCTTGCGAGCGGCACCCGATACGAACTTCCTGTCGATGGCCGCGATCTTGCCGGTCTCGAGCGCCACATCCCACGTGCCTTCGCGATCGAGCAGCCGGGCATTGCTGATCAGAATGTCGCAATTTGGAAGGCTGGTCTTGTCCTGCAGGTCAGTCAAATCGATGTCTCCGAACTATGATCCAAGGTAGGCATTTATGACCAGCGGATCACGGCGCACCTCCTGAGGCGTGCCGCAAGCGATGACCTTGCCTTCGGCGAGAACGATCACGCGGTCGCAGACATTCATGATCACGTGAAGATCATGGTCGATCAGCACAATTCCGCAACCGCGCCGCTCGCGTATTGCCTGGATAACTTCGACCAATTCCTGGGATTCGGCATGATTGAGGCCGGCGGTCGGCTCATCGATCAAAAGAAACTCCAGTTTGCCCGCAATCGCTCGCGCAATCTCCAGCCTTCGTTGCATGCCATAGGACAATTCCGACGCGATGCGTCCGCAATGCTGTCTGAAGTTGAGCTCGTCCAAGGCGCGCAGCGCATTCTCCCTGCGGTCGCCACGGTCCAGCCAGGCGGCCGCGACCTCCACCGTTTCCAGCACGGTGAAGGATGGAAAGAGGCGAATGTTCTGGAACGTCCGTCGAATGCCGAGGCATGCCGCTTCGCGCAGCGACACGCTGGACCACTCGCGGTCTCCCATTCTGAAGCGCCCGCTATTCGGCACGAAGACGCCGGAAATCACGTTGAGAAGAGTGGTCTTGCCGGAACCGTTGGGGCCTATCAGACCGACGATCTCTCCTTTGCTGATGTCGATATCGACCCCGTCAAGGGCGGTAAGACCCTTGAACTTCATGACCACGCCGTTGGTTTGTAGATGCATGTGTCGGCCACCGATTGAACAGGAAAGTAGGAAGGCCCATCGCGGACCTTCCTTCGGCATGTCATTTCACCGGCGGAAATTTCTCCGGAAAACCGACCGACTCGGTCAGGAACTGGCGATTTTCCAGATCGAATTTCACCACCGCATAATCCTTTTTCGGGATGCCTCTGCCGATCGGACTGTTCTTGAACGAGATCGGGCCGGTTGCGCCTTCGACATTTTCGAGATTGTCGAGCGAATCGCGCACCGCCGCGCCGTCCGTGGTGCCGGCCGCCTCGACGGCCGCGGCCACGCTCACGATCAGATCGTAACCGAGCGCGGTCTGCAGCGATTCAGGATCCGTGCCGAACTTGGCGCGATACTCCTTCTCGAATTTTTCGAAAGTCGAACCTGGCGTGCGGTTGCCGCCATAGGTGGTCATCACCGACAAGCCAAGTTGCTTTCCGGCATCGAAGATCACCGGCGTGTCATTGCCATCGACCAGAAGAATAGGCTTGGTGTTGCCGAGCCGCTCCATGTCCTTGAGAAAGGCTGTCGTGTCGGGCGGAAACGTGTTGGACATGATCACATCGGCATCGCCATTGACCATCTTGGTAGCGGTCACGCGATAGCTGCTGTCGCCCAGCGTGTAGAAGGCTTCCCCAACAATTTCGCCGCCGAGTTCGCGGAAGCGCTCTTCAAAGGCCGTCGCCAGCGTGTGGGTATAGCCTTCGCTCTTGGATTTCAGCGTAAAGGCCTTTTTGTAACCCTGCTTGGCCGCGTATTCCGCCAGAAACGCGCCTTGCGTGAGCGTGCCTGGAACATTGAGGAAGCCGAAGCCGTCGGGCACCTGGCTGGGTCCGGCAGCGTCGGCGCCGCAACTGCTCATGACCGGTATCGAAGCCTTGGCGGCCATCTGGGCGCCCGGAAGCGATACATCCGTGTCGCAAGTGGTGACGATGAAATTCGAACCGCTCGCGATCAATTCCTGCACGACTGTGGCGCCGAGCATCGGGTCGGATTTCATGTCACGCCGGTCGAGTTCGATCTTCACCTTGCCGGCTATGCCGCCCTTGGCGTTTATCTCGTCGATCGCGACCTCCATGCCCTTGGCCAAGGGCTCGTCGACGAAGGAGAGATAGTTGGACTTGTCCGAGGCCCAGCCGATCTTGTAGCTCGTGCCGGGCTCAAGCGAGCCGCCGGCGACTGCCGCAGCGGCCGAGCAGATTATTGCGATCGCAGCGGTGGCCGAGATCAGCAGCGTCTTGCGTCTGTTCGCATTTCCGAAAACGTCAATCATTGTTCCTCCCGTGGATTTACGTTTTATGTTTTTGCGGAATCCGGAGTACGGCCCTCCCTGATTTGCGAAGGGGTCTTTGCTCCAGAAATTGCTCCTCCCAGCCATTTCTGAAGCAGTTCCTCGATCTCCCAGCGGCTGACCAGGCCCTGAGGTCGCATCGTCAGCGTGATGACGATCAGAAGCGCCAGCACTGCGGTCGTGAGGCCAGGCGCCTCGTTGAGATTGAACGATCCGATCGAAAAGCCGTTCTCAAGCCGCCGCAGCCCCTCGGCGAGCAAGGTGATGAGTGCAGTCCCGGCAATGGCGCCGGTGATCGATCGGCCGCCGACAATGACCATGGTGACAAGCAGGAAGGTGAGCTCGAAATGGAACGCCTTGGGAAGGATGGCGCCGATATAATGCGCATAGAGCGCACCGGCCACGGCCGCGCCGGCGGCGCTGACCACCCACATCAGATAGCGGCTGTTGACGATGTCGACGCCAGACGCCTGGGCCGCGATAAGATCGTCGCCGCTGGCGCGTAGACCAAGCCCGATATTCGACTCGCGAAGAAGCCGCGCCAAGACCAGCACGACTGCGAAAGCACCCATGCACCATGCAAGCGTCGTGTAGGGCGGAATGCCGCTGAATGCCTTCGAACCGCGCGTCAGTTGCTCGGCATTGGAGAGGACGGTGAAGACGATCACCATGAAGCCGAGCGTCGCAACCGCCGCCGCCGCGCCGCTCAATCTGATGAACACCCGTCCGATGATCGCCGCGACAATGACGGCCACCGCGATGCCGATCAGCATGGCTGGGAAGAAGCCTAGCTGCGCGTTTACGATGAAGGCCGGTGCATCGGGGATTCCCGATGCCTTGATCGCCGGGTCGGCGGTGAACAAGGCCGATCCGTAGGCGCCGAGCGCCATGAAACCGACATGGCCGAAGGAGATCACCCCGCAATTGCCGGTGTAGGTCTGCAGGGCGATAGCCGCGATTACATTGATCAGAAAGACCGTCAGGATGCGCAGGTCGGTTGGCGAGCCGATCAGTACAACTGCGATGGCAACTGCGCTGACGATCAAAAGCGTGACCGCCGATCCAAGCAGTGACTGGCCCCACCATTTGGTTGCATGATTGCTCATACGCGCTGCTCCTCGGTCAGTCGCACTCCGAAAAGACCACCCGGGCGCCAGCGCAGGATGATGATGGCAATGCCGAAGACGATGGCATCGAGATAGGGACTGAAGCTGTCCGACAGCAGCGCCTCCGACCCCACTTCCAGGAAGGCCAGCAGGAAGCCGCCGATGACGGCCGCCGGCAGACTGCCGAGCCCGCCGATCACGCAGGCGATGAAGCCCTTGAGCATTGGCTCGAATCCGGAGGAGGGGACGACGTTGGGCACGGTCGCGAAGTAGAAGAGGGCCGCGACGCCGGCCAGTAGGCCCGACAAGGCGAAGGCGCCGATGAAAAGCGCGTTCGCCTTGATGCCCATCAGCCGCGTGGTCCGAAAATCGTCGGCAGCAGACCGAAGCGCCAGGCCGATGACGGTCTTGCGCAGGAAAAACGTGAGTCCCAGAACGATCGCGCCGGTGATCAGGATGATCGAAATGTCCAGCCATTGGACGCGAAGCGCGCCGATCTGCAGTGCGGCGTCGACGAAAAGCGGCAGTTCGATGCCCTTGGGCCGCGCGCCGAATGTCAGCAGGAAGATACTCTGAAGTGCGACCGAAACGGCGAAGGACGTCATCAGCAGCGTCAGCGGCTGGGCGTTGCGCAAGCGGCGATAGGCGACGCGCTCCAGCACCAGGGCCGCGACAATGGAAGCGGCAATGGCGGCAACGATGGCGAACACCCAATGCGCGCCGGCTGAGAGAGCTGTAAACAGCGTATAGCCGGCGACCGTCATCAGCTCGCCATGGGCAAAATTGGCCAATCGGAGGATGCTGAAGACGATGGCCACGCCGAGCGCCACCAGCGCATAGATCGAGCCGAGCGATAGTGCGTTGATGAACTGCTGAAGTGCAAGCTGCATGGCTAGGCTCTCCGCTCGCCAAGATAGGCATCTTCCAGCGTGCTCGTTCGGATATCGGCGGCACTGCCGGACAGTTCGAGACGACCGTTGGCGAGCACATAGGCTCTGTCGGCGACCCGCAGGGCCCTGTCGGCATTCTGTTCGACCAACAGGATCGTTGCCTGGCGCTGCTTCAGCTCCTCGATAATGTCGAAAATCCTGTTGACCATGATCGGTGCCAGCCCGAGCGAAGGCTCGTCGAGCAGCAGGAGCTGCGGACGGGCGAGCAGCGCGCGAGCAATGGCGACCTGCTGCTGTTCGCCGCCGGAAAGCAACCCGGCCTGCTCATGCGCGCGGCTGCGAATGATTGGGAACATCTCTTCCAAATGCACCCGTTCGCGCTCGAATTCAGCCGCACCGAGCGCAGCCGCGCCAAGTCGCAAATTCTCCCGCACCGTCATGTTGGCGAACAGCCGCCGGCCTTCGGGCACCAATGAAATTCCTCGCCGGACTATGGCCTCGGTGCTCTTGCGCGAAATATCCTGTCCGCCGAAGATTATTGTGCCGCCGGTGCGCGGTGCCAGACCGACAATTGCGTTCAATGTGCTGGATTTGCCGGCGCCGTTGGCACCGAGGAGCACGACCGTCTCGCCGGCCTTGACGTCCATGTTCAGATGACGAACCGCCTCGACGGAGCCGTATGAAACTGAGAGCTCGGCTATCGCCAGAATGGTGCTCGCTGCGTGCGCCGGAACCGCCTGACTGAAATGCTTCTGATCCACTGAAAGCATCGTCATTTTTGTCCATTATATGGATATCATGTTCTCCTACGTAACACGCGCAGCTACCGCCCGCAAGCTGGAATGCACGTATTGTTCTGAACAATGAGGCAGCGAATTCAATAAGGCGCGCTGGAGCGGCGTAGACAATGCGAGGCCGGATACCCGCAATTTCGTGTCATGGGGCAGGCGATCGGCGGACGCTTGATGAGATCTCGTCTCACATTCCTCGCTGGACCCGGTGCAACGTCCCGAATTGCGGATTTCGGCTCATTAGGAAAGCTGCATAGAATATCCTGATGCAGGAGAAACAATAAAAATAATTTTCAAGTGGCAGTGGGCACCGCACATTCATGGCGAACTTCACCAATTCCCGATTTAAGGGCACCCTTGATGCTTTCGACATGGGCAGATCGTCTGAGTGCCGGCGGCCCGGCCTTGAGTGAACCGCCTGTGTGAGGTGAAAGGATGGACATGAAGCAAGATGCCCTGGTCTTTTACAGCCCGGTCGACGATCCCAGCGCTTGGAGAGATGCGCTCGCCCATGAACTGCCGGATCTGGACTTTCGGGTCGATCCGGAGGTCGGCGATCCCGATGAGATCAGTTACGCGCTGGCCTGGCTGCCTCCCAAGGGCTTTTTTCAGCGCTTCCGCAATCTCAAGCTGGTGACCAATCTTGGCGCGGGTGCAGACGCGCTGCTCAACCGCGACGACCTTGCCCCTGTTCCGATTACGCGGCTGTCGGACCCCGGCATGGTTTCGTTGATGACGAGCTACGTCATTTTCGCCGTCACCCGCTATGCCCGCGACATTCATATCTTCGAGCGGGCGAAGCGGCGCGGCGAATGGCACTATGTTCATCCGCGGCCTCTGTCGGAAATCAAGGTCGCCGTGCTGGGGCTGGGTGAGCTCGGTGCGAATGCCGCGCAGTCGCTGGCCGCGATGGGCTACGATGTACGCGGCTGGTCGAGAACGCTGAAGGATATTCCGGGCGTCGCATGCTGTGCCGGTCGCGAGGCGCTCGATGCCATGCTTGGCGAGTGCGAGATCTTCGTCATTCTGCTGCCGGCCACCAGCGATACCAAGGCGCTGCTCGGCGCCCGGGAACTGGCCTTGATGCCGCACGGCGCGAAATTCATCAATGCGTCGCGGGCCGCGGTGGTCGATGAGGAAGCGCTGCTGGCCGCACTTCGTTCCGGCGCAATAGGGGAGGCGACGCTCGATGTCTTCAATGTCGAGCCCTTGCCGGCGGACCACCCCTTTTGGGCCCAGGAGAATGTTCTGATAACGCCGCATCTTGCGAGCATTACGGTGCCGCATCTGGCGGTTCGCAACGTTGCCGAAAGCATAAGACGAATACGTCGCGGGGAGGAGCCGCTGCATCGGGTCGATCCACGACGAGGCTATTGAGGGCAGGCGGAAAGAAGCAAAGGCGCCGCAGCCTTCCCTCTGCCGGAGCGCAAAGGCGTTTCGGAAACGGAAAACAAAAATGGATGGAGGAACAGCATGAAAAAGAGTTTGATTGCGCTTGGTGCGTTGGCGGCCGTTGTCGCCGCCACGCCGTCGGGTGCGCAGGAGAAATTGATCGTCAGCACCTGGGGCGGCAACTGGAAGGACGGCACGGCGATCATCGCCAAGGAATTCACCAAACGGACCGGCATGGAGGTCGAGTTCATCACCGGCGGTACGCTCGACCGCCTGGCCAAGGCCAAGGTCGCCAAGGGGAACCCTGAGTCCGACGTGACCTATACGACGTCGCATGTCGGCTATCTCTACCAGTCCGACGGCCTGTTCGAGAAGCTCGACATGAGCAAGATCCCGAACGCCGCCGACCTCTACCCCGCCGGAGATCGCGGCGGTTATGAAATGGGCGTCTACTCCTATGTGTATTCCCCGGCTTTCCGCACCGACCTGATGCCTGAAGACTTCAAGATCGACTCCTGGAACGTATTGTGGGGCAAGGACATGGAGGGCAAGCTCGGCCTGCCCGATTTCGATCCGAGCCACATCGTCATCGCTGCGTCGGTCATGGAAGGCAAGACGCCTGCCGACTGGGAGAGCATAACCGAGCGTCTTGAGGCATTGAAGCCGAGCATCAAGGCCTTCTATCAGTCCGACGCGACCAGTCAGGACCTGATGCGCACCGGCGAAACTCCGGTGCAGGTGCTGTTGTCGATCAACGGCTACCACCTTGTCGAACAGGGAATGCCGGTCAAGATCGAGATTCCCAAGGAGGGCGCCGTGGTCGGCATTGGCGCTCTCGGCATCAACGCCGGAACCAAGAAGCTCGACGCCGCGCACGAGTTCATCAACATCGCGCTCGATCCGGCAATTCAGGAACAGATCTGCGAATTTCACAAATGTTCGCCGATGAACAAGAAGGCGAAGGTTTCGCCTGAACTCGCCAAGATGCCGGGCATCTTCACCACGCCGGAGCAGTGGGAAAAAGAAGCAATCGTCTTGGATGACGCGACCTATGCCAAGCTGCTTCCCCTGTGGAAGATCTGGTTCACCGAAAACATGATGCACTAATCAGATGAAGGCGGGCGGCGCCTTGAACGCCGCCCAATTCCCATGACGCAACAGCGCCCCTTTTTCGTTCCGTTCCTCGTACCGGCGGTTCTCGTCTCGGTGATCTTCGCCGCGGCGATGTTCAACGTCCTGCAGTACAGCTTTCTCGAATTTGTTCCGGGGTCGCTGGAAGTGGGCGGCTTCACGCTGGAGAATTTCACCCGCATCAACAAGCCCGTCTATTATTGGGTCCTGCTCGATACCTTCATCCTGAGCTTTGCCACCGCGTTCTTCTCGCTGGTCCTGAGCTATCCGATCTCGTTCGCACTGGTGAGGGCCGAACGGAACTGGGTGCGCTCGACGCTCGTCATTTTGGCGATCACGCCGCTCTTTACCGGTGAAATCGTACGAACCTATTCCTGGATGCTGGTTCTTGGAACTGACGGTTTCGTCAACTCGATGCTGAAGAACCTCGGCGTGATCGAGGATTCCGTGGCGATCATGTATACGCGTGTCGGCGTCGTCATCGCTCTGGTGCAGTTCGCCATGCCGGTGATGATCATCCTGCTTGCCACGGCGATCAGCCAGGTCAATCGCGACTGCGAAAAAGCGGCCGCCAATCTGGGCGCCACGCCGAACACGGTCTTTTGGCGGGTGACCATTCCGTTGACGCTGCCCGGAATCCTGTCGGGATTCGTGGTGGTTTTCGCCTGGACGATGAGTGCGTTTTCGACGCCGCAGCTGATCGGCGGCGGCAAGGTGCTGATGATTTCCAACGTGGTCTATCTGCAGGGCTTCTCGTCGTTCAATCTGCCGTTCGCGGCCGTGCTTAGCATCATCGCGCTTGCCGCCGCACTGGGAAGCCTGGCGCTCATGAAGCTCTTCACCCTGCGCATCGAGCGCAGCATGGCCGTGGCATGAGCGGGAGGGCCACCATGCGAAACACCCTGTTCTGGACCGCCGTTGTCGCCATTCTGCTCTACATGACGATTCCGGCAATCGTCGTCCTCATGACATCGGTCAATCCGACCGAGGTCATGGCGTTTCCACCCGAAGGTTTCTCGCTGCGCTGGTATCAGAAGGCCCTGACCTATCCTGATTTCCAGAGCGCATTCAAAACCAGCATGATCGTCATGCTGTTGGCATCGACGTTTGCCTTGCTGCTCGGCTCGAGTTTTGCCTATGTGATCTTTCACTATAAATTCCGTGGCAGGGGTTTGCTCGAGGCGGCGCTGTGGTCGCCGCTGATTATCCCACATTTCACGACCGGTTTCGGCTTTCTCCTGCTCGGCAGCCATCTCAATCTCACGCAGGGCTACGCAATCATAGTCATGGCGCATGTTCTGCTGGTGACGCCTTTCGTGACCAGGGCCGTTTTCGTCTCGCTCAGCAATGTCGATCCGAATTTCGCCCGCGCGGCAGCCAATCTCGGCGCCACGCCGAGATCCGTCCTGTTCAAGGTAACCATACCCCTGGTGTTGCCGGGCATGCTCGGAGGCTGGCTGATTGCAGCGATCCTGTCGCTCACGGAATTTACGGCTTCGCTCTACGTCACCGCCAGCCGCACCCAAACGCTGCCGGTCGCCATGTACAACTACATTCGCGAATATGCGGATCCGACAATTTCAGCGATCTCGTCGCTGCTGATCATCTCGACCATGGTTATCATGGCTATCGCCAATCATTTTCTCGGTCTTCGTCGAATTCTCGGCATCGACAATCGCTGACGGCCAGGAGGGAGTTTCATGTTCCATCAAAAAGTGACTGGCCTCGGTCAAGTCGATCACGCTGTCGAAATCGACCGTGTCAGCAGGATATTCGGGGCGGTGACCGCCGTTAACAACGTATCGCTGTCGATCCGTTCGGGAGAGTTCATGACTTTGCTCGGGCCCAGCGGCTGCGGCAAGACCACTCTGCTCAATATGGTGGCCGGCTTCATCAATCCAAGCTCGGGCACGATCCGCATCGGTGGCGGCGACGTGACGGATGTTCCGGTCCATCTGCGCGACACGGGCATGGTGTTTCAAAGCTATGCGCTGTTTCCGCATATGGATGTCTTCGACAATATCGCTTTCGGCCTGCGCCAGCGAAAGTTCTCCAAGTCGGAAATTTCGCAAAAAGTGATGCAGACCATCGATATGATGAAGCTGTCGGGCATGGAGCACCGGCGCATTTCGCAATTGTCGGGAGGTCAGCAGCAGCGCGTAGCTCTGGCCCGCGCAATCGCCATTCAGCCGAAGGTGCTGTTGCTGGATGAGCCGCTCTCGGCGCTTGACAAGAGCTTGCGCGGCCAGATGCAGATCGAACTCATCGAGCTGCATCGCAACACCGGGTTGACCACCATCTTCGTCACCCACGACCAGGGCGAGGCGCTCAGCCTTTCGGATCGGATCGTGGTGATGAACCGTGGGGAGATCCAGCAAGTGGCCTCGCCGATCGATCTCTACCGGCAGCCGGCAAACGGCTTCGTCGCCTCGTTCATCGGTGAGATCAACGCGTTGCCGCCGGCTGTCTATCAGACATCCGGAAACGAGATCAGCCTTGCACTGGGAAATGTACGGCTGACCACGACGCGGCGGCCTGACTGGCGGTTCGATGCGGGCAGGACGGTGAAGGCCTTCGTGCGGCCGGAGCATATCCGGGTGGCATCGCCAAACGATGGAGAGCGCAATGTGGTCTCAGGCGAGGTGACGACGCATATTTATCAAGGCTCGCACACCATCACCCGGCTCCATGTCGAGAGCCTGGGTTCCATCGAGATGCGGCTGCCCGGTGCGGACGTGGTCGGCATGTTTCCGGTCGGCTCGACCGCGCGGATCGTCATGGACCTTTCGGACGCCGTCCTGCTCGCCGAGCCGGGCAACTGATCGCCCACGAAAACAGATCCGGCCGCACGCCAGGCGCATCGTGGGCGGCCTGATCCCACTCAGTCGCAAGCAGGAATTCGATGTTCGAACTTCTCACCCAAGAGAGCTATCGCAGCGTCCCGTGGAAGAATGGACAGGGGACCACCCGGGACGTTCTTTTGCTGCCGGCTGGCGCCTCCCATGAGAATTTCGATATTCGCGTCAGCCTTGCACCTATTGTCGGGGATACGCCGTTCTCGGCTTTTCCGGGCATAGAGCGCGTCATCACGTGTCTCAGCGACAATCTGGTCGTCCTGGTCTTTGCCGATGGTCGCGAAGTGCAACTCGACACGCTTGCGCCATATCGTTTCGACAGCAGCCTTTCGCCCAGCACAAGACTGCCGGCCGGTGAAAGCCAGGTTCTGAACGTGATGACGAGGCGCGGGCGTTGCAACGCGACTGTCGAAATTACGCATGGCGCCGCTAAAAACACGCTAAAGGTGCCGTCTGGCGGAATGGTAATCGTGCATGCGGCGCAAGGCGATTGCGAGGTGGCCGGACGCCGGGTCAGTTTCGGGGAAACCATGCTCGTCCGGGACCTCGCCGAAGTGGCGGTCACAGTTGGCAGCGGCAGTGCGGCGCTCGTTGCGACGATTGAGCGTGCGCAGCTCGCTTGAACAAGACGAACCGCCCGCGCAATTTCAGTGGAACCGCTCCGCGCAATGCATAGGCAATACCAATGCCGATGCTTGCGGATTACTATTTTTCCGAAGCGCTCGCGCAAGCTACATCTCCGGTCATGAGCAAGATGATCGATATCCGGAATGTGCCGCGGCTTCGGGTTTTCCACGACGCGGACGAGCGGGCTTTTCTGTTTCGCCCCATGGCTGAGGAGCGGAGCCGCTTTCTTCCAGACGGCTGCCGCGCTCCGATGCGCATGGTTTCCGATGCAGCGTCGGTTCCGGATGAGTTGAAGGGAAGCGTCATGCTTCTCGGCAATTTCGACGGCTTTCATCGCGGCCACCAGCAACTGCTTGCGGAGGCGAAAGTTCAGGCGCGCCATAATAGCAGGCCGATCGGCGCCATGTCGGTCGAGCCGCATCCCCGTCAATTGTTCACGCCGCAGTCTCCGGCCTTCCGGCTGAGCACGCCCGCCGGCAAGAAGAGGCTGTTTTCCCGCCACGGCCTAGATTTCCTCTATAGCCCGCGTTTCAACCATCGTTTCGCTGCCCAGGAACCCGAACAGTTTGTCGACGAAATCCTGGTCGGCGGCTTCAATGTCGGACATCTGGTGGTTGGATCGGGTTTTCGCTTCGGCCGTCAACGGCGTGGCGATGTGAAAATGCTGCGCGAGATCGGCGACCGGCGCGGCTTTGGGGTGAGCGCCGTAGATGAAGTGCGGTGGGGCGACGTGACCTGCTCCTCGACCGCCGTGCGCAATCTGCTGACGGCAGGCGACATCGATGCCGCCAATGCCATGCTCGGCTACCGGTGGAGCGTGGAACTGAATCAGGCCGTCAACGGCGGGGCGAATGTCGAGTGGCCAAGCGACGTTCTTTTGCTGGCCTGCGGTGACTATGATGTTTCGTTCAAAGGCGCGAGCCGCAGCGAGCCGTCTCGGCGTGGCACGATCTCCATTCGGCCCGCCGGCCAGGTGCGGCTGAACTCGGAGGCATCCGAAGTTGCCGCTACTCCCGATTCGTTGCTGGTGGAATTCCGCGCGCGCGTCCGCGACTAGGATCGTAAAACGCGAACCAAAGGCGTCGCCAAAATTATTTTACAGCGCCAACGAGTTGGCCGGATATCGGGGCCTAAAAGATTTGGAGGCACCGATGACGACGAGATCCGCTTTGAAGCTCACCCATGCCGGCGCATTCAAGGCGCTGTCCAGCGCGGTCGCCAAGGCGGAGGAGCTTGGCGTGCCGCAAAACATCACCATCGTCGATGATGGCGGCAACCTGCTGGCGTTTGTGCGCATGGACGGCGCCAAGCTGCTGTCGCGTGAGACCTCCATGTCCAAGGCCATCACCGCCGCGTCGCACCGCCAGCCGACGTCGCGCCTTGATCCCAACTATGAAATCAAGCTGGCGATTGCCGGCGGCGGCCGCCTGACCAATCTCGAGGGCGGTTTGCCCATCGTCATTGACGGTCAATGCGTGGGCGCCGTCGGCGTTGGCTCCGGCACGGGCGCGCAGGACGTCGAAGTGGCGCGCGCCGCGCTGGCCGGCATTGGCGCCGAAGACCAGAAGCCCTGACCTTCGAAAGCATCGCGACGCTGCCGGCGGCAAGTTCGCTGGCAGTCGTGCGCATTTCAGGAAACAATCCGATCGGAGGTTTCGCGATGAAGCTCTTCCATGCGCCGACATCGCCCTATGTCCGCAAGGTCATGGTCATTGCCCATGAGACCGGCCAGCTTGCCGACCTGCAGCTCCATTTCAGCGGCACGACGCCGATCGCCGGCGATCCGGATCTGCAAACGGCCAATCCGCTGGGCAAGATCCCGGCGCTGGTCCTCGACGATGGAAGCTGCCTGTTCGACAGCCGGGTGATTTGCGAATATCTGGCCGCCCGCGCTGGTGACAGCACGCTTTTCCCTCCCCCCGGGCCGCAGCGTTGGGAGGCGCTGTCACGCCAAGCGCTCGGCGACGGCCTTCTCGATGCGGCTCTGCTTGCCCGTTATGAATGGCTGATGCGCCTGGAAGAGCGCCGCTCGCCGGAATGGCGTGCCGCGCAGCTTCGCAAGGTCGAACTGGCGCTGAACAGTATCGAGGCGCTGATCCCGACGATGGGCGATGAGGTCACGATCGGCACGATCACGCTGGGCTGCGCACTCGGATATCTCGATTTCAGGTTTCCCGAATTGGCCTGGCGAACGAATCGCCCCGCCGCGGAGCGCTGGTTTGCCGCGTTCGACGCGCGGCCCTCCATGGTCGCCACCCGACCGCGTGATCGAGCCGTATCGACCGACGACAGCAGCTCAACCCAACGCTGATGACAGGCGCAGTGATGACCGACACATTTCGAATAGACATCCTCAATGGACCGAACACGAATCTTTACGGGCTCGATCCGAATGGGCTCTACGGGCGTCTGACGCTCGCACAGATCGAAGAGCGCTGCCGCAGTCGGGCCGAGCAGCTCGGTGTCGCGATGCGCTTTCGTCAATCAAGCAGCGAAGGCGTGCTGATCGACTGGATACATGAAGCGCGCGACAGCGCCGACGCCATCGTCATCAATGGGGGTAGCCTGTCCTACACCTCGCTTGGGCTGATGGATGCGCTTGCAAGCTTCCCCGGGCCCAGCCTGCAGGTGCATGTCAGCAACGTCTTCAAGCGCGAGCCCATCCGCCATCACTCCTTCATCTCGCAGGCCGCCACCGGCTGCCTAATCGGGCTTGGCCCGCTTGGCTACGAAATCGCGGTCGAGGCGCTCGTGATGTTCCTGCGCGAGCGGGGTCCCTCCACCTAAATCGGAAATGCTGAGCCAAGGAATCCCTAAGTTCTATTATACAAAACGACTGTTTTGTCTCAATAAATTCCCATCGAACCGCTCGATGAGAAAGTCACGAGATCCCGATATGGCAACCGTTCAAGCATCCTGTGCAGAAAAGATGAAAGTCGACGCCGGTACTCGAATTCCGACCGTCGACCGTGCAGCATTCGTTTCCGCGATGGGCGGCGCCGTCACCAGCGTCAATGTCATCACGACCGATGGGCCGGCTGGTGCGTTCGGCGTCACCGTCAGCGCCATGGCGTCCGTCTCGGCCGATCCACCGATGGTGCTCGTCTGCGTCAACCGGCGCAGCCCTGCTTGCGCTGCCATTCGCGAAAACGGCGTGTTTTGCGTCAACCTTCTGGCGGCGCATCAGCATGGTATCGCGGATGTGTTCGCTGGCCACCCGCAGGTGGGCGATGCGTTCGATTTCCGCTGCGCCGAATGGCAGCAGACAATCACCGATTCGGTGCGTCTGCCGGATGCCGTAGGCACCTTCGACTGCGTTCTGCACGACAGCTACGACGCCGGAACCCATACCATTTTCATCGGCCGCGTCGTTGACGTGACCACCAGCGAGCGCGTGCCTCTGGCGCACAGCCGCCGCACCTATTGCTACCCCGCCGCGCTCTCATCCGATTTCGTGCCGCCGGCGGCAGGTGGCCAGCAAGCTTCTGCAGGAAAGGCATCCCAATGATCAGAACCGGCAATCAGTACCGGGATTCAATCCGCGACGGGCGGCGCATCTGGATCAACGGCGAGCGCGTCAAGGATGTCACCACCCATCCGATGTTCAAGCCAATCGTGGACATCCGCGCGCGCATCTACGATATGGCGCACGAGCGGGAATTCGTCAGCCGAATGAGCTATGAGGAGAATGGCGAGCGTTTCGCCATCGGCCTGAAGCTGCCCTACACGCAGCAGGATTGGCACGACAAGCGCCTCTCCACTGACACGGTGCTGGACGAGGTCAAGGGCATCGTCACCCGCGTCGGCGATGAGACGGTCGGCGAGATGTGGTCGCTGTTCGATGGCCGCGATATGCTCAACGAGGTCGATCCGCGCTTCGCGGCGAATATCGAGCGCCACATCAACACCGTGCTTCGCAACGATCCTTTCCACGTTTCGGCCAATACCGATCCGAAGGGCGACCGCTCCAAACGGCCTCAGGATCAGGATCCGGACATGCTGCTGCATGTCGTCAAGGAGACGGATGCCGGCATCATCGTCCGCGGCGCCAAGTACGAGACCGCTGCGGCCTATGCCAACCAGGCCTTCACCAAGCCGACCATCGCCAATTGGGGCGACGAGAAGCTATCGGATTATGCAGTCGGCTTCATCTGCGATTTCTCCTCGCCCAATCTTCGCTTCATCGCCCGCACCGGCTTTGCCGGGCGCGCGCCGGCAGAGGATTATCCGCTTTCGAACCGGGTGGACGAGGTCGATACGCTGGTCATCTATGACAATGTGCTGATCCCCTGGGAGAACGTGCTTTTCTACCAGTACACCAGGGCGGCGCAATTCATCCGCTCGACCTTGCATCGCTATTCGGCCTTCGCCTTCGTCCAACGCAATCTGAAGCTGGCCGACCTGATGATCGGCGCGGCTCTCTGGAACGTGCGCCAGACCGGCCTGGAAAAGCAGCAGGCCGTTCAGGAGAAGCTGGCGACGCTCGCCTGCTACCGTGAGGGCATCAATGCTCACCTGACGGCGGCGATCGCCAATGCCGAGCCGAGCCCCGCCGGGCTGCTGATGCCGAACCAGTCGCTGCTGATGACTGGCCGCGTGCTCGCCTGCTCGCAGTTGCATCACATGATGCACATTGCGCGTGAACTTTGCGGCGGCCAGATCTGCGTCACTCCGGACTACGCCAGCTTCCGCGATCCGGAAGCCGGCCAGTGGCTGAACAAGTTCTACACGCTGAACGACAACTGGCACTCGGAGGACCGCAGAAAGCTTCTCGCCTTCGCGCGCGATCTGCTGAATTCGGACTATGCGGGCCACCGCGTAACCTTCCAGCTCTTCGCGCAGGCCCCGCCCTTTGCCCATCTGGCGGCTGTCTACAACAACTTCGATTGGAAGGAACCGTTGCGGTTCACCAAGGAGGCGGCAGGCTTGTCAGACCGCGTCTATGGTCCGCAAAACTTCGCGGCCGCTGCCAAATAGCAGCTTCTCATTCGCCTCGCGTCGTCTGGTCCATGTCAGCCGGCGCAGGCGATTTCCCTTTCTCGACGGAACCCACTCATGATCCACAAGCGCCTTCGGCCATTCAATACCCGTGAAACCTATCCGGAGCAGAAGCTCGACAACGATCTTTCCCAGGGCGTCGTCGCCCGCGGCACGACGGTGTTCCTGCGCGGGCAGGTCTCGCAAGACCTTGAAACCCGCGAATGCCTGCATGTTGGCGATGCCGCCAAGCAGACCGCCAAGACGATGGAGAACATTAAGATGCTGCTGGAGGAAGCCGGCAGCGAAATGGCCCATATCTGCCGTATCGTCGTCTACGTCACCGATATCCGCTATCGCGAAGCCGTCTATCAGGAGATGGGCAAATGGCTGAAGGGCGTTTTTCCGTGCTCCACCGGCCTGGTCGTGCCGGCGCTGGCGCGGCCGGAATGGGTGGTCGAGATCGAGGTGACCGCCGTCATTCCTGACGCCGCATGAACGGAGGATGTTGAAGTGACCTTTTCGATTTCGGGGCGCTGCGCAAAGACCGGTATGTTCGGTATTGCCGTGTCGTCCTCAAGCCCTTGCGTGGCGGCGCGCTGCGCCCATGCACGCGCCGGGGTGGGGGTGGTGGCGACCCAGAACATCACCGACCCGACGCTGGGGCCGCGTGGTCTCGACCTGATGGCGTCGGGCCTGAGCGCCGCCGAAGCGTTGGAGCAGATCAAGGCCGATGCCAGGCACATCGAATATCGGCAGCTCGCGCTCGTCGATCGGCATGGCAATGGCGCGGCTTTTTCGGGCGCCAACACCCTCGGCACGCATCGCACCGTGATTGCGCCGGACGTGGTGGCGGCCGGCAATCTGCTGTCGAGCCCCGTCGTGCCGGAAAAGATGGCTGAAGCGTTTCTGGGCAACGACGGAAAGCCGCTCGGCGACCGGCTGATTGCAGCCATGTTTGCCGCTCTCAAGGCGGGAGGCGAGGAGGGGCCGGTCCATTCGGTCGGCATGCTTCTGGTGCGTGAGGTGGCTTGGCCGGTGGCCGATCTGCGCGTCGATTGGCACGAAGACGATCCGATCGGCGAACTGGCGCGATTGTGGGAGTTGTGGGCGCCTCAACTCGATGCCTATGTCTCGCGCGGGATCAACCCTTCGCAAGCGCCCTCCTATGGAGTCCCCGGCGATCTTTGAGGGAGGAGGCGATCACTTGATCGAACCCGACCCTGAGCCGGGTTACGCCTTGACACTGAATAGGGCAGCGTCCATCGTTCGCGATGGTTCCGGGCGCTGCCTTCAATGCGGCTGGGAACAGTAAGTGTGAATGTCAATCTATCTCAGGGCCTCGTGAACGACCTGGATCCACGTACATTCTCGATGCGGTTCACGCTTCGGCAACTCGCTTACTTTGTTGCTGCCGGAGAAGTTGGCGGCGTCACGCTGGCATCCGAACGGATCAACATCTCTCAGCCCTCGATATCCGCCGCCATCTCCCAACTGGAAGCCGAATTCGGCCTGCAGCTTTTCGTGCGCCATCATGCGCAGGGTCTGTCGCTTACGCCGGCCGGGCAGCGGCTGATGTATGCGGCCAAGGCGCTTCTGCAACAGGCGGAGGACCTTCACGGCGTCGCCTATGAGGTGGCGAGATCCGTCTCCGGTCCGCTTCACATCGGCTCATTCCGTACGCTGGCGCCGATGCTCGTTCCGGAATTATGCAAGTCGTTCCTCGCGCAATATCCGGCGGTAACGCTGCGCTTCTCGGAAGATGACGAGGCGGCGCTGATCGCCAAGCTGCGCCGCGCCGAGATCAATCTGGCGCTGACCTATTCGATCCACCTGACCGAGGATATCCATTTCGAGCCGCTGGCCGAGTTGCCGACTTATATCTTGCTGCCGGCCGACGATGAGCTTGCCACGCGCACCTCGGTGCCGTTGAGCGAGCTGGCAGAGCGGCCCTTCATCCTGCTCGATATGCCGCTCAGCAAAGAATATTTCCTGTCGCTGTTCATGATGCATGGGCTCACTCCGAATATCGTCGCCACATCGGAATATCCGGATACGGTGCGCAGCTTCGTCGCTTGCGGCTTCGGCTATTCGCTGATGACGGCACGGCCGATGAATATGTGCGCAGCCAATGGCAAGCAGCTCGCCTATGTGCGGCTCGAGGGTGATTTCACGCCGATGAAGCTCGGCATGGCGACGCTGAAGGATCTGCGCAAGACGCGGGCGACCGAAACCTTCGAGCAGCATTGCCGTGAATTGATCTCCACGGACGCTTTGCCCGGCATGGCGCCCTGGCAATAGCCAGTCTTTCTATTCCTTATTCCGTCAGTTCGCCGACCAGCCTGCGCAGCATCGTCATGCATTGCGACATCTGTTCGACGCTGATGAATTCGTCGGGCTGATGCGCCTGGCGGATATCGCCTGGCCCGCAGACGACGGTCGGGATTCCGAGCCGCTCACGGAACAGACCCCCTTCGGTACCGAAGGCGATCTTTCCGGTCTTGCCGTCATTTGCGGTGAGCCGCTGGACGTGACGGACCACTTCGGCATCAGCCGGTGTATCGAGACCGGGATAGGCGTTGGTGACTTCGACAGCCACATCGGCGCCGGCAAAGCGCGAGCGGGATTGTTCGGCGAGCTCCGCGGCGCTCGTGGAGATGCGGTCGAGCAACCGCTGCGGATCATCACTCGGAATATTACGGATCTCGAAAGCGAGGCTGCAGTCGTTCGGCACGATATTGAGGGCAGTGCCGCCCTTGATGGTCCCGACATGCACCGTGGTGAACGGCACGACAAAGTCGGAGTCGTGGTTGCCTTCGTTGATCAGTTCATCCTGCAATGCGCGCAGGGTGGAGACCATGTCTGTTGCCATGTAGATGGCGTTCAGTCCCTCCGGGGCGTGGCTGGAATGGCACTCCCGCCCGGTGCAAGTGATCCGCCCGGCCACCTTGCCCTTGTGCGCAATCACGGTCTGCATGCTGGTCGGCTCGCCGATCACGCACATGGACGGCCGATTGGCCCGATGCGCGAGGATATCGATCAGCCGGCGCACGCCGACGCAGCCAATCTCCTCGTCATAGCTGAAAGCCACATGCAGCGGACGGCGGAAGGTATGGCCGGCGAATTCGCGGATCGTCGCCAGAACGCAGGCAATGAACCCTTTCATATCCGCCGTGCCGCGCCCGTAGAATCGCTCGTCGCGCTTTACGAGCCGGAAGGGATCGCTGCTCCAGGCCTGGCCCTCGGTCGGCACGACGTCGGTGTGTCCCGACAGCAGGACTCCGGCAATGTCAGCCGGGCCAAGCGTAGCGTAGATATTGGCCTTGGTCCCCTCTTCATTGTGAACGATCTCGGATGCGATGCCGAGTTCGGCCAGGAAGTCCCGGATATAGTGGATCAGGTCGAGGTTCGAGGCGCGGCTGACCGACGGGAAGGCAATCAGCCTGTCGAGGATTTCTGCTGCGTGCTGGATGGACATGCGTCGGCTTCGCCCAATGACAATTGGCCCTGTTTAGCCGCCAATTCTCATCTTGTTGATCTTATTTTCCGAAGCCGAGTATCGGAAGGGTCTCGCCGCTGCACTTTGGCGGCTCGCATGCCAACCCGTTCTTCAGATTCGCCTTTTACGAATGGCGGTTCCGGCTCTCGCCGCTGTAGACATCAGCAGCCGGCTTGCGGCGTGCATTTTGGGGGGATGGCGATGGACATGCAATATCGGCGCGAACAAGACAGTCTTGGCGATGTAGACGTTCCCGCCGGTGCATTATGGGGCGCTCAAACTGAACGGGCGCGCGGCAACTTCCGGATCTCCGGAATTTCGCTCGACCGCTTCCCGCATCTGATCACCGCGCTTGCCATGACGAAAAAGGCGGCGGCGCGGGCCAATGCCCGCCTCGGTGTTCTCGCCCCAGACAAATGCGAGGCGATCGAGGTCGCCTGCCGCGAAATCATCGCTGGCCGCTATCACGAGGCCTTTCCGCTGGATGCGATCCAGGGCGGAGCGGGCACCTCGGTGAACATGAATGCCAATGAGGTGATTGCCAATCTCGCCAATGAATGGCTGGGCGGCGCGCGCGGCTGCAACGAACCGGTGCATCCGAACGACGACGTCAACCGGTCGCAATCCACCAATGACGTTTATCCGACCGCGGTTCGGCTTTCGCTGGTGCTTGCCCATGCCGATCTCGAGACGGCGCTGCTGTCGCTGGCGGCTTCCTTCGATGAGCGGGCATTCAACTTCGCCGCAATCGTGAAGCTCGGCCGCACCCAGCTTCAGGACGCCGTGCCGATGACGCTCGGTCAGGAATTTTCGGCCTTCGCCACGGTTCTGCGTGAGGATGTGCAGCGGCTGCGCGAGATGCTGCCGCTCCTGATGGAGGTCAATCTCGGCGGAACGGCGATCGGAACCGGTCTCAACGCGCCCAAAGGCTATGGCGAGGCGGCACTGGCCGAGCTCTGCTCCATAAGCGGCCACAAGCTCACGCCCGCGGCAAATCTTCTCGAGGCGAGCTGGGATATGGGCGCCTTTGTTCTTTTCTCGGCCATGCTCAAGCGGCTGGCGACGAAGCTCTCCAAGATCGCGAACGATCTGCGACTGCTTTCGAGTGGTCCGCGCGGCGGTTTTGGCGAGATCAAGCTGCCGCCGGTGCAGCCGGGCTCGTCGATCATGCCGGGCAAGGTCAATCCGGTCATCCCCGAAGTTGTCAATCAGGTCTGCTTCCAGGTCATCGCCAGCGACTTTGCCGTGACCATGGCCTCCGAGGCCGGCCAGTTGCAGCTCAATGCGATGGAGCCGCTGATTGCGTTCAACCTGCATTCTTCGATCCACATGCTGCAGGCGGCGATCCGCACCCTGGATGAGCAATGCGTGCGCGGCATCGAGGCGGATCCGGAGCGTTGCCGTGCGCATCTGCAAGCAAGCGTCGGCTCGGTGACGGCGCTGGTCCCTGTCATCGGCTATGGCCGCAGCGCCGAACTGGCCAAAGATGCGCTTCGTCTCGGTCGCAACGTGGCGGATCTGGCCGTCGAACGCGGTCTCGTCAGCGCGGAAGACGCGGCCGTCCTCCTGAATCCGATGAAGCTCGCCTTCCCAGCTTAGCAGTCTGCGTCGAGAGCGCCCTTCGGACTATCCGATGCGCGGCAATGATATTCCCGATTTTACGCGACGGTTGAACCTCGACACAAAGTGCGGGGCGGCTGCCATGCCGGATGCAGTGTTGTTTGAAAAGGCGCGGGCCTTAGCCATGGTTCGCGATCCGCTGAGGGGAGTTCGTTCGAATGACGACCATGCAAAAGATGATGAAGGCAGTGATCGCCTCCGAACCTGGCGGACCGGAGGTGCTTTCATTGGTCAAAAGACCGCTGCCTCAGCCTGGACCGGGCGAGGTGTTGATCCGGGTTACTGCTGCGGGCGTGAACAGACCGGACCTGATGCAGCGGCGCGGGGCAATTGCCGTGCCGCCCGGTGTCAGCGATGTGCTCGGCCTCGAAGTCGCCGGCGAAATCGTCGCGACCGGCCCCGGCGTTCCTGAATCTCGCATGGGCGAGTCCGTTGTCGCCCTGGTTTCGGGCGGAGGCTACGCCGAATACTGCCTCGCCCATGCCGGCCACTGCCTGCGCCGCCCGGCAAGGCTTGATTCGGTGTCGGCGGCTGGCCTGCCCGAAGCGGCCTTCACCGTCTGGCACAATCTCTTCGAGCTGGGCGGCCTGACGCCCGGCGAAACCGTGCTTATCCATGGCGGCGCCAGCGGCATCGGCACGATGGCGGTACAGCTTGCGCGGGCAACCGGCGCGACGGTGCTGACAACCGCCGGAGGGGCCAAGAAGACGGCCTTTCTGCGCACACTTGGCGCCGATTTTGCCATCGACTATCGCAGCGAGGATTTCGTCGAAGCCGGAAGGCGCGCGACCGGAGGCAGGGGCGTGGATGTGGTGCTGGATATTGTCGGCGGCAGCTACATCGAGCGCAATTTCGCGCTGCTCGCGCCGGGCGGCCGCCATGTCAGCATCGCCTTCATGGAGGGTGCTGTCGTGCCGATCGACCTGACCACCGTGATGATGAAGAGCCTCAGGCTGACCTCGTCGACGCTCAGACCCAAATCCGTCGAAGAGAAATGCCGGCTGGCGCGCGCGGTGGAGCGTCACGTTTGGCCGCTCGTGGAAAAGGGGCTGGTCACCCCGCCGATTTTCCAGACCTTCCCGCTCGAAGCGGTAGTGCAGGCGCATCGTGTTCTTGAAGACAACGCGAATATGGGCAAGGTCGTGCTGACCTGCGCATGAGGTGTGACCAACCAAAACGGATTGTTGAAGAACCGGACGGCTGCGCGAGGCTGGCGCAGCCGTCCGCGCGCGTTGCCGCCAGTATCGCTTTTTCGGAACCTTAGTATCGGAAATGTAACTTTGTCATTTTGACGCACCAATATATCATCATCATAGGGAGAACTATAAACAAGCTCTGCCGTAATATGACGGAGCCATACTAGAATTCAGGGAGAAATGCATTGCGTATTTTGCGCTTCTGCCTATTGAATTGGTTCATCTATGCTGTTGTTCCGGCGAAAATGAGGCGGGGCGTCTGCTGAGTGCCGGCCCTGAAAGGGGCTGATACTTGGTGCGCCTGCGGGCGCTCCGTAGCATTCATACAATGAGGGCTTAGAGCGCATATGAAAATTAAGGACATTCGGGTCAGCATCCACGCTTTCCACAACTTCGTCCCGATAATCAACAAGCCTATAGAGGACGATTACCGGATCATCTGCGAGATCGAAACCGATGACGGGCATGTAGGCTTCGGCATGGCGTCGCGGTTTCTCTGGCACGGTGTGGCCGCGATTGTCGCACAGCATATCGCGCCGGCGATCATGGGTATGGATCCGCGCGATCTGGAGCTGATCCACGCCCGCCTTCAGCCGATCCTGTCTGAGCGCGGCCAGATGACCGGCATCAATCTTTCGGCGCTGTCCTGCGTCGACCTGGCGCTGTGGGACCTGATCGGCAAGCAAAGCGGACGCACCGTCGCGCAATTGCTCGGCGGGCACAAGGACTATGCCGACGCTTATGTAACCTATGGCTTCCTTGCTTATGAGGCGGACGAGCTGATCGAGATGGGACGGCGCCTGATCGCCAAGGGGCACACGCGGCTGAAGATGCTCGTCGGCTCGAAAGCGGGTATCGTCGAAGATGCAAGGCGGGTGCGCAAGGTTCGCGAAGCGCTCGGCGACGACATTCTCCTCGCGGTTGACGCCAATGAGAGCCTCAGCGCCGAAAATGCGATGCGTCTGTGCCCAATGATCCAGGAGTATAACATCGCCTGGTTCGAGGATCCGCTGCGCCGTGTCGATGCGCGTGACCTAGGGATGCTGCGCAAGCGCACGACGATCCCGTTCTCGGCGGGGCAGATGGACGGCCACGTGCTGCGTTTCCGCGAATGGGTCGAGCATGATGCGATCGACATCTTCATGCCCAACAGCATGTACAACGGCGGCATGACGGAAACCCGACGCGTCGCTCATCTCGCCCAGGCTTACAACAAGCCTTTGTCCGACGCCGGTGGCGGCGGCATCTATTGCCTGCATCATGTCGCGGGCTTCCGCAACGGTACATTGGCTGAGATTCATCTCGGGTCCGAGCAGGTCGAGGAGCAGATGTTCATCGACCCGCCGAAGGCGAAGGATGGCCGGGTCGCTATTCCGAACGCGCCCGGCTTCGGCGTCACCCTCAACCGTGAACGGCTCAAGGAGACGTTAGTCCAAAAGTACCTTTAAGCATTCAAAAGAACCAAAAATGGGAGGGAACTGAAATGCTTAGTACTGTCAAACGTATCGTCGGACCGATTTTATTGGGAGCGGTGTTGTTTACAGCGCCGGCTGGCGCGGAGGAACTGGCGCTGAGGATGTCCAGCCCTTCGCCCGCCACCACCATGGATACGCTGTTGATGCAGACCATGGCCGAAAAGTTGAAGGAGAAGCTGGGCGACGACTTCAAGAGCGATTTCCATCACAGCGGGGCGCTTGGCGACGAAAATGTCCATATGCAGCAGATCCGCACCGGCCAGATCGACATCACTCCACTCGGGTCCGATGCGGTGCAACTCGATCCGACCTGGGCCGTGTTCGAACTGCCCTTCCTGTTCGGCGATCGCGGCGATGTCGCACGACTGCTCGACGGAGAAATCGGCGAAAAGCTTCGCCAGTCCATGCGCGAGAAAGTCGGCGTGGAGGTGCTGGCCTTCGGTGAAATGGGCTTCCGCCAGATCACCAACAATGTGCGTCCGATCACCAAGCCGCATGATCTGCGCGGTGTGAAGCTCCGGGTTCCGGGCAGTCAGGCGCGCATGCTGACATTCAAGACGTTCGGCGCGACTCCGGTGACGCTAAACTATGGCGAAATCTATCTTGCCCTGCAAAGCGGCACCATCGACGGTCAGGAAAACCCGCTCAACGACATCGTCTCGAATTCGATGCATGAGGTGCAGTCCTATCTGTCGCTTTCCAACCATGTCTATACGCCTGTGACACTGGTGATGAATGGCGCGAAGTTCGACAGTCTCAGCGACAGCCAGAAGGCACTCGTCAAGGAAGCGGCGGCCGAAGCAGCGGTAGAGCTTAGAAAGATCGGCGAGCAAAAGGACCTTGAGTTGCTCGACAAGCTCAAGAGCGGCGGGAAAATCGCGATCAACGAGATCGATCGCCCGGCATTTCAGGCCGACTCCGCAGCGATCTACGCCTCGGTCGAGAGCATCGCGGGCCCGGAGATCACCAAGGCCGTGCTTGAGGCGGCCGCGGCGAATTGATCGTTGGCAGTGGCGCCGCATGCCCACGTCTGCGGCGCCACTCAATGCGATCTTAGCAATCTTTGGGAGGAGTTGCCATGACCGTTCGCGACAGTGAACCGAGTGACGATCTCGCGCGGGCGATCACCAGGGCCTCGATCGAGGCCGAGCTTGAAAATCGCGTGGACGAAACCACCGTCGACAAATGGATCAATGGCATCGTTGAATTTCTCGGCGTGCTGGTCCTCGGCGCCATTACGCTGCTGGTTTTCGCCAATGCGTTTCTCCGCTACACCTTCAACAGCGGCATCATATGGGCCGACGAGATCGTCATTGCCCTGGTGCCTTGGCTGGCTATGTTGGGGATGTTCCTGTCGGTGCGCCGGCGCGAGATCATCCGTATCGGTTTCCTGATCGATCGCCTGTCGCCGCGCGCGCGGCGGCTGCTGCTTGTCTGCACCGAACTCTTTTCCACGGTTGCGTTCGGTTATCTGGCGCTCGTGTCCTTCAACTACGTTTCGCTATTCGGGTCTGACCGGTCGGTATACCTGTCCTTGTCCAAAGGCTGGTTCACTTCCGCCATGTGCTTGGGGGCAGGCCTCGTCTGCCTTGCCTTCCTGGCCGAAACCGTTTCGCACTTTCGTCGCGCCGATGAAGATGTCGGCGCCACGGAAGTCAGGCGTCCCGCCAATGCCGGAGGAATGTCATGATCGGCGCTTCGATCGGTATCGCGTCGCTGGTGGCCTTTCTCGTCGCCGGCGTTCCCATGATCGCCGCGCTGATGATTGCAGTGACCATCAGTCTCGTCATCGGCAGCCAGTGGGGGCTTGTGCTGCCTCAGAACATGGTCGCCGGAATGAGCAGCTATACGCTGATCTCGTTTCCGCTGTTCGTGCTTGGCGGCATCTACATGAATGCCGGCGGTATCTCGGGCAAGCTGTTCAATTTCGCTAGATCGCTGGTCGGCTGGATGAAGGGCGGGCTTGCCCAGGTCAATGTGCTCACCAGCATGTTCTTTGGCGGCATGGTCGGCTCCTCAACCGCCGATCTGGCGGGGAGCGCATCGATCCTCATTCCCGAGATGAAGAAGGAAGGCTATAGCGCGCCGTTTGCCGCAGCCGTCAGTGCTTCGTCGTCGGGTGTCGGGCCGCTTATCCCGCCGAGCTCTCCGGCCATTCTCTATTCGGCCGTTACCGGGACGTCGCTTGGCGCGCTGTTTCTGGCAGGGCTAGTTCCCGGAGTGCTGCTTGGACTGTTGTTTATGGCCGCCGTCGGTTACTTGGCGCACAAGAACGGATATCCGACATTCGGCAAGTTCTCGCTGCTGGAGATATGGCGCGCGGCGCTGGCTGCAGGCCTTGCCTTTGGCATGCCGGCCATCATTGTCGGCGGGCTGGTCCTTGGTATTTTTACGCCGACCGAAGCTGGCGCGTTCGGCGCGGTCTACGCGGCGTTCCTGGCGCTTTTCGTCTACCGTTCGCTTGATTGGGCGGGACTTTACCGCGCCACAGTGGCGGCTGTGCAATTGTCGGGAGAACTGCTCCTGATCGTCAGCCTGTCAGCTGCGCTAGGATCGGTGCTTTCGGCTGCGCATGTTCCAGCCACGCTGGCGTCCTTTATCGACGTGCTGGCCATCGGAGACAGCACGTTCCTGCGTCTTTGCGCGCTTATGGTGATCGCCGTTATCGCCGGCATGTTTCTTGATCCGCTCATTCCGGTGCTGGTTCCGGTTCTTTTGCCGACGCTCATCGCCTTTGACATCGACCTGGTGCATTTCGGCACGTTGATGGTGATGGCGGTGGTAATCGGCCAAGTGACGCCGCCGGTCGCAATGTCGCTCATAATTGCCGGGCGGATTGCCAAATGCGACCAGCTGCAGGTGTTCAAGGCCAATATGCCCTTCTTCATCGTGACCCTGCTTTTCACGTTCCTGCTGATGGCGGTCCCTGAACTTGCCACCTGGCTTCCGACCATGGCGAAAGATTGAGCATCATTCGCGGGGAAGGAGGTATCCATGAGCCTGTACGACTGTCTCTCGGTATCCAAGGACGCTTCCGTCGGCGAGCTCGAACAGGCCTATCAGCGTGCGCTCGACGGATTGCCAAAAAGCGGCGTGAGAGGGTGGCTGATACGCAGCCTCGGTTTGGACAGCAGGATCCACTACGCATTTTTTGTCCTGAGCAATCCGAGAAGACGACGCGACTATGATCGCGACCTCAGGGTGAATTCCCACATGTCGCATATGTATCTGGGCTATTGAGGCCTTGGAGCTGCCGTCGCCGGCTCAGCTGGCCAAGTCAACAATATAACCGCATGAAGAGGGCCCCTGAGACCCCTCGCCGCATGCGTGAAGCCGACCGTTCCCATCAGATTTTGCAGAAACTCGCCGCGAAAAAACTTCTTGACTCTATCCTCTCCTAGGGGATAGCAAAATGCATGTCTGACTCCAAGCAAACCCACACGTCACATCCCGCCACGCTGAAACGGCTTCGCCGTGCCGAAGGCCATCTGCGCGGCATCATCGCCATGATCGAGGCGGGTCGGTCCTGTCTGGATATCGCGCAGCAGCTTCACGCCGTGGAGAAGGCGGTGGGGCAAGCCAAGCGAACGCTTATTCAGGATCACCTTGATCACTGTCTCGAAGACGTGGTCGGGCCCCTCCCGAGAAACCAGCGGCGGTCGATCGACGAGTTCAAGGAAATCACCAAGTACCTCTGAGGTTCAGATGCCATCCTTCGCCGCACTTATTCAGCAAAGCTCTGCTCACGCTTGGCTATTCGTTCCAAGCGCGGTGTTCCTCGGGGCACTCCACGGGCTTGAGCCCGGCCATTCCAAGACGATGATGGCGGCGTTTATCGTTGCCGTGCGCGGCACGGTCATTCAGGCGGTGCTGCTCGGTCTTGCCGCCACGGTCTCTCACACGATCGTGGTTTGGGGCATTGCCCTAGGCGGCCTTTATCTCTGGCGGGGTGTCGATGCCGAGACCTTCGAACCCTACTTCCAACTGGCGTCGGCAGCCATCATCATTGCGATCGCGCTTTGGATGCTATGGCGAACCTGGGCGGATCAGCGGCGCGCCAAGGCCGCCATCCACGATCACGATCATGACGACCACCACGATGTTGCTCATGAAGGGGTCGAGGCGATCCGGCGGGTCGACACGGGTCACGGCATGATGGCAATCGAGCTTTCCAGTGATGCGACCGCACGTTGGCGCATTCGCGTGGAGCGTGGTCATGTCTGGTCAGCAGGAGACGTAACAATCGTCACCGAGCGCCCCGACGGCTCGCGCCAAGGCTTCACCTTCGTTCAGCGCGACGGCTATCTTGAATCCCTGGACAGCGTAGCCGAGCCGCATGAATTCAGGGCCCGACTGAGTCTCGGCCACGGCAGCCATACGCATGAATACGATCTCGCCTACCCGCGCAGCCACGGGGATGACCACGAGCATGAAGCCGTTGGACTCGACGTGACTGCGCGCGAGTATCAGGACGCGCATGAGCTGGCGCATGCAAACGACATCCGCCGAAAATTTGCAGACCGCAATGCCACGACCTGGCAGATCATCGTGTTCGGACTGACGGGCGGCCTCATTCCTTGCCCGGCTGCGATCACGGTTCTGCTGCTTTGCCTGCAGCTCAAGGAGTTCACTCTCGGCTTTGCCTTGGTGCTGTGCTTCTCCATCGGGCTTGCGGCAACTCTGGTCACGGTCGGTGCGGCGGCAGCCCTCAGCGTGCGTCATGCCACGAAACGCTGGTCATGGTTTGGGGCGTTCGCGCGCCGTGCGCCTTATTTTTCCAGTCTGCTTATTATCGCGGTAGGCCTTTACATAGGTGTCCAGGGCTGGGCCGGCTTGTCGGCCCACGCCGCCGCGCCAGTGCTTCATGAGACCACGTCGGGCGGCTGAAGCACCGGCAGGGCGCGTAGCCACGAGTTTCCCCGCACACCGCTGCGCATATAGGACAACGCTGTTCGCCCTATACCCCCGCTGAGGGTGCAAGCCCCGAAAAGCCGGCACCCACAGCAAATTAGAAACGATACTTTACAATTCACATGAATAGCGGCCGGAAGACACCGAGCTCTCGATTGCCTGAAGCGGCCTTGTCGATCATCCTCATTTAAGAACGTTGGTCCATACCTTGTCGATCAGCTTCTGCGATGGGGCATCGCAGGCCCAGGAGAAGACGATCTTCGCATCGGCCGGCGCTTTGATTTCAGGTGCGGTTCGCAGCTCTTCGGTCATGTGAGCCTCCGCGCCCTTGATCACATTGGCATATCCGGTAAAGTTGGACTGCAACGCCATGTTTTCTGGCGCCATCATGAAGTCTATGAATTTCTTGGCGTTCTCCACATTTGATGCCGTGGACGGGATCATCATCGTGTCCATCCAGCCGATGACGCCTTCCTTGGGATAGGCATAGGCCAGCACTTTATTGGCCGCGGCCGCCTCAGTGCGCCCCTTCAGCGCGTAGCCGTTCCACTGCGCGCCGATAACCGTATCACCGTTTATCAGGCGATCATTCACCCCCTCGGAACTGTAGGTGTTGACGGCCGGCTTCTGTTCCAGCAGCAGATCCTGGACCTTCTGCATCTGCGCGGGATCGGAATTGCAGAATTCCTGACCCAGATAGAGATGGGCCATGTTGACGATCTCCTCAGGCGTCTTGAAAACACTGACCCTGCCGGCCACGCTTGCCTCCGGCTTGAAGTATTCGCCGAGAGATTCGAATTTCTTGCCATAGAGGTCTTCGCGATAGGCGATGGACGTCGTCCCCCAATGGAATGGCGCGGTGTATTCCTGGTTAGGGTCCCAGTCCGACTTTTTCCAGCGGTCCTCGACATTTGCAAAGTTTGGCAGCGACTTGACGTCATACTTCTGCACCAGCCCTTCGCTAATCAGAACCGGCACGAAATTGTGGGTCGGAATAATGACGTCATAACCCGAGGCCCCGGCCTTCAGCTTGGCAAGAAGCGTTTCATTCGAGTCGTAGGTGTCGACGGTAACTTTGATGCCGGTCTCGGACTCGAATTTCTTCACGGCCTCCGGTGAGGTGTAGTCGGTCCAGTTGTAGACGAAAAGTTTTTCTTCGGCTTGAGCGGCAGTTGACGAAAGCGCTAGAACTGCAAGTAGTGCTGAGGTGGCGGTCAGTTTCATTTATCTCCTCCCTTGGATGATATTTTGATGATCGGATGTCAGGTATCGTTCTTCTTTCGCGTCACGATCCAGTAAAGTGTGACCAGCAGAAGTGATGCGGCCAGCAGCAGCGAGGAGACAGCATTGACCTCCGGTGTCACGCCTTGCCGGATCATGCTGTAGATGTAGACGGGCAGGGTGGTCCCGCCCGCCCCAGCGACCATCATGGTAATGATGAAGTCGTCGAGCGAGATGACGAAGCTCAGCATCGCGCCGGCGAGGATTCCCGGCATCAGGATCGGAAGGGTGACGTAGCGGAACGTGTCCCAGTCGGTGCCGTAGAGGTCAGCGGAAGCCTGCTCTAGCGTCATGTCCATGCCTTCGAGCCGCGCCCGTATGGGCATGAAGGCAAAAGGAATGCAGAACGTGACATGGGCGATGATGACATTGCCCAGTCCCAGCGACAGCCCGGTTCCGGCAAAGACAATCAGCATGGCAACCGCTGTCACGATTTCGGGAACCATCAGCGGCAGCGAGATCAGCGTGAGGCTGGCTGCGCGCCCGGGAAACTTGCCGCCACGCACCAGCACAAGAGCGGCAAGAGTGGCAATCACGGTGGCGGCCGCGGTTGCAACCGTCGCCACAATCAGCGAGTTCATCGCCGCATGCCTGATATCGGCATTGGCGAAGACCTTCCCATACCACTCGAAGCTGAACCCCGACCACACCATCACCAGGCTGCCCGAATTGAACGAGTAGAGCATTAGGATGGCAATCGGCAGGTAGAGAAACACCATGAAGGCATAAGCCCATGGCTTCAAGCCGCGCACGTCGCCGATCGACCGGCCTTGCCTACGAGATGGCATCTTATGCATGGACGCCAACTCCGCCTTGTAGTCCGACTCGACGGGCCGCCTGTGCATACCAGATGAGACAGAGGATCACGAAGCCGAGCAGTATCATCGCCACAGCAGCCCCAAATGGCCAGTTCCGTGCGGTGGCAAACTGGAACTGTACCAGACTGCCGAGCATGAGCTTCTTGCCGCCGCCCAGCAGGTCAGGCTGGATGAACGCGCCAAGGCTCGGGATGAAGACCAGGATCGAACCAGCCACGATGCCGGGCCTGGTCAGCGGAATGATGACCCGGCGAAAAGTGTCGTAGGTGTTGGAATAGAGGTCGGCTGAAGCCTCCACCAGCCGGAAGTCGAGCTTTTCGAGGCTGGCATAGATCGGCAGAACCATGATCGGCACGAAAGCGTAGGTCAGGCCGACGGCGATGGCGAAGTCCGTATACATTAGGCCGAAGGTCTCGTCGGTTCCCAGGATGCCCAGCCAACGGAACGGCAGTTCGATGGTGCCGTTACGGCCCAGAATGATGATCCAGGCGAACGTGCGGACGAGCTGGTTAGTCCAGAACGGGATCGTGATGAGATAGATCCAGAGGTTGCGCTGGCTGGGCGGTCGACGCACGATGAAGTAGGCCACCGGGAAGCCGACGATCAGGCAGAGGATAGTCGTTACCGCCGCCAGCACGAGCGAGCGCGCAATGATGGTCAAATAGCTCGGATTGAAGACGACATTGTCGAGCAGATCCCGTTCGAACAGAAATTGGAAATAGGCCTCGGTCGTAAAGTGCCAATGGACGCCACCGAACGGATTGGCCTCGAGGAACGAATACAAGGCCATGATCAGCACCGGCATCACCATGAAAAGGGTGATGACGATGATCGCCGGGCCGAGCCCGAGGGTTCGGCGGAACGCGGGGCTCTCAGGGAGGTCCATCACTTGATCAGCATCCGAAGGGCGTCGACGCCGAAATGGACCGAAACAGCGTCACCGACCTTGTTGGTGAAAGCGCCATTGTCCTTGTTGCGCCCCTCGACCATGATCGGCGCGTCTTCGCCGATATCGACATGGTAGAATGTCGACTGACCGAGATAGTCGACCAGCCGGATCGTTCCCGGTAGCCCGGTGCCGTTTGCCCCACCGATCTGTACCTTTTCCGGACGCAGAAACAACGTTCCCCTGTCGCCGGCCTTGTGGTCCCCGCCATTGCGGGCCTCAAGCAGGCGGCCACGCGGGGTGCGACAGGACGCGACCCCGTCCTCCACCCTCTCGATTTCCGCCTCGATGAAATTCGCGTCACCGATGAACGAGGCGACGAATTTGTTGACCGGGTGTTCGTAGATCTCGGTCGGCGTGCCGACCTGCTGGACCTCGCCTTCCGACATGACGGCAATTCGGTCGCTCATCGATAGCGCTTCCTCCTGGTCGTGGGTGACGAACACGAAGGTGATGCCCGTGGCCTTCTGGAGCTGCTTGAGTTCGGTACGCATGGCTTGCCGCAGCTTCAAATCGAGCGCCGACAGAGGCTCATCGAGCAGCAGGACCTTCGGATGCGGGGCAAGAGCGCGGGCCAGCGCAACGCGCTGCTGTTGGCCGCCTGATAGCTGAGCGGGGCGGCGCTGCATGAATTTCTCCATCTTCACCAGTTGCAGCGAGCGCGCCATCGTCTGTTCGATCTCGTGGGTTGGCCGCTTGAGACGGCGAAGGCCGTAGGCGACGTTTTCCCCGACCGTCATATGCGGGAACAATGCGTAGTGCTGGAACACCGTGTTGACCGACCGCTTGTTGGCCGGCAGTCCTGCAATGTTTTGCCCAAAAAGCGACACCGAGCCTTGAGTGACTGCCTCGAAGCCCGCCAAAATGCGCAGCAGCGTTGTCTTGCCGCATCCGGAGGGGCCAAGCAGCGTGAAGAACTCATTGTCGCGGATCGTCAGCGACACATTCCTCAGGGCGGTCGCGCAGTTCTGCCCTTGGCCGAACACCTTCACGACACCAGAGATGTCGATAGCCGCGGGGGTCCGGTCCGTTGTCGCCGATGAGGTCATATATACGTTTCCTTCCTCCCTGCAGCCTCAGACCGGCTTAAAGCACGCCTTCCCTGACCAGATCATCCATGGTCGCGGCAATGCTCTTGTGCAGTATGTCGCCGATCTCCTCAATCTGGGCTGGCTCGAGAATGAGCGGGGGGGACATGATGTTCAGATGACCGAGCGGACGGACGATCAAGCCACGCCTCTGGCAATTCTGTGCGATGCGCTTGCCGACATTGGCCTCCAATGGCAGTAGCGCCTTGGTCGCCTTGTCGGCGACATTTTCGATGCACATCATGAAATGGCTGCCGCGCACTTCACCCACCAGATCGAGGTTTTCGAGCTTCTTGAGCGTTTGTTCGAAGATCGGGCCGGTCTCGCGAACCCGTTCGCAGATGTTCTCCCGTTCCAGTATTTCGATATTCTTCAGCCCCGCCGCACAGGCCGCCGGGTGGCAGCTATAGGTGAAGCCATGATAGAAGGCAGCGTCTTCACCGCTGATCACGTCAAAGATATCGTCGGAAACTATCGTCGCCGACAGCGGCTGATAACCGGACGAGATGCCCTTGGCGGTGCAGATTATGTCTGGCTGGACACCAAATTTGTCATAGGACGCAAACATGTGTCCGAGTCGTCCGAACGCAGTCACGACCTCGTCGGAGATGTAGAAGATTCCGTACTTTCGGCACATCTCCCAAGTGCGCTTGTGATAGCCCTCCGGCGGCACGATGACGCCGCCGGCGCCAAGGATCGGCTCGGCAATGAAGGCGGCGACGTTGTCGGGCCCGAGCTTCAGGATGGCGTCTTCCATCTCGGCAATGAGGAAGTCTAGAAAGCCGTCCTCGCTTACCCCTTCAGGCCGGCGATAGCTGTGCGGGGCTGACAGGTAGTGCACCAGATCCGTCGCGCCGTCCCAGCCATGCTGGTAAATCGGCCCGGTGAGCGCAATCGTCAGATGCGTGCTGCCGTGATAGGCGTTTTGCCGCGAGAGAATTTTCTTACGGTAAGGTTTGCCGATCCTGTTGAAATAATGGTGGATCATCCGTACGGCCGAATCATTGGCCATTGATCCGCCGGTGCCGAAGAACACGTGATTGAGCGTTCCAGGCGCCAGAGCGGCGATCTTGGCCGCCAATGCCGAGGCAGGCTTATTGGTCAGATTGTTGAACGCCGAATAGAACGGCAATTCGCGCAGTTGCTCGGCGATGGCATCGATGATCTCGTCGCGGCCATAGCCGACATTGACGCACCAGAGGCCGCCGATGCCATCGTAGAAGCGGTTGCCCTCGGCATCCGTGACATGGACGCCCTCGGCCCCAGCGATGACCGTGCAACCTTCCTGCTTGTTGGCGGCCAGGCTACTGAAGGAATGGATGAGATGCCTGCGATCCTGTTCCCAGGCCTCGTGTCCCGACTGGTGATAGTTGGCGTGCAAGATCGTCTCCTTGGACTTTGATGTCGGTCGAAGTGCTTCGGCCGCTAGGGCCTGATAGCAGTGAAGTGGCTAGGCTGCCGGCCGGTACCAGCCGAGTCCGCCATCGGGCAGCCATCTGGTCCTTTGCTTGACCTCTAGAAAGGCCTCCAAGCCCCACTTTCCGAGCTCGCGGCCGAAGCCGCTCTTCTTCATGCCGCCCCACGGAGCCTGCATTACCACCATCTGGTTGCAGTTCTGCCAGGTAATTCCCGCATCGATCTGGTCCACCACCCGTTCTGCGCGGGCGACATCCTCCGAAAGCACCGTCGCAGCCAGGCCGTAATCCGTGTCGTTGGCCAGCGCGATGGCCTCAGCCTCATCCGTGAACGTCTTAACGCTCAGCACCGGCCCGAAAATCTCGTCGCGCCAGATCGACATATGCGGTTCGACCTTGGTGAAGATCGTGGGTTCGAGGAAATAGCCGTTGTTCAGTCCCTTCGGCCTGCCGCCGCCAGTCAGCAGCTCAGCACCCTCGTTGAGACCGGCAGCTACGTATCCAGTCACCTTGTTGTAGTGCTCGGCGCTGGCCAAAGGGCCCATCTGCACGCCCGCGGTGCGGCCGTCGCCGACGACAATCGACTGCGCGCCCTCTTTGAGCTTGTCGAGAAATAATGGGGCGATGCTTTCATGCAGCAGCAGCCGCGAGGTCGACGTGCAGACCTGCCCCTGATTGACGAAAGCCCCGAACATCACCCATTCGACCGCCCGATCGAGCTTGACGTCGCCGAACACGATGACGGGCGACTTGCCACCAAGCTCGAGGCTGACGCGCTTCAGCGTCGCCGCTGCAAGCGACATGATGCGCCGGCCTGTCGCCGTACTGCCGGTAAAGCTGACCTTGTCCACGCCGGGATGATGGACCAGGGCTTCACCGGCCTCGCGCCCATAGCCGGTCACCACATTGAGCACGCCAGCCGGAAAGCCGGAGTTTTGGACGAGCTCGGCCAGGGCCAGCGCCGTCAGTGATGTCACCTCGGAAGGTTTGACGACACAGGCGCAGCCGGCGGCGATCGCGGCCGCGACCTTCCACGTGAACTGTTCGATCGGAAAATTCCATGGCGTGATCAGGGCCACGACGCCGAGCGGCTGGTAGGTGACCGTGGTCTTTAGGTAGTCAACCGGCAGTTCGAGCTCGGTGCCGCGCCAGCCCCCAAACTGCTCGGTAAGATCGGCATACATGTCAAAAATCTGCGCCGCTGTGTCGACGTCATAAAGCGCTTCGGCCAGCGGCTTGCCGTTGTCGATCGTCTCCAACTCGCCGAGCCGTTCGCGGCTTTCCCTAATATTGCGGGCAAGATTGCGCAGCAGCTCCGCGCGCCTAGCCGGATCC
Source organism: Borborobacter xinjiangensis (assembly GCF_047739745.1). Classification (NCBI taxonomy): domain Bacteria; kingdom Pseudomonadati; phylum Pseudomonadota; class Alphaproteobacteria; order Hyphomicrobiales; family Phyllobacteriaceae; genus Borborobacter; species Borborobacter xinjiangensis. The sequence continues at coordinate 53,855 of NZ_JBLLVA010000006.1, read as the reverse complement.
GATCGTTTCCAGCCGCCGTCGAATGCGGCCCGCGCCGCACGAACGGCGGCGTCGACGTCCTCGTTGCCGCCGGCCGGAACGGTGTCGAACTCGGTTTCGTTGGCCGGATTGACGCATGGGATAGTCCGCCCGCTCGTAGCGTCGACCCATTTATTCCCGATAAACATCCTGCTGCCCAAGTCTCGCTCCCATATCTCGCACGCGGGTTGATCCCGCCTTGTGATTTTTCGCCTGAAACGCGCCCGCAACACGGGCACCGGCTTTGGCGAACCAAGCACTCGGGAAATCCGAACCTTTTGTCTGGCACACGCGGCTGGACCCCTCCTTTCTTCTACATTATCGTCATCGTTCGCTTGAATCCCACGATCGGGGTAATCGGGGCCCGACCAGCGCGAGGGACGACAAAACCATGGCTGTTGACGAGCTGGGCGCCGCGGCCGTTTTCGGCCGGATGGCCGAGACGCTGGGCACACCGAGATTTCACCGCGGCGTCCTCGATATCGTGCGGACGCTCTTTCCCAGCGACTTTGCCCAAGTCTACCATATCGGACGCGACGGTAGGGCCGTGTGCATCGATCCTTGCGATACGCCCGAGACGGCGTGCAAGTCCTACGAGCAGGGCTTCAGCCTGAACTGCCCTCTTTCGAGGTATTGGCAAAGCACCGGCCGCCCTGGTGTGGTGACCATGAACGAAGTGCGCGGCCGCTTCGAAAATTACGGCAACTACTTCAGCGATTTCTACAACCCGATGGGACTTGTCGATGAGATCGGGGTACTGCTGCCATCGCCTGGCAGGCGCACGGTGGCACTGTTCATGGAAAGAACGAACAGCTTCACCGAGGAGGCGGCAAGAACCGTGCGCCGCTTTTATTCCGGCATTACGCGACTTCATCGCGCCAACAACCAGCTCATCTTCCGCAATGCCGTCACTCGTGGCACGCGCGGCGTACAGCCGAATGCCGTTACCATCCTCGACCGGGCCGGCGAAACGGTGTTTGCCAACCGCGAATGGCGACAGGCCTGTCAGCTCGACCGTTCGCTTGCAGATAGGATAAGGGCGGCGCTTGCCTGGGACAGCACCAACCTCGAAATCGATAGCGGCAGGGTCTCGCTCACCAGCCTGGACGAGTCCTTCGCAATCTCCCCGGGTGGGCGGCTATGCGTGCTCGATCAGAGCTCGCGGCCGGGAGGGGGCACATTGGATGCCTACAAGCAAACCTTTCTCGTCGGTCAGGTCAGCAAGCGGGAACACGAGATCATCTGCGCAATGCTCGAGGGCCACCCGACCAAGGCAATCGCCGAGCGGCTGGGTTGCGCTCTGGAGACTGTGAAGGCGCACAAAAAGCGTATCTATAGCCGGTTGGACATCACGACGGAGCGCGAAATTTTTCTTATGTTCCTGGAGCATCTGCAGGGGCGCAGCGTGTCAGTTCAGCTCCAAAGTGCTCATTGAGCTTAGTCCGCTGACGTCGCACCAGGCTGGCCCTTTGCCATCTCGCGACGCGGCTCGAGAACCAGTTGCCAGTGCCGAGTCGCCGCGGCTGCTCATTCCGAGGGCTGTTCGGGCAGACTTTCCGGAGGAATAACGGGAGTGGTCCCGGTATCTGGCGGCGGCTCTTCGATCTCGCGGTCGCCGGTTTTCGGAGGTACAAGCACGCCGTTGCATCGATCAAGCGCCTCGGAGAGGGATTGATCCTCCCTCGGCTCGCTTTCAGTTTGATCCTCACCGTTCTGCTCAGGCTTGATCTGGCAGGGATTGGCCGCCTCCGGTTGGCTCGCACTGTCTTCCTGCGAATTGGCGGATGCTGGACCGGCTAGCCCGACAAGCGACAATGCGGCCCCCAGCAGCATCGTTCTGAAGGCCGTTGCGGCGACAAACATCACGCCTCTCGCAAACGCCCGGGGCCCGGGAAAGCTGGGTTCGGAGGGAACCTCGGGTGGTGTTCCAGGAGGTATCTGGATCGGCTCTTCCTCCGGCGCAGGAACCGGATCGGGTGAAGGCGAAGGAACTCCAGGCGGCTCGAGCGGTGGAGGCGTTTCCGGGGGCGAGGGCGGTCGAGCCGGCTCGGGATTGGGATTGGCTGGCGTCGGTCGGGGGTTGTTGGGATCAGGGACGGGGCCGTTCATGGGGTGCTCCATAGAATCGGTTGCTTCTGAAGATCCAACCCATTCGCGGCCGGTCCGTTCCGGGACACGTGGGAGGTGGGACGAGCGGTGGACAGTTCGCTCGTGCGCGAACGCGAAAGCTTCAAGCGTCGATCTGGGCTGTCGGCCACCGTGGGCCACGACGGGGTTGTTTCCAGCGGCGATATATGAGCGTGCCGGCGAGTAGGGGACGTATGAGCCGGATCACGTCCCCCGACGCGGACGCAAGTTGCCGCGCCGCAGCTTGGAATTCAGCGGGGTCTCTTGGTCAATGACAGATAGGTCGGATTGAATTCGGCAAAGGCGAACAAGGCCTCTGGATCAGGAATCGTCAAAATGCCGTCTTTCCATTTGATGAGCCCTGATTTGCGCAACGTTTGCACCGAACGGTTGAGGTGGACGGCCGAAATTCCGGTGAGGTCTGCCAGGTCTCCTTGCCGAATCGGAAAGGCGAAGGAGTTGTTGTCAGTCAAGCCCACTACGCTGAGACGCGTAAAGGCTTCACTCATGAAATGAGCGACGTGGGCGGCGGCGGGCCGCCTCGCAAGAGATACCAACCATGCTCGGTGGATTGCCGCATCCACAACGGTCAGCATCCAAAGAAGCCGGCCAAGGTGCGGGGACTTTTCGGTCGCCGATCGAATACTGTCATGGGTGATGAACACGACAGTGCAGGGCGAAAGCGCCACCACGGAATGATCCATAACCTTCAGGACAAGACTGTGAAGGTCGACAAAATCGCCTGAGTGATGAAGCGCGGAGAATTGCCTCCTGCCGTCCAGAAAATAATGAATTCTTCCTGCAAAGCCTGAGAGCACCAGGCACGCTTCGGTTGGCGTGGATCCTTCAGCAACAATTTCGTCATTTACCGAAAAAGACTTCGTGCGTCCCACGAATGTCTCGATCAACGACTTCTCCGCATCCGAGACGATATCCCGGTGCGACAGTGCTGCAACAAGACTGCTGTAGATGGATGCCATGCCGTAGTTCTTTCAGGTGCAAAGGCAAGAGGCTGACGCAGAATGCGCTCCTCCTCCTATCACAGCCTGTTCAAATCGGCGAACCTATTCAGATATGCTAGGCTTGCGACAACCGGAACCTTAGGAGCCGCCTTCGCTCGATTTGCTCGAAGAACGTCACGGAAACGTTATGGAGGCTCATTACGCCTCATCAAGCTCGCGCAAATCGAATTGGACGGAGTGCCCGTGCCTGATGGCTGCCTCGGCAATGGCGTTTTCCAGTTCCTTACCCGAAATGGGGCAAACTGCCATCAACGTGCGGATAGCCTTTGCCGCCCTGGCCGTCGATATGGCCCGCTCCCTGCCGTCGTGACTGTACATATACTGCTCGATCAAGCTGCTGAGCTTGTGGGGAAATGCTGGCATCGGATGCTCCTTTCCAGCCCTCCATCGCAACAAAGAGCATCCGGGGGGAAATTGCACCATCAATTGATAGTGCGGAACGAGAGGCCTAATGCGTGCTGAGCTTTGTCCTGCACGGCAGGCACCAGAGATCAGGGCCTGCTGAAGTCAGTCACGTTCCGCAAAAGGTCTGGAGTACGCGCTCATGTGGCTCAGGAGGGGCGGCGTATTGCGCCATTGTCGGTTGCTCGTCGAAAGGTCGAACAAGCACTGAAAGCAGCTCTTTGAAGGGCGTGAAATCGGAAGATTCCACGGCTGCCTTGATGACCGCCTCGACCCGGTGGTTACGTGGAATATACTTCGGATTGACGGACATCATTGCCTGCCGACGGGCCATTGCGTGCTGCGGTTCCTGCGCAAGTCTTTGCCTCCACCCAGTCGCCCACAGGTCGAATTCGGCGGGGTTGGCAAAAAGGGAGCGGGTGAGGCCTGTGCCCTCCGGGGAATCGATGTCGTCGCCAAGATACCTAAACGTCAGGGTGAAGTCCGCCCGGTTGCGCGCCATCGTTTCAAAAAGGTCACGCGCGAGGCCAATGTCCGTATCGGCTTCGGTCAGCAGCCCGAGTTTTTTTCTCAAACCTTGATGAAAGGCTGCTTCGTAGCGTGATTGAAATTGCCGCAGTGCGTCTTCCGCCTGCGCGATCGCCTTGGTTTGATCGTCGTTCAGCAACGGCAGCAACGTCTCGGCAAAACGAGCGAGGTTCCAGACCGCGACGTGCGGCTGGTTGGCGAAGGCATAGCGGCCGAGCTGGTCGATCGAGCTGAATACCGTCATCGGATTGTAGGCGTCCATGAAAGCGCAGGGACCGTAGTCGATGGTCTCGCCTGAAATGCTCATGTTGTCGGTATTCATGACGCCATGGATGAAGCCGACCAGCATCCAGCGCGCAATGAGATCTGCCTGCACGGCGATAACCGACTCCAGCAGGCCGAGATAAGGCTGCTCCTGCCCGGCGATTTGCGGGAAATGCCGTTCGATCGTGTAGTCGGCCAAGGTTTTCAGGGCTTCGGCGTCCTGCCGCGCGGCAAAGTACTGGAAGGTGCCGATGCGGATATGGCTTGCGGCGACGCGCGTCAGCACCGCTCCGGGAAGGCGGGTCTCGCGATATACCGTTTCACCGGTCGTGACGGCTGCCAGCGTCCGCGTGGTCGGTATGCCCAACGCCCACATGGCCTCGCTGACCAGATATTCGCGCAGGACCGGCCCTATAGCGGCGCGGCCATCGCCGTTGCGCGAAAATCTGGTTGGGCCTGAGCCTTTGAGCTGGAGATCGCGAAGCGTGCCATTGCGATCGACGACCTCGCCGATTAACAGAGCGCGACCATCGCCGAGCTGAGGCACGAAATTGCCGAACTGATGGCCCGCATAGGCAAGCGCTATGGGCCGGGCGCTATCAGGAAACTTGTTGCCTGCGAGCATGGCCACACCTTCGGGGCTGGCCAAGTAGTCCACGTCAAGGCCAAGCTCCTCGGCGAGCGCACTGTTGACGCGGATGAGGCGGGGTGAGGCGACCGGATTTGCATCGATGCGCTCGTAGAACCGGTCGGGCAACTGCGCGTATGAGTTGCGAAAGGCCGGCGGCGAGCTGCCGGGATCGCGCTTGTCGGCCGATAAAGAGGATGCACTGGTCATGACTGGCGTTTCCGCAAAGTGGGGTCAAGCGAAGCCGGACGGGCCATGCGTGTTTTTGGACCGGACCGAATCACGGCTGCATGGTCATGCCCCGTGTCTGAGCCTCATATGGGTACGATTTCCCAGAGAAGCCAGCCCACGATATGTTCCCGTCACCTCGACTTAGTAAAGGTGACAACCCCTGTCCGGTTCCTGTCAAGCCGAACGCACGCCATAATCACAGGTTGAAGCAGTCGGTCCAAACGGTTAAGTTGGTTTAAGTAAGGGATTACTTCACCGACGTGCCGTGCACCGTATGCCGACCATCCGGCCGGCATCGTGGCGGCGATTGGGCCGACTATCTTCAAGAGGGGGCAATGACCGACGCGCCTGCAGTCAAGAACGGAAAGGGTCGCGGCAATGCGGGGCGCAAGCATTCCTACATTCCGCGCGATCCCGTCGCCACCAAGAAGCGCATCCTTGATGCGGCGGTTGTCGAATTCGCGGCAAAGGGATTCAACGGAGCCAGGGTCGAGAACATCGCCAAAAGGGCGGAAGCCAACATGCGGCTGCTCTACCACTACTTCAACGACAAGGAGCAGTTGTACATCGCGGTTATTGAAGAGGTTTATCGGGAGGTTCGCCTCGCCGAACAGAACCTGCATATCGAAGACGACGATCCTAAGCAGGGCCTGGAGCGCCTGATCGACTTCACCTTCAAGCATTTTCACGATCATCCCGACCTGATCAGCATCGTCATGAACGAGAACATCCTTCATGCGAAATATCTGAAGGAGTCGGATCTGGTACCGATGATGACCACGAAATTGTCGAGTTCCGTCAGTTCGCTTCTGGAAAAAGGTCACGCATCGGGAGTTTTCGTCCGCAAGCCTGATCCGGTGCAGCTCTGGCTGACCATATTTTCGCTGTGCTGGGTCCACCTTTCCAACAAATACACCATGTCATGGACCTTGCAGATCGATCTGACCGATCGGCAATGGCTCGAAACCCGGCGCCAGCATGTGCTCGACGTGGTCATGTGCTATTTGTGTTCGCCGACGAAGCCGTGATCCGAACTTGATCTAGCTCATATTGTAAGCCCGACCGCGCAGCAGATATTTCTGTATCTTGCCCGTCGCCGTTTTTGGCAGCGCCCCGAATACGAATGTTTTCGGCACCTTGAACCCGGCAAGGTTCGCGCGGCAGTAGTCGGTAAGTTCCGCCGTGCCGAGCGGTGTGGCGCCTTCCTTGAAACTTATGAAGGCGCAGGGGTGCTCACCCCATTTCTCGTCCGGACGCGACACCACCGCCGCTTCGAGAATGGCCGGGTGCCGATAGAGTATCTCTTCGATCTCGACGGAAGAGATGTTTTCTCCGCCGGAAATGATGATGTCTTTGCTACGATCCTTGATCTCGATATAGCCGTCGGGATGGCGCACCGCGAGATCGCCGGTGTGAAACCAGCCGCCAGCCAGTGCCTTGGCGCTCGCTGACGGATTTTTCAGATAGCCCATCATCACCGTATTGCCGCGCAGCATGATCTCGCCCATGGTCTTGCCATCCCACGCTACTTCGATGCAGCTATCCGGATCGGCGACGATCGCCTCTTCGAGCGTGACCAGATTGACGCCCTGGCGGGCATTGAGTTGCATGCGATGTTCGAGGCCCAGCGCGTCCCATTCCCGGTGCCATTCGCAGATCAGGCTGGGTCCTGTCGATTCCGTCAGCCCGTAAATATGCATGACGTTGAAGCCGGCGCGCTCCACCGCTTCCATCACCGCGGTGGGCGGTACGGAGCCACCCGTCAGCACGTTCACGCGCTGCTCGAAGCAAAGGCCGGCGATCTCGGGCGCATTGGCGAGCATGTTGAGCACCACCGGCGCCGCGCTCATATGCGTTATCCGCTCACGGGAGATCAGCGCAAAGATCGCTGCTGGATCGATCTTGCGCAGACAGACATGGGTGCCGCCGACGGCCGTCACCGCCCAGGTATGACTCCAGCCGTTGCAGTGGAACATCGGCAAGGTCCAGAGATAGACCGAGTTCTCATCGAGATGGGCGGCCAGCGCATTGCCAAGCCCGTTAAGATAGGCGCCACGATGATGGCAGACGACGCCTTTCGGATCGCCGGTTGTGCCTGAGGTATAGCCGAGTGTGATTGCAGACCATTCGTCAGTGATACCGGATGTGACGCTGGCAGGGTCGCCGGAGGCGAGGAGTTCCTCGTATTCGTCGCCACCTTGCGCGCCGCCGATCACAATGACTGGGATGGTCGCGTCGATTCTGGCGAGTGCTGCTTCGATCATCTCGCAATGTTCTGCATCGACCAGGATCAGCCTCGCTCCTCCGTGCTGAAGGCAGAACCCTATCGCCGCAGCGTCCAGGCGCGTGTTCAAAGCGTTGAGCACGGCACCGACGAGCGGGATGCCGTAATGAGCCTCCAGCAGTGCCGGAACATTCGGCGCCAGCACCGCCACCGTATCGCCTTTTCCGATGCCACGCCGTTCCAGAGCCGAAGCAAGCCGCAGGCAGCGCTGATGAAATTCCCGATAGGTGAAGCGCCTGTCGCCATCCACCACTGCCACCTTGTCGGGGAAGGCCAAGGCGGATCGTGCAAGAAACGATACCGGGCTGAGCGGCACGTAATTTGCGGCGTTTTGTTCAAGCTGAAGGCTGTAGGCGTTGGGTTTCACTGGTGCGGCCTGTGGATGGTCAGGTCTGAGGCGGGTCGCGCCAGGAAGTAAGAGACTGCTTCATCCAGGAGATGTCAACCCGTCACACCGGTGTGATCCGCACTGTTGGCCATGGGCTTCCGACAATTTTTCGCAAGGCCGTCGCGGGCCCGAAATCCGTGGTTTTCAGGACCGAGGAGCGCATGCATATGCGCGAATTCGAATGAACGGTGTTGACAATCAAAATTTGTAAGTATTTTATTACTTAGGCACTCTAGGGAGGAGTAAGTAAGTGGCCAAACTGATAAAATCATCACTCGTGGCGCTGGCTCTGGCGCTCTCAGCAAGCACCGCGTTAGCCGACCCGATCAAGATCGGAATCAACCAGCCGCTGACCGGATCCGTCGCAGCATCTGGCAATTTCATCACCGATGGCGCCAAGCTGGCGATTGAAGCGATCAACGCCAAGGGCGGCCTGCTGGGGGAGCAGGTTGAACTGGTTATCGAAGACAACAAGAGCAATCCGAGCGAGGCCGCGGCTGCGGCCGAAAAACTCATCACGCGCGACAAGGTCGTGGCCATGATGGGCGCCTGGGGCTCCACGTTCACCCTGGCGGTCATGCCGAAACTCGAAGAATATGGCGTGCCGATGGTGGTCGAGACGGCTTCTTCGAGCAAGATCACCAGTGCAGGCAACCCCTGGGTGTTCCGCCTGGCGCCGACTTCGGAAATGGAAGCCAAGGCGTTTGCGCCGCTGGCTGCCAAGTTCGGCATCAAGAAAGCGGACTTCCTCGTGGTCAACAACGATTGGGGCCTGGGCGCTTCGGTCGAATTCGGCAAGATGCTGAAAGACCAGGGCATCGAGACCGGAATGGTCGAGACCATGGACCCGGCAGCGCAGGACATCTCGGCCCAGCTCGCCAAGCTTAAGGCGTCGGACGGCGATACGCTTTTCGTGACCACGGGCTTCGAGCAGCTCAGCCTGGTGCTCAAGCAGGCGCAGGCGCAGGGGCTCAAGCGCCGCATCATCACCACTGGCGGATCGCAGTTCCCGGACCGCCTGGCCGAGCAGCTTGGCACGGCTGCGGAAGGCAGCTTCCACCTTCTGTTTTTCGCGCCCTGGTTCCCCGAGGCCGCCACCAATCCCGACGTTGCCAAGGCCTACATCGACGCCTGGAACAGCCATGGCTATGACAAGTCCGGCCTGTCCGATGGTTTCCGCGGCTACGACGCTATGACGGCGATTACCGCCGCGATCGAGAAGGCCGGCAAGGCCGAGCCGGAGGCGATCCGGGACGCCCTGTGGCAGGTCGACGTCAAGGGCGTGAACGGAAACATCAAGTTCGAGAAGGTGGGCGTGGAAGGCAGCGAAAGCGGCCAGAACTCCCCCAACGTCTACGTCATCGAAGTCAAGGACGGCAGCCTGGTGCTACCGAAGCTGTAGCCGGGTTCCGGTAGCGGGCGCGGCATCGCTTCGGAGTTCCAGCGGAACTCCGGAGGCTGCGCCCTCAACCTTCACGCCAAGACTCGACAGGGAAGTTTCAGCTTGGAACAGCTATTACAGCATCTCGTCAATGCCGCGGTATTAGGGTCTACCTATGCCCTCCTCGGGATAGGCCTGACATTCATTTTCGGCATCATGCGTGTGGTGAACTTCGCCCATGGCGAACTCTACACCTTCGGCGCCTACATGGTTTACTTGTTCTCCGTCGTTCTTGGCGTGAATTTTTTGCTGGCGATCGTCATCGCCATCGTACTCGGCGTCCTGCTTGGCGCCGTCATCGAATTTACGCTGCTCGGCAAGCTTCGGGGTGCCGACATCGACACCACCATGCTCGTGATGATCGGCGTCTGGATCATCATGCAGAATGTCGAGCAGTTGGCATGGACCGGGATAGCCAAGACCATTCCCACACCGTTCCCGGCCGAGCCACTTTCGCTCGGGGTCGTTTCCGTGGCGTGGTCGCGCGTCTTCGTCTTCGTCGTCGCCGTCGTGCTGATCGTGGGAGCGCAGATGCTGATCCAGCGCACGCGGCTTGGCAAGGCAATGCGGGCCACATTCCAGGACCGCGATACCGCCGCACTGATGGGTATCAACATCAACGTTATTTATCTTGCCACTTTCGCACTTGGCTCCGGCCTTGCGGCGGCGGCTGGCGCACTGCTTGGCCCTATTTTCATCGTCATGCCGTCGATGGGCAATCTTGCCGTGCTGAAGGCGTTCGCGATCGTCATTTTGGGCGGCCTCGGCAACATGAAGGGTGCGGCTATCGGCGGTTTCATCCTCGCCCTCGTCGAGGAATTCGGCGCCGGCTACGTCTCGTCGGGCTACCGTGATGCGATGGGCTTCCTGGTCATCATTCTCGTGCTGATGGTCAAACCTACCGGCTTGTTTGCCAGATCGGAGCGTATCGGATGACCACGACCTTGCAATGGCTCTTCGTGGCGCTTCTCGCCTGCCTGCCCTTGATCCTCAGCGATCAATACGTTTTCCACGTACTCATCATGATGGGCGTTTTCACCATCGGTGCGATGAGCCTCAACCTGCTGCTGGGTTTTACCGGCCAGCTCAATCTCGGCCATGTCGCCTTCTTCGGCATCGGTGCCTATACCAGCGCGCTGGTCACGCTTGGCTTCGATCTGCAACTCACCGACAGCTACACTTTCGTGTTCGAGCCGAAACCGGTGTGGTTCGGTCTCTTGTGCGCCGTCGCCCTGGCCGGGCTTTGCGGCTGGTTCGTCGGCAAGCTGTCGTTTCGGGTGCGCGGCGCCTATTTCGTGATAGTCACCATAAGCTTCGCCGAAGTGGTGCGTCTCATTGCGCTGAACTGGGTCGACCTGACCGAGGGCCCGATGGCGCTGAACAATATCCCGTCGATGGCCTTTAGCATTCCGTGGCTCGATGATGGTCCGCTGCAGCGCAAGGTGGCCGTCTACTACATCGTGCTTGCGGTCGCCGTGTTTGCCTTCCTGCTCATCCAGCGTATCGTGCAATCGCGGCTTGGGCGGGCGATGATTGCGTTGCGCGAAAATGAACCCCTGGCCAAATCCGTCGGCGTCGACGTGACGCGCTATCTGGTCATGGCGGCCATCGTTTCGGCGGCAATCGCCGGCGGGGCAGGCGGGCTCTACGCGCATTATGTCCGCATCGTCGATCCGGACGTGTTCCTGTTCATATACACCGTCACCATGGTCATCATGGTCATATCGGGCGGCAAGGGCACTTTGGCGGGCCCGATCGTCGGCGGCGTCATCTTCGGTCTCTTGCCAGAATTCCTGCGCGGCCACACGCTGCCGGAAGTGCAGTGGATCCTCTACGGCGCGCTGATGATCCTGATCGTCTTCTTCCTTCCGCAAGGCATCGTTCCGGCGGTGAAGAAATGGTGGGCCAACAAGCAGCAGGACAGTGCTGCCGGTGCCCAACCCGCCCTCGATAGTCGCGTGTCGGAACAGAAGGGATGAACATGCACGCTCACACCCAAGCCGCGCCGGTGCTTGCCGTCAATAATCTTGCCGTTCACTTCGGTGGGCTGGTTGCCATTTCGGACGCAACCTTCTCTGTCAATCAAGGCGAGGTCGTCAGCCTGATCGGCCCGAACGGGGCCGGCAAGACCACGGCGTTCAACGTCATTTCCGGTTTCCTTGCCGCGACCGGCGGCGAGGTCATCTACAACGGACGCCGCCTGAACGGGCTAAAGCCCCATCAGATCGCCGATGCGGGGCTGGTGCGCACGTTTCAGAAGACCAGCGTCTTCGGCAACGATACGGTGCTCGACAATGTCATGATCGGCTTGCACAAAGCCGGTGCAGCTCCGACCTGGGAGACGCTGCTCAACCTGCCGAAGATCCGCCGCAGGGAAAGGCAGTTGCGCCAGGAGGCCCGCGAGATTCTCGATTTCGTCGGCCTGAACCACAGGTCCGACGAACTCGGCGGGTCCCTGCCTTATGGCGAGCAAAGGCTGCTTGAGATCGCCGTCGCGCTCGCCGCCAAGCCGTCGCTGCTTTTGCTGGATGAACCGGCCTGCGGCATGAACCCGACCGAGGCCCTGAGCTTTCGCAAATTGTTGAAGAAGATCGGCGAGCGCGGAATCACCATCCTGCTCGTCGAACACAATATGCGCATGGTGATGGGCGTTTCCGATCGCGTCGTCGTCCTCAACCACGGCAAGATCATAGCCGATGGTCCACCTGCGGAAATCCAGAACAATCCGGAAGTGGTGAGCGCCTACCTCGGACATGGACCTCAGAAAAATGCTTGAAGTCGAAGATATCGAATGTCGCTACGGCAGCGTCAATGTCCTGCACAAGGTTTCGCTGCAGGTTAAGCAGGGCGAATTCGTTACCTTGATCGGAGCGAATGGCGCGGGCAAGAGCACGACGCTGAAGGCCATTTCGGGCCTGTTGCCGCCGATCAGCGGGCGCATAACGTTCCTCGGGGAAGACATCACCAATGCCTCGCCCCGTCGCATTCTGGAAATGGGCATCGCCCACTGCCCGGAAGGACGCAAGATCTTCCCCTACATGACCGTCCAGGAAAATCTCGAAATCGGCTGCTATCGCCGTACCGACTGGAAGCAGATGGCCGATGACATGGATGCGGTGTTCGACCGCTTTCCCGTGCTTGGAGAACGGCGCAACCAGGCCGGAGGAACGCTTTCGGGCGGCGAGCAGCAGATGCTGGCGATCGGACGTGCACTGATGTCGCGGCCCAAGCTCGTCCTGTTCGACGAACCGTCACTCGGCCTCGCACCCAACAATGTGCAAAAGACATTTGACTATATCATGGAGATCAACGGGCAAGGCACAACCGTTCTGATGGTCGAGCAGAACGCCTATGCCGCGCTGGAAATGTGCGATCGCTCGTATCTTCTGGAAACCGGTCATGTGACGCTCCACGGCAGTAGCGAGGAATTGATTCAGAATCCGCATGTGCGCCACGCCTATCTCGGCGTCGAAGGCGAGGACGAAGCCGCCTAGCAGACGAAAAACTTAGCCGGCAAATATCTATCCCATCTGCATAGCTGGCACCGGAGAACCGTTGCCAGAGGTGGTCTTGTTGGCGCCAGAGCTCAAGCCGGACAATGACTTACGTCCTGTTCCCCTTCCTACGCAGGTGAGGGCAGTCGCGAAAAACAATTGAGCCACAACCGTCCTTGCCGATCTTTTTTCTCAAACCAATCGGCGGCGGGGTTGACGCTCAAATTATAAGTAAGTAGTTTATTACTTAACCAGTGAAACAGAGGACTGCCAGAGGGAATAATCATGACGGTGGTATCGAAGATAAAGGCCGATACGGTCACGAAGCAGGAACTCGAGGGCCTGTCGCCCCAGGAGTTGAGGGCGATTTTTCGTGAGGGTCGCTGGAGCGGTGGCACCGAGGGTCTAGCGCGCGGCTATGCTCAGGCCAATCTGATCATCCTGCCCAAGGAAGTCGCGCTTGAGTTCCTGATCTTCTGCCAGCGCAATCCGCAGCCATGTCCAATCGTCGAAGTGACCGACCCCGGCAGCCCGATGATCACGCAATGGGCCAAGGGTGATCTGCGCACCGATCTGCCGCGCTACAGCGTCTATAAGGAAGGCGAACTGGTCGACCAGCCGACCGATATCACCCATTACTGGCGCGATGATCTCGTCGGTTTTCTGATCGGCTGCAGCTATTCATTCGAGCAGGGTTTGCTCAATGCCGGAATCCCGCTTCGCCATCAGGACGAAAACAAGATCGTTTCCGTTTACACGACCAACGTTCCCTGCGTTCCGGCGGGCCGCTTCGCCGGCCCGATGGTTGTCTCGATGCGACCGGTCAAGCGCCACCAGCTCGTGCGGGCGGTGCAGGTCACATCACGCTTTCCGGCGACGCACGGCGCGCCTGTCCATATCGGCGATCCGTCTCTGATCGGCGTCGATCTCAACAAGACCGATTTCGATACTGGCGTGTTCGAGATGGCTGAAGACGACGTGCCGGTGTTCTGGGGTTGTGGCGGCACGCCGCAGGCCGTCGCGCTGGCGTCCAAAATCGACTTCATGATCACGCACAAGATCGGACACCTGTTCATCACCGACAAGCTCGCCGAGGCGGTAGCTGCGATCTGAGCCGCGGCATCGCAACTGGCGTATCAAGTTTCCAAGTGGAGGTTATTTAAGTGAAGGCAGCTCTTTATCACGAATATGGTTCGCCGGACGTCTTGAAGTATGAAGACGTCGACACCATTCCCCTGGGTCGCACCGATGTGCTCGTCAAGGTGCGCGCGACCTCGGTCAACTGGTTCGATATTATCGGGCGCAAGGGCGACTACCGCCCGAACCTGCGCTTCCCGCACATTCCGGGCGGCGACATTGCCGGCGAAGTGGCCGAGATCGGCTCGGAAGTGACGAATGTGAAGGTCGGAGATCCGGTCGTTGTCTATGCGACTGTCGGCTGCGGCCACTGCGAATCCTGCCGCCGGGGCGAGCCGAATGTCTGCTTGAACTACAAATATTACGGCTCGGCGCTTTGGGGCGGTTATGCGCAATATTGCACGGTGCGCTCGCAAAATCTGGTGCCGCTCTACAAGGGTCTCGACTTCGCCGAATGCGCCGCGACCAACATCACCTTTCTGACTGCCTGGCACAAGCTGGCGCGCGCCAACATCCGCGCAGGCGAGGATATTCTTATCCATGCGGTCGGTAGCGGCATCGGCCTTGCCGCACTTCAGATCGCCAAGCTTCACGGCCTCAGGGTCATCGGCACGGCCAGCACCGACGAGAAGTGCGAGAAGGGCCTCGAGCTCGGCGCCGACCACATGATCAACTACAAGAAGCAGAACTTCCGCGAGGAAGTGCGCAACCTGACCGGCAAGCGCGGCGTCGACGTGGTCTTCGAACATATCGGCGCCGATGTCTGGGAAGACAGTGTCATGAGTCTCACCCGCTTCGGCCGGCTGGTCACCTGCGGGGCATCGTCCGGCTATCGCGTCAGCATGAACGTCGCCCATGTCTGGCACAAGCAGTTGTCCATCATCGGCTCCAACCATGGAACGATGAACGAGCTGGCGACCATCGTGAAGCTGCTTGAGGCCAAGAAGCTCCGCCCGATCATCGGCGCCAAGCTGCCGTTGAAGGATGCCGCCGAGGCTCATCGCATGGCCGAAGCCCGGACCGTGTTCGGCAAGATCGTTCTCGAGCCGGAGCACTAAGGTTGAAGCCGGGCCGCAAATAGCCCGGCAACATCGAAAAGGATGGGGCGGCGGGCGTGATTTCGACCACGCCGCTCCGCTTGCGACAAGGGCATGCCGGCATGCCCTGAGGGAGGAAACATGCCTGAGAAGCAAATTCTGGAACTAGGCGGCCGGTTCGAAGGCGCGGCGATGCTCAATGAACGGCTGAACGTTCAGTCGGCACGACTGGCCGAGCTCAGCGGCTTCACCGCTGAGGATTCGAAGAAGGCCTATGCCCGAATATCGTCCTGGCCGGACTATCAGGTGACGCCGCTCCATAGCCTGCCGGGCACCGCCAGGTTTCTCGGGTTGGGCGCCCTTTACTGCAAGGACGAGGGGCGGCGGCTCGGTCTGGCGAGCTTCAAGGCACTCGGCGCGGTATTTGCCAGCGTCAGCGAAGTCTCCGACCTGCTGAGCAAGCGACTTGGCCGCGAAATTGCCGATCTCGACCTGCTCCAAGGCAGATATCGCGAAAACCTCAGCGACATCGCGCTGGTCTGCGCCACCGACGGCAATCATGGTTTCTCGGTCGCAAGTGCGGCGCGGCGCATGGGCTGCCATGCGCGTATCTATATTCCATCTGGCGTGAGTGCAGGCCGCGAGCGGGCTCTGCGCAATGAAGGCGCGGAGGTCGTCCGGATCGACGGCATCTATGACGAGGCTTATGAGGCGGCGGAAAATGACGCCCGGACCACGCCCGGCGCGATGATGATCTCGGATTCCGCCACCCCGCATTACACCAAGATTCCCGCTCTTTGCATGACCGGATATTCGGTCATGGCTCGGGAATTTGTTTCGCAGCTCGGCGACGACCTGCCGACCCACATGATGCTGACGGCCGGCTGTGGCGGCCTGGCTGCGGCAATGATCTCGTCGCTGCACCAAATTCTGGGCGAGCGTTCGCCGAAATTCATCATCGTCGAGCCAATTACTGCCGATTGCGTCTTTGCCAGCGCGATTGCCGAAAAGTCGATGGTCGTGGACGGCGACCTTGAAACCATCATGGGCGGATTGTCCTGCGCGGCCGTTTCGCATCTCGCTTGGCCGACGATCGAATCTGGTGCGTTCGGGTTCCTGCGCATCAGCGACGATGCCGCGATTGCAGCGATGCGCCTTCTGGCCCGGCCAAAGGATGAGGACCCGTCGATCGTTGCCGGCGAGACCGGAGGCGCGGGCCTCGCCGGAGTGCTCGCCATCTGCGACGACAACAATGCACGCCGGCTGTTCGGCCTTGACGAGCGGGCGAGAGTGCTCGTCATAAACTGCGAGGGCGCCACTGATCCCGAACAATATCGCAAGTTGGCGCTGACAGAGCATGAGGCGGCATAGGCTTCGGTGAGGCGGCCGCTGCCAGTGTGGGGTGAGCATGACTGAAACGGAAAAGCGCGGCATCGGCGCGCGGCTTCCGCGCAAGGAAGACGAGCGGCTGATGCGCGGCCGGGGGCTGTTCGTGGGCGACATCCCCATGCCCGGCCTTCAGGACGTCGCGTTTTTCCGCAGCCCGATCGCGCATGGCAGGATTCTTTCTGTCGAAGTCCCTGAGGACTGCCGTGACCGCGTATTCACGGCAGCCGACCTGACCGGCGTCAAGCCGATCCGTGCCGTCTCCGGTCTCCCAGGCTTCAAGCCATCGAGCCAACCACCATTGGCCGAGGGCAAAGTGCGCTTTGCCGGCGAACTGGTTGCCATGTGCGTGGCCGATACACGCGCTCTGGCCGAGGACATGGTTGCCCGGCTGAATGTCGAGATCGAGACGCTACCGGTGCTGGCCAATTCGACCAGCGCTCAGGAAGAGGGCGCGGTGCGCGTTCACGAAAGCTGGTCCGATAACATCTATCTGGAGACCAGAATTGAGAAAGGCGACCGCGCCGTTCTCGACAAGGCTCCGATCAAGGTCGAACGTGAAATCCGCCTGAGCCGCCAATGCATGGTGCCGCTGGAAGGCAAGGGCACTGTTGCCTGGTGGGATTCCCGCCTGGACCAGCTTGTCGTCTACACGTCCACGCAAATGCCGCACATGATGCGCACCGGTCTTGCCGAATGCCTCGGTCTCGAGGAGCGTCAGGTGCACGTGATTGCGCCCGATGTCGGCGGCGCGTTCGGCTTCAAATGTATTCTGCAGCCGGAGGAAGTTTGCATCGCCTGGCTGGCCATGACCCGCAAGCGTCCGTTCCGCTGGCTGGAGGATCGGCGCGAGCATCTGGTTGCGGCCGCCAATACGCGCGAACATCACTACAGGATCACCGGCTATGCTGATACTCAAGGCCGGCTGCTGGGCATCGAGGCGGATGTTGCCGTCGATGTCGGCGCCTATTCGGTCTGGCCGTTCTCGGCCTGTCTGGAATCGGCGCAGATCGCCAGCATCCTGCCAGGCCCCTATCTGATGCCCTACTACGCCTGCCGAACGCTCTCGGTCGCCACCAACAAGCCGCCCTTCACGCCTTATCGGGGCGTGGCCCGCACCGGCGTGTGCTTTGCCATCGAGCTGATCATCGATGCGATAGCGCGCGAAGCCGGCCGCGAACCATACGAGGTGCGGCTCGCCAATCTGGTGCGGCCCGAGCAGATGCCGTTCACCAACATCACCGGCAAGCTGTTTGACAGCGGCGATTATCCCGAAAGCGTGCGCAAGGCCGTAGAGGCGATCGATCTGCCTGCCCTGCGCAGCCGGGAAGAGCGCGACGATGGCAAGCTGTTTGGCGTGGGTTTCGCCACCTATTGCGAACAGGCGGCACACGGCACGTCCGTCTATGCCGGCTGGGGCATTCCAATGGTCCCCGGCTTCGAGCAGGCGACGGCGCGGGTAACCCCCGACGGCGGACTTGAACTGCGCATCGGCGTCCACTCTCACGGGCAGGGCATGGAAACCTCGATGGCGCAGCTCGCCACCGAAATTCTCGGCATCGATCCGGAAAAGGTCAGTCTGGTGCATGGCGACACCGCGCTGACACCCTATTCGACCGGCACCTGGGGCTCGCGATCGATGGTGATGGCGGGCGGTGCGGTTTCCAAGGCATGCCAGATCATCGCCGAACGGGCGAAGGCGATCGGCGCGCATCTGCTCCAGACCTCGCCGGATCAGGTGAAGATCGTGGACGGGCTTATATCGAGTGCGGGCGGCAGCGTTACCTTGGCCGAGGTCGCGCATGCCTGGTACAAGCAGCCTGAAACATTGCCTGCCGGCGTCGCGCATGAGGGGCTTGAAGTGACCGCCGGCTACAAGCCGCAGGTCGATAGCGGTACGTTCAGCTATGCCACCCATGCGGTCACCGTTGCGGTCGATCCGGAATTCGGATCGGTGGACATCCTCGATTACGTCGTGGTCGAGGATGGCGGCGTGCTGGTCAATCCGCTGATCGTCGATGGCCAGATCATCGGCGGCGTGGCGCAAGGCATCGGCACTGCGCTTTATGAGGAGTCCCCCTACAATGAGGACGGCCAGCCTCTGGCCTCCACCTTTGTCGACTACATCATTCCGGGCCCCTGCGAGGTGCCGGACATCCGGATCATTCACATGGAAACGCCGTCGCCTTTCACGGCGCATGGCGTCAAGGGACTAGGGGAGGGCGGGGCGATCGCGCCGCCTGCAGCGATCGCCAATGCCATCAACGATGCGCTGCGCCCCCTGGACGCCGAAGTGACCACGACGCCGGTGACGCCGCACCGGCTGCTTGCCGTGATCGCTGCCGCGAGGGCGGCCGGGGTCTCGCCGTCATGAAGCCGGTCGAGTTCAGCTACAGCCGGCCCGCGACGGTGGCCGCGGCGGTGCGGCTTCTGAAAGACAATAGCGGCGCCAAGATCGTGGCCGGCGGCCAGTCGCTCGGACCGATGCTCAATCTTCGGCTGGCGCAGCCCAATCAACTGATTGACGTTACGGCGATTCCGGAACTGACCCGCTTTCGCGAGGAGCCCGACGCGATCGTCTATGGCGCCTGCATCACACACGCTTCATTCGAGGATGGCCGCCTGCCGGACGCCGCCAACGGTTTCCTGAGATCGGTTGCCGGCGGCATCGCCTATCGCGCGGTGCGCAATCGCGGAACGATCGGTGGCAGCCTGGTGCATGCCGATCCGGCGGCGGACTGGATGACGACCTTGACTGCGCTCGGCGCCGAATTGATCGTCGCCACCGAAAAGGGCGAGCGCCGCACAGAACTCGCAGGCTTCATGACAACGCCGTTCGGGGTGGCGTTGGACGATGCCGAGTTCCTGGTTGGAATCCGTATCCGCAAATTCTCGCAAAAGGCGCGGTTTGGCTATTTCAAGTTCTGCCGCAAGGTCGGCGAATTCGCCGAGGCTATGGCAGCAGTCGTTGTCGATCCGGAACTGCGCATCTGCAGGGGTGTTATCGGAGCGACGGATTCAAGTCCGCTCATCGTGGGAGATATCAACGCGTTCATGCCCGCCGCCACGGCGTCGGCCGCAGTCGAGGAAGCGCTTGAAAGAGGCAGAGAGCATGTGGCCGGCCTGCGTGTTTCGAACGACCCGATCAAGAACGCCATGCATGGCAACGCCTTTGCACGCGCCCTGCGACAGGTGATGCAATGAACAGCCTTCGCCTCACCGTCAACGGTGCTTCGGTCACGCAGGCGGTCGAGCCGCGAACCAGTCTCGCCGATCTGCTTCGCGAGAATTTGCACCTGACCGGCACGCATCTCGGCTGCGAGCAGGGTGTCTGCGGCGCCTGCACCGTCATTGTCGACGGTGTGCCGGTGCGTTCCTGCATCAGCAATGCCACCGGCTGCGGCGGTGCCGAGGTGCGCACCATCGAGGATTTCGACGAAGATCCGCTGATGATCGAGCTGCGGCAGGCCTTCAATGCGCATCATGCGCTGCAATGCGGCTTTTGCACGCCAGGCATGCTGATCATGGCGCGCGACATCGTCGAGCGGCTGGGCGATGCCGACGAGCAGCGCATAAGGCAGGAGCTTGCCGGCAATCTGTGCCGCTGCACCGGCTATTCGGGAATCGTCAAGGCGGTGCGGTCCGTCATTGTGGCCCGACAGGCAAATGGTGTGGTCGCCCCACCACGCTCGGTGGGCCTTGGTCCGGCTGGGTGCGGGCATGGCGCGGCCGACGAAACGACCGCCAAACCAGTAATTTCGCCGCCCCAGCCGGCGACCGCATCCTCCGCTACCAAGGCGCAATTGGCCACGCCGGGCAAGATCGGAGCGTCGGCTCCATCAGTCAAGCAGTCCTTCGTCATCGACCACCCGCAGGATGTGATCTGGCGCCAATTCGGCAATGTGCCGGCGATGATCCGCTGCATCCCAGGCGCCGCACTGGTCGGCGAGACGGAGGAGGGGAACTATCAGGTCAATATGCGCATCAAGATGGGGCCGATCGGCGCGCAATTCGCGGGCGTTGCCAACCAGCAGCGCGACGACCGGACCATGACCGGCGTAATCCATGGCGCAGGGCGCGATGAGCGCAGCGCCTCATTGGCACAGGGTGAGCTCAGCTACGCCCTGCATGAAGAGCACGGTGGTGCGGCCACGCGCGTTGATCTGGATGTGAAATACGCGCTTTCCGGCGCACTCGGCCAATTTGCGCGAGCAGGCATCGTCACCCATTTCATCGGGGCGATCACGGCGCAGTTCACAGAGAACCTGCGGCGGTCGCTGTCACCGGAGGCGGGCGATCCGGAGCCTCGAGAGGCAAGCGAATTGCGGCTTGCCGGAAGTCTCGCAATCGCGGTGAAATCCTGGCTCGGCGAGATCAGGCGGAAGCTGTTTTCGCGCTGATAAGTGCGGCGCGGAGCTTTCGCGCGAGCCGCTTTGCCACGGCTCGCGCGGTTTCTACTCAGAATTCCGGTTTGACGACCTTGCCGCCCTTGACCTGAACCACGAAAATATTCGCGGCATTCTGACCGCTTTCCTGGCCTTCCGGCCCTTCCTTGTAGAATCTCACATTGCTGTTGACGCCTTTCACCTCGATTTCCCAAAGTGCATTGCGAATGGCCTCGGGCTCGGGCTTTCCGGCCTTTTCAATCGCCGCGGCGATCGTCAGGATGGCGTCGTAGCCGCGTTGGCCTTCGATGCGGCCGGCAAAAACATAGTCGCGTTTTTCCCACTCTTCGGCAAAGGCGCGCGCCACATCGGGGTTCGGAGCCATTTCCGGAAACCATGGAGCGAACAGCACCGTGAAATAGGCATTGTCAGCCGCCGAGCCGGCATGTTCGATCGCCTGATCGGGTGTCGAGGAGGTGGTGGTGGCGATGATTCGCTGCGGCAGCTTCAGCGCCTGGGCCTGCTTGAAGATCAGCGTGAGCTGTTCGATCTCGGTGGTAACCAGCAAGGTGTCGGCATCTGACGCCTTGATCTTGGCAAGCTGCGCGGAAACATCGACCGCCGCCGCATCCATGGTCTCGCGCAGTTCGGTGGAGACGCCATGTTCGGCCAGCATGTCGGAATAGGCGTTGGTGTTGCTGTGGCCCCAATCATTGTTGACGGCAAGGAACGCCGCCTTCTTTATCCCGAATTTCTCGACAAAGGGCGCGAACGAGCCGGCAAGCATCTTGCTGGTGGGAGCTATGCGGAAGATCCAGGGATTGCCCGAAGTGGTGATCTTGTCGGATGAGGAGGTCTCCACCACCATCGGCACTTCATATTCCAGCAGCTTGGGCATGACCGAAAGCGTGTGGGTGGAGCCCCATGCGCCCATCATGGCCACGACCTCGTCGCGCACGATCAGCTTTTCGGCCACCGCAGCGGCTTCGGTGGGGTTGCTCTTGTTGTCTTCGATGATCAGTTCAATCTGCTGTCCGAGAACGCCGCCCTTGGCGTTGATCTGGTCGGCGGCGATTTTCGCACCGTTGCTCACATAATTGCCGGAAGCGGCGACGGCCCCGGTGAGCGGCTGGTTCACGCCGATCTTGATTGTATCCGCATAGGCTGCCGACATTGAAAGCGCCAGCGCCAAGGCCGAGGCGATCAGTGTTTTGCGATTCTTCATGCATTCACTCCCATTTTTGTTTTTATGGTGATGGAAACGGCTGGAGTTCGGGCAACAAATCACACTCTTCCGGTAACGCCCTGGCCAGGGCGTACAGGGAGTTCAGTTAGGATCGTTTCCGCTTCCAGTGACGCCGCGGCGGTTTACGCCGCGTAAGTAATAGAATACTTACAAAATTCACTGTCAAGCATTTGCTGGTTCCAGATGCGCTCCGCAGCGCCTCCGGCGCAATCGGTATCCCTTATTTCCCGTCGCGGTTCCGGGTCAGAAATTCGCACGTCGAACGGTTCAAGGGGCATTGACAATCGCCGATGTAAAAGAATACTTACTTAGGAAACGCGACACAGGTGAGGAGTTCTGAAATGACGGCTCTGTCCGTAATCCAGCCGGAAGGCGACGAGTTCATCAATTTCGAGCTCTTCAAGAACGAGCTGTTTTCCATCGCCGACGAAATGGCCGTCACAATCTGCCGCACGACCTATTCCGGCGTGCTGCGCGACAACATGGATTTCTCCACCGGCATTGCCGATGCGGAGGGCCGCCTGGTCGCCCAGGGCCTGACATTGCCGGTGCATCTCGGTTCCATCCGTACCGCCCTCCAGGCGGTGATGAAAAAGTTCCGGGGCGACATCCACGACGGTGACGTCTTCGTCCTGAACGATCCGTTCGAAGGCGGTATGCATCTGCCGGATATCTTCATTCTCAAGCCGATCTTCTCCGGCAAGGAACTCATCGCGTTTGCCGCGACCACGGCTCATCATGTCGATGTGGGCGGCCACGTTCCCGGCTCGAACTCGGTCAATTCCACCGAGATCTTCCAAGAAGGCTTGCGCATCCCGCCGCTGAAGCTGATCGATTCCGGCAAGCATGATGAGGCGTTGTGGACCCTGATCAGAACCAACGTGCGCTTGCCGGTCCAACTCCTCGGCGACCTTCGCGCGCAGCTTGCCGCCTGTGAGATCGCCCAGCGCAAGGTGTTGGCGCTAACCGCCCGCTACGGCCTTGCCGCCTCGCGCCATTACATGAGCGAGATCACCAACTATACCGAGCGACTGGCCCGCGCTGCCGTGGGTGAACTGCCGGACGGCGAATATTCCTTCGAAGACTGGATCGACGACGACGGCATGGATATCGGCGTGCCGATACGTCTTTTCGTCACCGTGAGAAAGCAGGGCGAAACGGTCGAGTTCGACTGGACCGGCAGCGCGCCGCAGGTGAGGGGCGCCATCAACTGCACGCTTTCGGTCACAGAAGCCGCGTCATACACTGCGCTTCGCTCAATCCTGCCGGGCGGAATTCCCAACAATGACGGCGTCTTCCGCATCATCAAGACCATTGCACCGGAGGGAACCATCGCCAATGTCGCCATGCCCGGAGCTTGCGCGGCGCGCGCGCTCACTGGTTTCCGCATGGTCGATTGTGCGTTTGGCGCGCTCGCCAAAATGGTGCCGGACCGGGTTTTTGCGGCGTCCGACGGCGGCAATGTCGGCGTGACCGTCGCGGGCTTCGACCCGAACGGCCAGCGCTTCGTCTATGTCGATTTTTCCTGTGGCACCTGGGGTGGCCGGCCATGGGCTGACGGCATCGACGGCATCTCGAACATCTTCGTCAATATGGCCTCGCAGTCCGTCGAGCAGATCGAATCCGAGCATCCGATCGAAATACTGGCCTACGAATTCGCGCAGGATCGCTGCGGCGCTGGTAAATTCCGCGGCGGCGCGCCGTTCTACCGCGATTACCGCGTGAAGGTGCCCGGCGCGATCCTGCAGATCCGCGCCGATCGCCAGACTACGCGTCCCTACGGACTCTATGGCGGCAAGGCCGGCCAGCCCGGTTCCGTCAGCCTCAATCCGCATACGACCAACGGTTCGATTGGCTCGAAGGTGACGATCAACGTCAACGAAGGTGACGAATTCCGCTACGTGCTTCCGGGCGGTGGCGGCTGGGGAAATCCGCTCGAACGCGACCCGGCGGCGGTTCTGAAGGATGTCCGCGATGAAATCGTCAGCCGCAACGCCGCGCGGGAGGACTATGGCGTCGTCCTCGAGGACGGGGCTCTCGCAGTCGATCAATCGGCAACGCTGCGGCTGCGCGCAGCGATGAGCGCGGCGCGCGGCGGCGCGGTCGAATTCGTGAACTGGGGCCATTGAGGCCGAAACCGATTTTCAGGAAGAGCGATATGTTGGACAGACCTAGACCGGCCGGATGCCGCGTGGGCATCGATATCGGCGGAACCTTTACCGATCTTGTCGTGGTCAATGAAAAGGGTGAGACCTTCACCAAGAAGGTGTCGTCGACCGCCGACAACTACGCCAGGGCAATCACCGAAGGCCTTGCGGGAGCGCTTGAGCCGGCTGGACTAAGCATAGATCGCATCAGCGAATTCCTGCATGGCACCACCGTCGGTTCAAACACCATCCTTGAACTGAAGGGCGCGCGCATCGGGCTGATCGCCACAAAGGGATTTCGCGACATTCTGGAAATCCGCAACCTGCGCATGCCCAAGCTCTACGATCTACATTGGGACAAGCCGGCCCCGCTGGTGGAGCGTTACTTGCGGCTTACGGTCGATGAGCGGGTGGACGCGAAAGGCGAGGTCACCACGCCGCTGGCCCGCGCCGAGGTGGAAGCGGTTGTCCGGCGTCTGCTTGAAGAGAAGGTCGAAGGCATCGCCGTATGCCTACTGAATTCCTATACTAATCCGGTCCATGAACGTTTGGTCGCCGAGGTCATTCGCGAACTGGCTCCCGGCCTGCCTTACAGCATCAGTTCGGAAGTGTTGCCGCAGATGAAGGAGTACGAGCGGACCTCCACGACCGTCGTCAACACCTACATCATGCCTATCGTCGCCTCCTATCTGCAGAACCTTGGCGATACGCTGCGGGGCGAAGGCATGAAGGCGCCGATCCTGCTGATGCAATCCAATGGCGGTCTTACGACCGCGGAAGAAGCTTCGCTAAAGCCGGTCAACATCGTCGAGTCCGGCCCGGCCGCAGGCGTCGTCGGTGCGGTGCGCCATGCCGCCGAAAGTGGCTATCCGGATATCATCAGCTTCGATATGGGCGGCACCACCGCCAAGGCATCGGTCGCCGAAAAGGGCGAATTCGTCCTGTCGCAGCAATATTCAGTTGGCGGCGGCATCATGATCTCCTCGCGCCTGCTCACCGGGGGCGGCTATCTGCTGGCGGTCCCGGCGATCGACGTCGCCGAAGTCGGCGCGGGGGGCGGCTCGATCGTCTGGATCGATGCCGGCGGGTCGATGCAGATCGGACCGGAAAGCGCCGGCGCCAATCCCGGCCCGGTGTGCTACGACCGGGGCGGCGACCGCCCGACTGTCACCGATGCCAATGTGATCCTCGGCTACATCAATCCGGGCTATCTCGTCAGCGGCGAACTGAAGCTCAATGCGGAGCGCGCGCGCGAGCATTTCGACCGTATGCTGGCCAAACCGCTGGGCGTCGATGTGACGACGGCTGCCTATGGCGCGCGGCAGATCGCCATTTCCAACATGATCCGCGCCATCAAGGCGGTTTCTTCCGAACGCGGCCGTGACCCGCGCTCGTTCACCCTGTTCGCCCTCGGCGGCAACGGCGCGCTGTTTGCCGCCGGCATGGCAAACGAACTCGGTATCAAGACAATATTGGTGCCGCCTTCGGCTGGATTGTTCTCGGCTTATGGCCTGCTTCATGCGGATGTCGAGCACTATTACGTGGAGACAGTGCGCCGGCTGCTGCGCGACATCGAGCCCGATGCCTGGCTGCAAAGCTGGGCGCAGCTGGAGGACAAGGCACGTAATCAGCTTCGCCTCGATGGCTTTGCCGAACATGAGATGCAGCTCAAGCGTTTTGCCAATATGCGCTACAAGGGCCAGACCTTCGAGATGAACATCGCGCTTCCCGACGGCCCGCTGACTGGAGATACGCTGGCTGCAATCGAGGAAGCCTTCGGCGCCGAGCACGAAAGGACCTATGGCCACCGCGCCTCGCTGGAAGAGCCCGTTCAGGTGATCAATATCCAGGTCGCCGGCCTTGCCGCGCGCCCCGGTTCGGCCAAGCCGGGCAAGCCGCAGACCCATGGCGGTGATCTCAAATCCGAGCAGCCGCCGCGCAAGGCCTATTTCGGCCGTGAGCATGGCTGGCTCGATACCGCGATCGTCCCGCGTTCGGCGCTGACCGAGCCGCGCAAGGGGCCGTGCATCGTTGAGGAATACGACACGACCTGCGTCATCCCGCCGAATGGAACGGCGCGGCTCGATGCCAAGAACAACATCATCATCACCCTGGAATAGTGCCGTGCAAGGCCTCGCAACGGAGACTGACAAATGACGCCCGGCACTCAGCCGCTTCCACCCTCTTCGGTGCCATATCTCGACCTGCGCCAGCGCTTGTCAAAGCGCGATCGCGGCTTGCGCGAAAAGGTCATGAGCCTTTCGGAGGCGGTGGCGACGATCAACGAACACGATCATGTGGCGATCGGCGGCAACACTTTTTCGCGCACGCCCTTCGCGCTGATCTGGGAGCTGGTGAGGCAGCAAAAGCGCCATCTCACCATTTCCCGCAGCATCACCTCGACCGAGGGTGATTTCCTGCTCGCCGGCGGCTGCGTCGATAAATACATGACGAGCTGGTTCAGCCAGGGCATCATCTGGGGCCTGTCGCGGGTGATGCGCGACTATGTCGAGAACGGCAAGGTCATCTACGAGGAATGGAGCCATATGAGCCTCGGCATGATGTACAGGGCCGGCGCCATGGGGCTGCCGTTCATTCCCACAAGGGTGATGATGGGATCGAGCATGCCGGCGGCGCTGCGCAGCACCGTCGAGACGATGCACTGCCCCTATTCGGGCGACGAGGTGATGCTGCTGCCGGCGCTGAACCCCAATGTCGCGCTAATCCATGTGCAGCGGGCGGACGCTTATGGCAACGCGCAATATGATGGTCTGCCCTTCATGGACGCCGACATCGCCATGGCCGCCGACCGCGTGATCCTGACGACCGAAAAGATCGTCTCCAACGACGAGATAAGGGCCGCGCCGGATCACACCAGGATTCCGTTCATGGCGGTCGACGCGGTCGTCGAATGCCCGTTCGGTGCGGCTCCGCATGAATGCGCCGGCCATTATGATCCTGACTACAAGTATATGGGTGCCTACGCCGACCTGACGCGCAGCGGCGGTGTCGACGCCGCACTCGACCATATGCGCGAGCATGTTTTCGAGCCGAAGGACTGGACCGAGTTCGTCCACAAGCTCGGTCTTGGCGGCAAGGCATAGGAGGCGAAAATGGGAAACATGAACACCAAGCCGGCCTATACGACATCCGAGCTGCTGTCGGTCATGTGCGGGCGAGCCATGTCCGACGGCCAGATCATTTTCGCCGGCGTCGGCGTGCCTCTGCTTGGCGCGACATTGGCGCAGAACCGCCACGCGCCGCACCTGACCATCCTGTTCGAAGGGGGCATCATCGGCCCGTTCATCCAGCCCGGGCGGCTGCCGCTCTCCACCAATGAGATGCGCACCGCCGAAAAGGCCAACATGCTGCTCAACGCCACGGATGTGCTGGCGCTGCTGCAGCGCGGCTATGTCGATATCGGCTTCATCGGCGGCGCGCAGATCGATCGATATGGCAACGTCAACAGCTCTTATCTAGGCGATGTCAGTCGCCCCACGACGAGGCTGCCAGGCAGCGGCGGCGGCAACGACATTTCGAGCCTCGTCGAGACCATCGTGATCATGCCGCATGAGCGCAAGCGCTTCGTTGAGACCGTCGATTTCGTCACCAGCCCTGGCTATCTCATGGGCGGGACTTCCCGCAGGGACTCAGGCCTGATCGCCGGTGGCGTGTTGAAGGTCATCACCAACTTTTGCACCTTCGGCTTCCATCCGGAAACCAGGCGCCTGACAGTGCAGTCGCTGCACCCCGGCGTGTCGATCGACGACGTGCTGACCAACATGTCGTTCAGGCCGGAGATACCGGATGGGCTGGAGACTAGCGAGCCGCCGGCGGCTGAAGAGCTTGAGTTTCTGCGGCAGCTTGATCCTCAGCGCATGTATTTGCGCTGAGCGTTGATCGGGCACGGTAAACAAGGCGAGCCCAAAGAAGCATCGGGCTCGCCCTGCCTAAGCCGACAGGTTCTTGACGATCGGCAACTTGCGGATCGTCTTGCCCGTCGCTGCGCGCAGCGCATTGGCGACGGCCGGTCCGATCGGTGGCACGCCAGGCTCGCCAACGCCCGTCGGGGGCTCATCAGACGGCACGATATGCACTTCGACGCGCGGCATCTGATCTATTCGGAGCGGCGTGTAGGTGTCGTAGTTTTCCTGATCGACAACGCCCCTCGTCAGCGTCAACTCCTCCTGCAGGATCGCGCCAAGCCCAAAGCCGATGCCGCCTTCCATTTGGGCGCGGATCTGATCGGGATTGATCGCGATGCCGCAATCGACGGCGCAGATAACGCGATCGACCTTGAAATCGCTGCCGCCATTGTAGGTGATCTCGGCCACCTGGGCGACATAGGTCGAGAAGCTCTCATGAAGCGCGACGCCGCGGAAACGGCCTTGCGGCAGCGGCTTGTTCCAATCGGCCTTTTCCGCCGCGAGTTTCAGCACGGCAGCGTGACGCGGATGCTCGCCCAGCATTGACAGGCGGAATTCGACCGGATCGCGCTTCGCGGCGGCCGCAAGTTCGTCGATGAAAGTCTCCATGACATAGGCCGTGTGCGTGGAGCCGACGGAGCGCCACCAAAGCACCGGGATCTTCACGTCGGTTGTCGTTAGTTCGACCTTCAGATTCGGGATTGCGTAGGGCAGGTTTGCCGCGCCCTCCACCGAGGTCGGATCGACGCCGTCCTTGATCATGGCAGCCATGGGCGAGCCACCCATGATCGACTGGCCAACGATATGGTCGTAAAGAGCGACGACTTTGCCGTCCTTGTCGAGGCCGGCCTTAATGGCATGAACATAGGCGGGCCGGTAGCGGCCGCCACGCATGTCGTTTTCGCGCGTCCATTGCACCTTAACCGGCTTGCCGGGGCCGAGCGCGCGTGCAGTGGCAACAGCCTCGACGATCAGGTCGGCGTCCGAAACCGCGCGGCGTCCGAAGCTGCCGCCGGTCTTCATCACATGCAGCCGCACCTTGTCCGGCGTCGTCGCGCCGATCTGCGCGGCGACAGCCTGATATAGATCGGGCATCTGGTGCCCGCCCCAGACGTCGAGCGTGCCATCGTCGTTGAAACGGGCGACCGCATTGAGCGGTTCGATCGACGCATGGGCGAGATAGGGGAACTCATAACGCGCTTCGACCATCGTTGCCGCATTTGCCAATGCCGCGGTGGCGTCGCCGTCATTGCGTGCGATGGCTGCGCCCGCACCATCGGCGGCCTTGTTGTACTCCGCCATTATTTCGGCGGTGCCGCGCTTTTCGGCCTTGGCCTCGTTCCACTTGACCTCCACGAGGTCACGGCCTTTGAGCGCAGCCCACATATCGCTTCCGACTACCGCAATCCCGCGCGGCGTCTGAACGACATCGGCAATGCCGTCGAGCGCCTTGGCTTTGGTGGCGTCGAAGCTCTCGATCTCGGCGCCGAATGTCGGCGGATGTATCATCACCGCCGTCAGTAGCCCCTCCATCTTGAGGTCGATCGTATAGGCCTGCGTGCCGTCGGTCTTGCCGCGCGAATCGTATCGCTTGAGTTGCTCGGAGCCGATCTGGCTCCACCTGTCGCGTGGCTTAAGCGGCAGGTCGTTCGGGATCGCCATCCCGGCTGCGGCTTGCGCCAACTCGCCGAAACTGGCGCGCTTGCCGGACGCGTGCGAGATGACCCCTTTCGTAACCGTGACCTCGTCGGCCGGCACGTTCCAGTCCTTCGCGGCGGCCGCCACTAGCATGGCGCGCGCGGCAGCGCCAGCCTTGCGATAGCGCTCCCACGACGAGGTCATGGAGGTCGAGCCGCCAGTGCCCTGCATGGCGCCGCCCCAGGCGAGATTGCCGTAGAGCGCGGTGTTGCCGGAACCGCCGATCACGTCGACCTGCTCCCAGTCGCCATCGAGTTCTTCCATCACCAAAGTGGCGATTCCGAAATAGGAGGCTTGCCCCATTTCGAATTGCGAGGAGTGAATGATGATCCGGTTCTCCGGCGTGATCTCGACATAGGCCTGGAACGGGTTGGCCGCGGCAACGCCGGGTGCGGCCTGCGCGCTGGCCGGCCGGGCGGCGATCAGCCGATAGCCGACGGCGATCCCAGCGACCGCGGCGGTGCCGATCAGGAATTGGCGCCGGCTGGGCTTCACGGTGTCCTGCTTTACCGGAAATACCAACATGGCTCAGGCCTCCAGCCGGTGGGCGGCTTCATGGATTGCCGCGCGAATGCGTTGATAGGTGGCGCAGCGGCACAGATTGCCGCTCATCGCCGTATCGATGTCCTCGTCGGTGGGCTTGGGCGTCTGTGTTAGAAGGGCGGTGGCAGACATGATCTGGCCCGACTGACAATAACCGCATTGCGGCACGTCCAGCTCAACCCAAACGTCCTGAACCGTCTTGCCGACCCTGCCGGCAAGGCCTTCGATGGTGGTGATCGAGGCGCCTTCGATATCGCCGATCGCCGTCTGGCAGGAGCGCGTTGGCGAGCCGTCGATATGCACCGTGCAGGCGCCGCATTGTGCGAGCCCGCAGCCGAACTTCGTTCCGGTCAGCCCGATGACGTCGCGAATAGCCCATAGCAGCGGCATTTCCGGATCGACGTCGATCCGTTTCGCTTCTCCATTGAGGGTGAAAGCGACCATGGCTTGCTCTCCTACTCTTCAGGGGCTTTCGCAGCACCTCTGCCGCTCGGAGCGCCCGATGTCTTCGTCGATGCGTGGCTGTCGACCAGCAGACTAAGGTGGGGCTACCGGGCCAACAAGCGGTCAGGCGATCAATCGCGCGATCGTGAAGTGGCGCGTAAGCCGCTCCAGCCGAGTGCCGCTTTTGCTCCACAGCCCAGCTTACCTTAAGTCGCGTTGCCTTTTTGCTTTTGGCGGGATATTGAAATTCTTCTGCGAAACAGTGGCGTTTCCAATTTTGCCTGGGCAGCCGTCGTCCGGCTTGCGCCGCTGCCATGGCTTTGTCGGCTTCGACCAGTGCATGGGTGACGTAATCGCATGACGAATGATGATTGGCGAATTGGCGCTTTGTTTTCCCGCAGTGGCGTAACGGCGGCGGCGGAAACGGCTGAAGCGAACGCGACGCTGCTGGCCAGCGAGGAGATAAATTCGGCGGGCGGTGTGCTGGGACGCCAGTTTGCGCCGGTATTCTACGATCCGGCATGCTCCGCGGAGCGTTATCGGGAGCTTGCCGTTCGCCTGCTTGCCGAAGATGGCATCAAAGTCATCTTCGGATGCTATATGTCATCGGCCCGCAAGGCCGTCCTTCCGGAAATCGAGGCGCATCGCGGCTTGCTGTTCTACCCGACCTTCTATGAGGGTTTCGAATATTCGACACGGTGCTTCTATACGGGCTCTTCGTCCAACCAGAACGCGGTGCAGCTCGCGCAATATCTGATTGAAAACTACGGCAAACGGTTCCTTCTCATTGGATCGAATTACGTATTCCCTTATGAGTACAACCGGGTTGTCGCCGATCTGGTGACGCGGGCGCATGGGCGGATCGTCGACGAGATCTATGTGCCAGTGGAAGCTGCCCGACATGACTTCGACCATGTGGTCAAGCAGATCAGGAAGTTGAAGCCGGATATCGTCGTGTCGACGGTTGTGGGAACCGGTGCCGTCCTGCTTTATGAGGCATACAAGGAGGCTGGTTTCGACGCCACGACCATGCCGATTGCCAGTCTGACGACCACCGAAGCGGAAGTGGCCGAGATGTTGCCGGAAGTCGCCGCCGGCCATTTGACCTCCGCGTCATTTTTCGAGACGCTGGCAACGCCTCAGGCTCAGCGCTTCGTTGCAGCCTATAAGAGCCGTTTCGGCGCCTCGGCGCCGGTCACAGCCAGTGCAGAGGCGGCCTATTTCCAGGTTCACCTCTATGCCAAGGCTCTGGAACTGGCGGGCAAGGACGAACCGGAAGCAATTGCCAGGCAACTGGCCGGCCTGGAATTCGAAGCGCCGCAAGGCCGAGTGCGGGTGGATCCGGACAACCATCATACGGAGTTATGGTCTCGCATCGGGCGCATCAATTCGCAAGGCAAGTTCGACATAGTGTGGCAATCGGAGACCAGAATCAGACCGGATCCCTATTTCGTGACCGCGTCATATGATGATTGGTTGGGCGCGCAGCATCAATTGAAACGCCAAGGATAGTGGATCGTTCTCGGTGTCGACAAAGATACTCCAGGACCTGAAGGGTCTGCGCGTTCAGGTTATTCACCCGCCGGATTCGGCAGGTTTGGCGCTGGTGGAGCATCTTCGACGCATTGGCTGCAGTTGCGAGACGACCTGGCCACTGCCGGATGCGATAAGTCCATCTGCGGTTGTGGTTCTGGTTTCGATAGAGCAGGAAAATCGTGAAAAAATCCTGCGGCTGTTTCGGCCGATCCAACCCTCCGATCCCGCCCTGTTGGCGGTTGTCTCCTATGAAGACCCGAGTACGCTTCAGGTGGTCCTCGAATGCGGCGCCCTGGCGGTCATCGAACGTCCGATCCGTCCCTTCGGCCTTCTCACCAATCTGACGATTGCCCGGGCACTGTGGATGGAGCGGCAGAACGCAAGCAAACGGATCCGCAAGCTGGAACGCAAGCTCGCCGGCAACAACCGGATACTGAGAGCCAAAAGCATTCTCATGGAAACCCAGGGTCTGACCGAACGCGATGCCTATGAGAATATTCGCAGGCAGGCCATGGCGAAGCGCGTTCCAATGGATGATCTCGCCTCCGCGATAATCAATGCACATGAGCTATTGACCTACAGAGAAATGCGTGACTAGAATAAAAATTGACGCAGAGTGAAGTCTGCATCACAGGTGTTGGACAATGTCGTCGGCACCTAAAGGCTGGGTAGCCCGCAAACTCCTGAACGGAGTTGGCGGGTTTTTTTGTTTCGGCTCTAGCCAACAGGGCTGTTGGCCGCCGTTACTTTGATCCGATCACGGCATCGGCCCGCAAATCGGCAACGATTTTCGGAAATGCATGATGCGTGAATTAGGGTGCCTTTTGCGTGCCATGGGTACGCGCTGCGCTCCGACTGGTTCCCAGGGTTCGGCGGCGCGTTGCTCGCCCTCCGGCTGGCTGCAGGCGTCCAGCCTTGCAACTCCTAAGAAAGCCGTCCGTGCATCCGGGCTCGCTTGCCCGTGGAAGCCGGGGCGGTGCTTACCTCGTATGGGTTCGGCATTTGAAGCTGTTTTCGAAATTGAAAGGAGGCATTCGTAGTCAATTTAAGATAGATATAATCAATCCATCGCATAGTATAACATTATGCTGCATTTGTTCGTGAATGTGGCAAGATGTGCTATTTTTTATTTTGCATGTCTTCATGTATCATAATAAAAAATGTTTCATGTAGGTTGATTTATTCTTTCTTTATGTCAGTCTGATTTCGGCCGCAAAGGGGCGGCTTCAAAAATGAAGCGCACGAAGATGCGTCTAGGAGGAGTAATGAAAAGCCAAAATCGACGTACCTTTCTGAAGGCCTCCGGTCTTGCTGCCGTCGGGCTGGCCACCCCCGCGATATTGCGTCTCGGTGACAGAGCTTGGGCAGCCGACGAGATACCGGTCGGGGTCATGTATTCTTTGACCGGCACCACGGCGATCGTCGAGAAATCGATGAACCAGTGCGCCCAAATGGCAATTGAAGAAATCAATGCGAAGGGTGGCGTTCTCGGCCGCAAGTTGCGTGCGATAGTCGAGGATCCAGCCTCCGAACCGCGCATATATAGCGAAAAAGCTCGCAAGCTCGCCATGGAAGACCAGGTGCCGGTCATTTTCGGCTGCTACACCACGGCCAGCCGAAAGGCTGTGTTGCCGGTTGTGGAGCGGCGCAAGGGGCTATTGGTCTGGCCGACATGGTATGAAGGCGAGGAATGCTCCAAGAACGTGCTTTACGCAGGTTCGGCAGTGCCCAATCAGCAGCTCGAGAATTCGCTGCCATGGCTGAAGAACAAGCTCGGCAGGAACAAAGTATTCATTGTCGGTTCCGACTATGCCTTTCCCCGAGGAATGGCCAAGACCTCGAAGACGATCTGCCAGAATATCGGCATGGAGGTGGTCGGCGATGAATACCTGCCGCTCGGACACACAGAATGGGCTTCGATGGTATCGAAGATCGGCTCGAGCGGCGCCGATGTGATCTTCTCCAATGTCGTCGGCGATTCGATCGTCGCCTTCTATCGCGAGCTTCGCAATCAAGGCTATGACTTCGACAAGCTGCCCCTGTGTTCCTCGACGACAACGGAGGTCGAGATCAAGGCCATGGGGCCTGAATATGCGCTCGGCAGCTACGTCTCGCTGCCATACTTCCAGACCGTCGACACGCCTCAGAACAAGACCTTCGTCGAAGCGTTCAAGGCCTTTGCCGGCGCCGACGCGGTGACCCACGCGGCGATGGAGGCCGTCTATATCGGTGTGAATATGTGGGCCATGGCGGCTGAAAAGGCCGGCGACGTTTCACCTGAAGCGGTTATCGCCAATGTCGGTGGGCTTTCGTTCGACGCGCCGCAAGGCAAGGTCACCATCGATCCCGAAAACCTGCACACATATCTGACACCCCGTATCGGCAAGACGCGGGCCGACGGCCTGCTGGATATCGTCGATCAGTACGCCGAGCCCCTCATGCCGCTGCCGTATTCGAGCGTCGGCGAGACGGCTGAAAAGCGGACCTGTACCGCCGAAGGCGCCAGGCTCTAGCAGGCAACGCACTCAGGCGGTAGAGGGCCGGCGCGAGCAATCGCGCCGGTCGAGAAACGCGCACCCTGTTGAGATGAAAGCGGCATGGAAACATTCGTAATTGGACTGAGTATCGCCTCCATTCTGTTCATGGTCGCCCTTGGCTTGGCGATCATCTACGGAACGATGAAGGTCATCAATATGGCCCATGGCGAAATGGTGATGATCGGTGCCTACACGACGGTTCTGGCGACCAAGCATCTCGGCTTCAACATCTATCTCTGCCTGCCGCTGGCCTTCCTGGTGACGGCGACCTTCGGGTACGTCATCGAGCGGACGGTCGTTCGCCGGCTTTACGGCCGGCTGCTCGACACCTTGCTGGCGACATGGGGCATTGCCCTCATCTTGCAGCAACTCGTGCGCATCCACTTCGGGTTGGGTCTGTTCGGCATTCAGATAGACGGGCTTGGTTCTGACCTTCAGAACGTGCCCGTTCCCGCGGAGTTGCAGCAGGCGTTCCATTTTCTAGGCGCGAACATTCCGATCTACCGGACGTTCGTTTTCGTGGCTGCCTTGCTTTTGGGAGCCCTCAGCTGGTGGCTTATCTTCAAGACGCGTTTTGGAAGTCAACTTCGCGCGGTCTCGGTGGCGCGCAACACGGCGGCCGCCTGCGGCATCAATGATAAGCGCGTCAACACGCTTGCATTTGCCTATGGCTCGGGACTGGCCGGGGTTGCGGGTGTGCTTGTCTCAGGCTTCAAGACGGTCTCTCCGGATATGGGCACGCCCTATGTCGTTGATGCGTTCCTGGTGGTTGTTGCCGGCGGCGTTGGCCATCTGATCGGCACCTTCGCCGCCGCCGGCATACTGGGCGAAGTCCAGAGCTTCGTCGCGACCTGGCTGAATGATGTTTACGGGCGAACAGTTCTGTTCACCGTCGTCATCCTCATCCTCCTTTTCAAGCCGCAGGGCCTCTTCGTCACCAAGAGCCGCTGACCCCAAGGCCCGAACGTGGACAAGCATATGACCTATCGTAACGCTTCCATCGCAGCCTACATCGTATTTTTCGCAGTCGTGCTTGCGCTTCCCTTGGTGCTGAACAGTTTCTGGACCAATCGCGTCGCGACCTATCTTGTCTATTCCATCTGCGCGCTGGGCATCAGCATGTCGTGGGGCTATGCCGGCATCCTCAGCCTCGGCCAAGGGCTGTTCTTCGGCATGGGCGCGTACATGCTGGCGATGTCGCTGACTCTGGCGATCCCTGAAAACAATCCGGTGCCGGAACTCATGCTGCTCAATATGGAGCCGGACGCCATACGCGATCTTTGCTGCGTCACGCCGGGGTCGTTCCTCTGGATACCGTTTCGGTCGGTTGCCTTCGGAATGATCGCCGCGATCGTGGTGCCCTGCGTGCTCGCGGCCGCCGTCGGTTACGTTATGTTCAAGCGTCGCACCACCGGCGTCTATGTGAGCATCATAACGCTCGCTTTCGCGCTGATCGGTCAGTTGCTGATCATCAACAACCAGCCGCTGACCGGCGGCTTCAACGGACTGGCGAGCCTGGCGCTGCTGGAGATCGGCGGCTTTGAGTTCGATCCTTATGGGCCAAGCGTCTATTATCTTGTCGCGATCACCCTTCTGATCGTGATTTTGGCCGCGCGCTATATGCTTTCAGGCCGCATCGGCCAGGTTTTGAAAGCTATCCGTGAGGACGAGGCGCGCGCACGCTATCTCGGCTACAATGTCGAGAACTATAAGCTCTTCATCTTCTGCATCTCGGCCGGCGTGGCTGGCCTGGCCGGTATGCTTTTCACGCTGACCGCGGAATTTGCCGCGCCATCGCTGATGGCCGTTCCCTTCAGCATTTCCATGGTCATCTGGGCGGCAACCGGCGGTCGCGCGTCCCTGCTTGGAGCCTGCATCGGCGCGCTGATCGTCAATTTCATCGGTTCCCTCGCCAGTGAGAGCGCGACGTTCCAGCCGGTCTGGCCAATCATCCTCGGTGGTCTGTTCGTCTTCGTCGTGCTCGTCATGCCGAACGGAATCGCCGGGATCTTCAAGGATCTGATCGACAGGCGGCCAGGTTTGAAGACGCAAAGCCTGAAGACCGAGGAGGCGTGAGCGGTGACGATCCACAGTTTTGCAGAAGTCGAACCCCGAACCTCCACCACTCCGATTCTTCGGACAAAGAATCTCACCGTAAGGTTCGATGAGTTTCCGGCGGTGAGCAATGTCGACTTGTCGATAGAAGACGGCGAACTGCGCGTAATCATCGGTGCGAACGGCGCGGGGAAGTCGACGCTGTTGGATCTGCTCTGCGGCAAGACCCTGCCGTCCGAGGGCGAGATCTGGCTGCGTGACACCAACATCACCGGCATCGGTGAGGCGGCGATCGCCAGGAGCGGCGTCGGCCGCAAATTCCAGACACCGACGGTCTTCAAGGAAATGACCGTGCTCGAGAATCTCCAGGTAGCCAGCGATCGCCGCGTGCGGGTCTTCGAAAACCTGCTTCAGCGCGTCCGCGCCAGGCCGAACGACACGGAAGTTGCCGTCGCCGAGCGGACAGGCCTGCTTGGCCTGATGAACCGCAAGGCTTCGGAATTGTCGCATGGGCAACTTCAGTGGCTCGAACTGGCAATGGTTCTCAGCCAGGACCCGAAGATCATCCTTCTCGATGAGCCGGCGGCCGGCATGACTGCGGCGGAAACCGACAAGACGGCGGAACTGCTGCTCGACCTTGAGGGCCGCCACACCGTGCTGGTGATCGAGCACGACATGGCGTTCGTCCGGCGCATCTGCCGGACCATCACCGTCATGCATCAGGGGGCGATCCTGGCCGAAGGAACGGCCGAGGAGATCGAGCACAACCCCGCAGTGATCGAGGCATATCTTGGATCGGCAACGCTCAGCCATGCTTAAATTCAGCAACCTCAATGTGTTCTACGGAACAAGCCACATCATTCATGGCCTCAATCTCGAGATTAAAAAGGGTGAGACCTTCTGCCTGTTGGGACGCAATGGTGTTGGCAAGACCACCCTGCTCAGAAGCCTTCTCGGCATAGATGTGCGTACGACGGGCGCCATCGAGTTCGAGGGCGCCGATATCAGCAGGGACCTCACCTACGAACGTGCGCGGCGCGGTATCGGTTATGTCCCGCAAGGCCGCGAAATCGTTCCAGGCCTTAGCGTGCTCGATAATATCTTGCTCGGCTGCAATGCCCGCGCCGACGGCAACATGTCGGTGCCGCCCTTGGTCTGGACGCTGTTTCCGTTCCTGAAGGACCATCTGAACCGCCGCGGCACCAATCTCTCGGGTGGACAACAGCAGCAGCTCGCAATCGCCCGCGCGCTGGCGACGGATCCCAGCATCCTCGTTCTTGACGAACCGACCGAAGGCATCCAGCCGAACATCGTCGAGGACATCGAACGGGCGATCATCTCGCTCAACCGAGACCATGGGTTGACGATCATACTGGTCGAACAGAAAATTCGTTTCGCGCGCACGGCGGGACATCGCTTCGCCATCCTGGAAAAGGGGCGCATCGCCGCATCGGGTGAGACTGCGGAACTCAGCGGCGAGCTGATCCGCAAGCACATGAGCTTGTAGCAGCAGAAAGGTTCCGGCAAATGATCCGTGTTGAAAGTGTGCTTGGCAGCCGGACCGATCCGGCCTTTCACGAAACGCTGCATGATCTGGAGCATCACGGCAAGGTCGAGTTCGTGACCATCGAGCCGCATGATCTTGACCGGCGGCGCCTCATGTCCCTCACCGAAGAGGGCGAAGAGGTGGCAATCACGCTGCCGCGTGACCAGAAGCTCTATGATGGCGCGGTGCTGCTTCTGGATGCCGAGCGCGCCATCGTCGTGCGTTCCGGCAAGCAGCGTTGGCTGCGGCTGTCAGCGCATTCGGCAAGCGATGCGCTGGAGCTCGGCTATCATGCCGGTAACCTTCATTGGCGTGTGCGTTTCGATGGCGACGATCTTCTCGTCGCACAGGATGGGCCGGCCGAGGCTTATGCGGAGCGCATCGAGCCGATGGTTTCGAGTGGACGCGTCGAGCTGTCGGAGGAGACCGAATGAACGTGCCAACCGCAAGCCTGCTTGTGGCGTTGCAGCATGCCGACGGCCAGTTTCCATCGGGCGGCTTTGCCTTCTCGCAAGGGCTCGAAGCTTCTTCCTCCCTTGCCGATCGGCTCGGCGAGTTCGATTTCGCCCGCTTTGTGGAAGGGCAGATCCTCTACCGCTGGGCCGAGTCCGATCGTGTGGCTCTGGTGCGGGCACATCGACTTGCCGGCAAGTTGGAGGAAATTGCCGAACTCGATCGCGAGGTCGAAGCATCGACCTTTACCGAGGGCCTGCGGGCCGGCTCGCGGCGCAACGGCCTGGCGCTGTTGACGGCGCATCAGCGGCTCGGCACCGCAGGCGCGGCAAGCTATCGCGCGCTGATCCGGA
This sequence comes from Borborobacter xinjiangensis, assembly GCF_047739745.1. NCBI lineage: Bacteria > Pseudomonadati > Pseudomonadota > Alphaproteobacteria > Hyphomicrobiales > Phyllobacteriaceae > Borborobacter > Borborobacter xinjiangensis. The sequence continues at coordinate 14,599 of NZ_JBLLVA010000006.1, read as the reverse complement.
CCGGTTCGGCCTGCGGCCACCTGGCCGTGGTTCAGGGATTGCTCTGGCGGACGCTCGACCTCGACGAGGACACCGCGGTGGCGATGGGCGGTTATCAGATGGTGGCCTCGCTTGCGACGGCCGCGGTGCGGCTTGGCGTCATCGGCGCGATCGAAGCTCAGGCGGCGATTGGCCGGGCATTGCCACTGATCGAAGCGGCAAGTGCGGCACCTGTCGCCGATGACGAGCCGCTTCGTTCCTTCACGCCGCTTTGCGAGATCGCCGTGGCGCTGCATGGCGCCTCCGGTCAGCGCCTATTTTCCAATTGAGTGCCCGCCCATGATAGCGCGGATCTCGCACAAGAACTGTCCTGAGGAGGATTGTCACCGATGCTTCTGACCCCCACCGAACTGGAACGCCTGACGATATACACGGCAGCCGAACTCGCACGCAAACGTCGCGCCAAGGGCCTCCTGCTGAACTATCCGGAAGCCGTGGCGATCATCACCGATGAGATCCTCGAAGGGGCTCGCGAAGGGCGATCCGTTGCTGAGATGATGTCGATCGGCTCGCAAATCCTCACTCAGGCCGATGTGATGCCCGGTGTCGCCGCGATGCTGCCGATGTTGCAGGTGGAGGCGACGTTTCGCGACGGCACCAAGCTGGTTACCGTGCATGAGCCATTGCGGCCGGCGGCCGGCGCTGCCGCCGATACCATGGAACCGGGAGGCATCATCGCCCAGGACGGCGAGATTGAACTGAATGCAGGCCGCCCAAAGGTCACGCTTACAGTGGTCAATACCGGTGACCGGCCGGTGCAGATCGGCTCCCATTACCACTTCTTCGAGGTCAACAAAGCGCTCGATTTCGACCGCGAGCAGGCGTTCGGCATGCGGCTGGATATCGCCGCCGGCACGGCGGTGCGCTTCGAGCCGGGACAGGAAAAGGAAGTTTCGCTCACAAGCTTCGGTGGCCGACAGGAACTGTCGGGTCTCAACGCGCTTTCGAACGGGAGAGCCGACGACGCGGCGGTGAAGGCCGCCGCTCTTGAAAATGCACGCACGCGCGGTTTTCGCGGCGCCTGAGGAGAAAAGCGATCATGGCAAGAGTTTCCCGCCGCGAATATGCTGCAATGTATGGGCCGACGACCGGTGACGGCGTTCGGCTCGGCGACACCGAACTGGTCGCCGTCGTCGAGAAAGATTTCGCCGTCTATGGTGACGAATGCCTGCATGGCGGCGGCAAGACCCTGCGCGACGGCGCCGGGCTGGCAGCGGGCGTAACCAGCGCCCAAGGCGCGCTCGACTTCCTGCTGTGCAATGTCACCGTGATTGATGCCGTGGTCGGCATCGTCAAGGGCGATCTTGGCATCAAGGACGGCAAGATTGTCGGCATCGGCAAGGCCGGCAATCCGGCAATCATGGACGGTGTCGATCCGCGCCTCATCGTTTCGGCGGCCACCACGGTGCGCGATTGCGAGGGGCTGATTGCCACCGCTGGCGCGCTGGACGTGCATGTTCATTTCGACAGCGCCCAGCTTTGCGATCATGCCATCGCGTCCGGCATCACCACCATGCTCGGCGGCTCGCTTGGCCCGATCACGGTGGGCATCGACTGCGGCGGCCCCTTCAACGTCGGCAAGATGCTGCAGGCGGCCGAGGAATGGCCAATCAATTTCGGCTTTCTGGGTCGCGGCAACTCGCACAAGCCCGCATCGCTGGTGGAGCAGATCGAGACGGGGTGCCTCGGACTGAAGCTGCACGAGGACTGGGGCACCATGCCGGCCTCCATCGACACCTGCCTGACGGTTGCCGATGAGCTCGACTTTCCCGTCCAGATCCACACCGACACGCTGAACGAATCCGGCTTCCTCGAAGATACACTGGCCGCCATCAACGAACGCACCATCCACATGTATCACACCGAAGGCGCCGGCGGCGGCCATGCGCCTGACATCATCAGAGTGGCGGGCGTTCCCTGGTGCCTGCCGTCGTCGACCAACCCGACCAATCCCTACACGGTCAACACCTTCGACGAACATCTCGATATGACCATGGTTTGCCATCATCTAAATCCGGCGATCCCGGAGGATGTGGCCTTTGCCGAAAGCCGTATTCGCGCCCAGACCATCGCCGCCGAAGATATCCTGCACGACATCGGTGCGATCTCCATGCTGGGCTCCGACAGCCAGGGCATGGGCCGCATCAACGAAGTGATCTGCCGCACCTGGCAGCTTGCCGACAAGATGAAGAAGCAGCGCGGCCGGCTGCCAGAGGAAACCACGGGTTTCGGCGACAATGAGCGCATCAAGCGCTACATCGCCAAATACACCATCAACGCCGCCCGCACCTTCGGCATCGCTGAGCATGTCGGCTCGCTGGAAGACGGCAAGATGGCCGATATCGTCATCTGGCGGCCGGCCTTCTTCGGCATCAAGCCCGAGCTGGTCATCAAGGGCGGCTTTATCGCATGGGGAGCGATGGGCGACAGCGCCGCTTCGCTGATGACGTGCGAGCCATTGTTGCTGCGTCCGCAATGGGGCGCTTTCGGCCGCGCCAAGCAGGCGCTTTCGGCCTGTTTCGTCAATCCGCTGGCGATCGAGCGCGGCCTTTCCAGAACGCTCGATCTGCGCAAGGCGCTGCTGCCTTCGCGCGGCACCCGCGACCTGCGCAAGAAGGACATGTTGCACAATGATGCATGTCCCAACATCCGTGTCGATCCGCAGACCTTCGACGTGTTCGTCGACGGCGAATTGGCAACCTGCGAACCGGCACACGAACTGCCGCTGACACAGCTTTACATGTTGAGGTGAGATCATGGACGTCAGACCTTCCACCGGCGCTTCATCGCCATCGCGTGTCGGGGCGGCTCGTGTCGGCATCGGCGGCCCGGTCGGTTCGGGCAAGACCGCGCTGATCGAAAAGCTCATTCCCGCCTTTGCCGAACGAGGCGTTTCGCTTGCGATCATCACCAATGATCTCGTCACCATAGAGGACGCCGAGCGCATCAGGCGCTCCGGGCTTATCGATCCGGATCGCGTTGCCGCGGTGGAGGCGGGCGCTTGCCCACATACCGTCATTCGCGAGGACCCCACCCTCAACATCGCCGCCGCCGACGACCTGGAGGCGCGCTATCCCGACGTCGAGCTGGTGCTGATCGAGAGCGGCGGCGACAATCTCGCGTCGACCTTCTCGCTCGACCTGGTCGACTGGTGGATGTTCGTCATCGACGTTGCCGGCGGAGACGACATTCCGCGCAAGAAGGGTCCCGGCGTCCTGAAATGCGACCTGCTGGTGGTCAACAAGAAGGACCTTGCCGTGCATGTCGGAGTCGATCTGGAGAAAATGGAAGCCGCAGCTCGTTCCGCGCGTGCCGGACGTCCGACGGTTCTCACCAATTGTCGGACGGGCGACGGCGTCGGCGAGATTGCCGACCGCATCATCGCGGACGTGCTGTTTCGATGACCTCGCACTGGCCCAGAACCCAGGAGCGGGATCCTTGGGCGCCTCGGGAGCAAGTCGGCGTTCCCGGCGGCCGCTTCGAACTGTCCTTCGCCCGTCATGGCGCGCGCACTCATATCGGGCGGCAGTTCGTGTCCTATCCCTTCCACATCACGCGCCCCTTCGCGCTTGATGCAGCCATCCCCTCGCTTCTCACCATATACCAGCAGTCCTCCTCGGGCGGTCTTTACCGTGGCGAGCAGTTGTCCAGTTGCTATGAACTCGGCGCGAATGCCGCCGCTCATATCACCACGCAGGCCGCGACCATCGTGCACGACTGTCACAGTCAGCCGGTACGTCAGCACAGCAAAGTGATCATGGAAGAGGGGGCGTTTCTGGCGCTTACACCCGATCCGCTGGTGCTTTTCCCGGGCGCTGCCTGCGAAAACACGTTGATCGCGCGTCTGGCGCCCGGCGCCATCCTGCTTCTGGCCGATGCCTTCGCCAGGCACGATCCCGACGACCGGTCGCGCTGGTTCGACCAACTGAGCTCGAACGTCAGAATCGAGGACAGCTCAGGCCGCCTTCTGGCGCGCGATTGCTTCCGCATTGGAGGAGATGCGCTGGCTGGTGCGGCGTCGCCCATCGGCAACTGGCGGGTCGTCGCCAACTACATGCTGCTTGGCGATTGCTCGCTTCTGCCGTCGCGGCAGACGCTGGCGGAATCCCTGAGTTTTGCGGAATGTGTGACCGGAGTGAGCGAACTGCCGAACGGAATTGGTTGGGGCATCCGCTGCCTGGCCGCCAACGCCATAGCGGCTCGCGCGGTATCCGAACGCCTCTTCGTTCTGGCCGTCGACGCGGCATTCGGCGCCTCACCAACCCCGCGTCGTAAATGACGGCACGGTTGCGACATCTCGAAGATAGCTGCCCATAGCATGAAAGGAAGACAAACATGAACCGCAAGATACTCGTCAATCTAGCAGCGTCGGCGCTCATGACGGTGGTGCCAAGTCTGGCATTCGCACACACCGGCATAGGCCATGCGAGCGGCTTCGCGCACGGCTTTGCGCATCCGCTGGGCGGCCTCGACCACGTTCTGGCGATGGTGATGGTCGGCCTTTTGGCCGCGCAGCTTGGCGGCCGGGCATTGTGGCTGGTGCCGGCGAGCTTCGTTGCCGTCATGGCGCTCGGCGGCGGGCTTGGCCTTGCCGGGTTCGGCCTGCCCTTCGTCGAACTCGGCATCGCCCTGTCGATCGTCGTGCTTGGCGCGGCCGTCGCCTTCGGGCTGACCGCCCCGGTTGCCGCCGCCATGGGGCTGGTCGGCTTCTTCGCCATCTTCCACGGCCATGCCCATGGCGCCGAGATGCCGGAGACGGTGGGTGGCCTCGCCTATGGCAGCGGCTTCATCGCCGCCACCGCGCTGCTACATGCAGCGGGCCTTGCCGGCGGGCTCGTGCTCGGCCGCGCCGCTGAGGCGAAGGGCGCCACGCTGGTCAAATGCCTGGGCGGTGCCGCCTCGCTGGCCGGCGTCGGCATCCTCACCGGCGTTCTGTGAGCCGCCAAGAGGCGCCCAACAACCGGGCGCCTCTCGACTTATCAATGCGACCTGGAAAGGAAAGCAATGACGGAGTTCTTCAGTGCGGCAGGCCCGCCGCTGGGTGAAAAGACACAGGCACTAAAAGTTTCTCGACGTGTGAGCGCGCCTTTGCTCATTCCCCTCTATTCTCAAAATCCCCATGCGCCTCGAGACCGTCGCGAAACCATGCTGCAGGCCGCGATCGGGCGCGAAGTTCGGAGCTGTCGCAGGAAGCATGACATGACGATCATGGAACTCGCTTCCTCAGCGGGTATCTCCATAGGAATGCTTTCCAAGATCGAAAACGGCTCCATTTCTCCCTCCCTCAACACGCTCCAGGCGCTGGCAACCGCGCTCGGCCTGCCGATGACCTCATTGTTCAGGCGCTTCGAGGAAAAGGACGAAGCGACTTTCGTCAAGGCTGGCGAGGGCGTGAATGTCCAACGGCGTGGGACGCGTGCCGGTCATCACTATAAACTTCTCGGCTATTCCGGTGCCAGCAGCAGCGGCCTTGTCGTCGAGCCTTATCTCATCACCCTGACCGAACCCTCGGATGAATTCCCCATCTTCCAGCATGGCGGCATAGAGTTCCTCTACGTGTTGGAAGGCGAGGTCGTCTATGGCCATGGCAGGAACCGCTATCGCATGACCCAGGGGGACAGCCTGTACTTCGACGCGGATGCCCCTCATGGGCCCTACGAACTGACGAAATTACCGATCCGGTTCCTGTCGGTGATTTCATATCGGCAAGGGGCATCGAACGAGAGCCTGGACAAGGCCGCGACATGAATGTTGTGAGGAGGAAAGACATTTGCCGTGCTCAGGCGAAAATCACCTCATCGCGTCGTGTCGGGCTGTTTTCCGGTGGCGTTTCATGTCACATTAGAGAAACGTGTTTTTGGCGAATGGCGGCTTTGGCACGGCAGGATCGATAGCACGACCACGGCCGGGTGCGGCCGGCAATGAAACACACATTGGAGGGTCGAATGTTCGCATTCAGTGCTGGCACGGGCTGCGGCTGACATGGGCTCCACAAGCGAACCCTGGCGGGTCGGCGTCCTTTTTTCACGATCGGGCGTCACCGGGTCAATCGAAGAGACGCAGCTCAAGGGAACGATGCTCGGGATCGCCGAGATCAATGCGGCGGGAGGCATCAACGGCCGCGAAATCGTTCCGATCATCTATGACCCGACCTCGAGCACGGAGCTCTATTCGCACTACGCGCGCAAACTGTTGATCGAGGATCGGGTCACGACCATCTTCGGCTGCTACACGTCGACCAGCCGCAAGGCAGTATTGCCTTTGGTCGAAAGGGTGAATGCGCTGCTATGGTATCCCACCCGCTACGAAGGCTTCGAGTTCTCGCCGAACATCATCTATACCGGCTCGTCGCCAAATCAGAACACGGTCGAGCTCATCAACTATCTGGTGGCCACGCACGGCAACCGGTTCTATCTGATCGGCACCGACTATTGCTATCCGCGGCACACCAACAGGATCGTGCGTGACATGGTATGCGGCCAAGGCGGGGCAATCGTCGGAGAGGAGTATATCGGCTTCGGTGCCGACGCCAACGACTTCAGACCGATCATCCGCGACCTTCGCAATCGCAAACCCGATGTGATCTTCTCTACAATCGTGGGGCAGGCGATCGCGCACTTTTATCAGGCTTATGCGGATGCCGGCTTCAATCCAGGCACCATGCCCATTGGCAGTCTCAACACCAGCGAGGCCGAATTGGGCGCCATGGGCAAGGACGTGGGGGCAGGGCACATCACTGCGGCGGCCTACTTCGAGAGCGTGTCCAATGACGAGAACGCCCGCTTCGTCAGGTTGTTCAAGGAACGATTCGGCGAGGATGCATCGACCAACATGTGCGCCGAAGCCGCCTACTTCCAGGTTCACCTGTTTGCTCAAGCCATTGCCGAGACAAACAGCATGGAAACGGACATATTGCGCCCTGCCGTTCTGGGCAGGGAGATCTCGGCTCCTCAAGGGCGCATCGGCATCGACTACAAGAACAGTCATGCCGAGCTTTGGACGCGAATTGGCAAGGCATCCGAAGCCGGTAACTTCGACATTGTGCGCGAATCCGTCGTTGCGCTCCGGCCCGACCCATTTTTCGTAACCTGAGGAACCAGACGTGAACACCTCGCTTTCTTCCCGCAGTGTTGATGGCGCAACTGCGGATGGTTCGCGCCAGGCCAGCAATGCACCACCCCGAGCGGTGCGCGCCGGCGGCGGCGTTCAAAGTGAGTTGCGCCGTTCGACGGTGTTGCTCGCGCACCCCAACGACGGTCAGGGCGATGCGGTTCTACGCGAGGTGCGACGCTTGGGATGCCGGGTTGAGATGGTGTGGCCGCCGCCGGTCCTTCCGCCGCTGGGCTTTGACTTTGCTCTCGTTGCAATCGACGCTGATGTCCTGTTGGCCGCCCCTTGGCTGTCTGGCGCTCCGCCAGTGCCGGTCGTGGCGGTGGTTGACGGCGAAAAAGGGCTCCCGGCCGACGTGCTCAGGCTCTCCAATGCGCAGGCCGTTCTGGTCAAGCCCTGTCAGCCCCCCGCGGTGCTCACCAACCTGGCCTTGGCGCGCCAGATTTTCAGCTATGAGCGGCGGCTCTTGAACAAGGTGGCCAAACTCGAGGAAACGCTGCATGCGTCGCGCCAGATCGAACAGGCGAAGCACATCCTGATGAAGCAGCGGAATCTGCGCGCAAACGAGGCCTACGACTACCTGCGGCAGCAGGCGATGAGCAAACAAAAATCCATTGCAGTAATTTCTGCTGCCCTGGTTGACGCTTATGGACTTATAGAGTAGAGTGCAAGTGTTCGTGATGCATATGGCTCACGTTGGTTCCTAGAGAACCGGAATTCGCGGCAAAAGCGCTGCGCTCCATAGAGGATCGAAATTGAACCTCGCGCAAACTCAGGTTTCCTGAGTGCGCGGGGTTTTTGCGTTCTGTTGCCTGCGACGCGCCTGGGAGGAAAATACAGGATCGGAAGTAGCTGAAGTCCGGCCAATCCAGTTGGATTGGACGGGAAATCTTTGTCCAAAGTAGAAAAATATAACGGCAAATCCACATGGATTTGCTGAGCGGCGGATCTATGTCTAACGGAGGATGTAAACTGTGGCACCGTGGAAAATCAACAAGGAAGTTGACTACGAAATCTTCGAGCTTGGCGACCTCAAGCTCCAAAAAGGAATGACGCTTCCGAACGCAAAGCTGGCCTACAAGACCTTCGGCAAGCTGAATGCCGACAAGAGCAATGTCATTGTCCTTCTGACTTACATGGCCTCGACCCACTATGACAACCAGTGGGTAATTCGCGAAGGTAGCGCGCTCGATCCAAGCAAGTATTTCATCATCATCCCCAATGTATTCGGCAACGGGCTTTCGTCGTCGCCAAGCAACCAGCCTCCGCCGTACAACAAGGCGCGATTCCCTCTCGTAACCTATTACGACAACATCAAAGCCCAGCATCGCCTTCTTACCGAGAAGTTCGGCATCAAGAAGATCAAGCTCGTTACCGGTTGGTCGATGGCCGCCGCCCAGACCTTCCATTGGGCAGCACTCTATCCTGACATGGTCGAAAACATCTGCCCGACGGCAGGATCGGCCAAGACAGCCCGGCACAACCACGTGATGCTCGAAGGGGTAAAAGCCGCTCTAACTGCGGACGACGCCTTCAAGGAAGGTTGGTACGACGACCAGCCTTACAAGGGGCTGCGTGCCATGGGCCGTGTCTACGCAGGTTGGGGCTTCTCGCAGGAGTTCTTCCGCAAGGAAGAATATCTCGAGCTCGGCTACCAATCGGTGGAGGACTTCATTGTCGGCTACTGGGAGGATTGGTTCAATCTGCGAGACGCCAACAACATGGTCTCGATGATCCACACTTGGCAGGCCGGCGACATCAGCGACAACGAACTCTACAACGGCGATTTCGTCAAGGCGCTCAACGCCATCAAGGCCAGAGCCATCGTGATGCCCGGCAACTGCGATCTCTACTTCCCTCCGGAGGACAGTGAGTTCGAGGTCGCCAACATGCCCAACGCGGAACTTCGCCCCTTCATCTCCAGCCACGGTCACTTCGCCGGTGGCTCGGGCCTGAGGGAAGCTGATGTCAAGTTCCTCGACAATGCCTGGCGCGAATTGCTCGGCTCCTGAACACACGACGGACTTTCAAGCATGAAACCAGATGGCCGATCGATCCGGATCGGCCAAATCACAGGGGATTCTGAAAATGACAATAACGACGAACATAAATCGCAGGTCATTTCTCAAATCGACCGCAGGTGCGGCGGCGGGCCTCGGTCTTCTCGGCGCGGGAGGAAGTGCATTCGCCGCTGACGACACGATCCGTATTGCGAGCCTGCTCGACTTGTCGGGCGGTCTGGATGCCGCCGGCAAGCCGATGCAGGACGCAATCACGTTGGCGGTCGAGGAAATCAACCAGGCTGGAGGCCTGCTCGGCAAGCAGATCAGCCTGATCACCTATGACACTCAAACCGATATGCGGCTTTATCCTCAATATGCCCAGCAAGCCGCTTTGAAAGACAAGGTGGCTGCCGCATTTGGCGGCATCACGTCAGCTTCGCGCGAAGTGATGCGGCCGGTTTTCCGGCGAATGAACACGCTCTACTTCTACAATACCCAGTATGAAGGTGGGGTTTGCGATCGCAACATCTTCTGCACCGGCATCACACCGGCGCAAAAACAGTCGAAGCACGTGCCTTACGCCATGAACAAGTGGGGCAAAAAGATCTATACCCTGGCTGCCGACTACAACTATGGCCAGATCACTGCGGACTGGACTCGCAAATATTGCTTGGAAAACGGCGGCCAGATTGTGGGACAGGATTTCTTCCCGCTCGATGTCACCAATTTCGGCTCGACAATTCAAAAGATCCAGGCAGCTAAGCCCGACCTGATCTACACAGTGCTGGTCGGCGGCGCGCATCAGTCCTTCTATCGGCAATGGGCGGCCGCAGGGATGAATACGCGCATCCCGATGGCGTCCACCACCATGACCATCGGTGGCGAGCAGATGGTTCTCGCGCCCGAGGAAACCAACGGCATCCTGTTGTGCTTCAACTATTTCGAAGCACTCGACACGCCGGCGAACAAGGCCTTCCTTGAACGTTTCCATAAGCGCTTCGGCGCCGACTACCCTTATGTGACCGAACTGGCGATGGCCACCTACCAATCGGTTTTTCTGTGGGCGGAAGGCGTCAAGCGCGCCGGCACGGTCGAGAGGATGCCGGTCATCGAGGCGCTCGAGTCCGGCATAAGCCTCGATCTGCCGAGCGGAAAATTCTCGATCGATCCGCAAACTCACCACGTGGTCATGGATATCAACATCGGCCAGGTCCAGGACCGCAAGATCAATATCCTCGAGAGCTACCCGCAACAGCAACCGCTCGACACTTCGGGCGTGTGCGACCTCAAGAAGAACCCTGACGACAACACGATGTACGTCATCAAGGTTTGATCGATCCAGACATGTTGCGTGGCGTTTGGCGCGGTCGCGTTCGAACGCCTCCAACCATCAGAGGCTATGCCGGTATGGACCTGCTCGTTGTACTATCGATTGAAGCCTTAAGGGCTGTCGCAAGCCTGGCGCTGATCAGCGTCGGCCTGGCGATTATCTTCGGCATGATGCGGGTCATCAACCTCGCTCATGGCGAATTCCTCATGCTTGGTGGGTACGCCGCGATTGTGGCAACCAAGGCCGGGGTCAATATCTGGGTGGCGACGCTGCTCATCAGCCCCGTGGTGGTGGGCGTCATCGGCGTCATTATCGAGCGGACCGTCATACGATTTCTGTACGGCCGACCGCGCGACACCATGCTCGCCACCTGGGGGTTGAGCTTGTTTCTCGTCGGCCTGGCGACAACCATTTTCGGCAATACGACCGAGGGCATTTCGGCGCCGGCAGGCTCTCTGCAAGTCGGCAACTATCATATCGCCGCTTACTCGCTGATCATCGTCCTGATCGCGGCTGTCGTGTTTGCGTCGATCTGGGCAGTGTTCCGGCATACCCGTTACCGCTTGATAGCGCGCAGCACGATGCAGAACCCGGATATGGCGGCCGCGCTTGGTGTCAATCCGCCCGCAGTCTACGCCGCCACCTTCGGCATAGGTGCTGGTCTTGCCGGACTAGCCGGAGGCGTCATGGCCCCGATCACCGGCATAGTTCCGACCATAGGCGCCGCTTATGTCGCCAAGGCGTTCATCACCGTCATTGGCGGCGGTCCAGCGGTGCTGGCCGGAACCGTATCGGCCTCTGTGCTGTTCGGCGCCATCGACCAGATAATCACCTATCTTTCCACTCCGGTCATCGGCGAGGTCGCGTTGCTCGCGGCTGCTGTCGTCCTGCTGAGGTTCATGCCGCTCGGCATCACCGGACGCTTCTTCAGGAGGGCATCATGACCGACATCTTTAGTGGTACCGGCGGATTGTTGGCCGCCGCCATCGTGGGCCTGGCATTGCTGTTTGCCATACCCCTGCTTGCCGGTCCTGTCCTGATGATCGAGCTGACGTCCTATGTGATCCTTGCAATCTTGGCGCTCAGCCTCGGCCTCATCTGGGGGTATGGCGGCATCCTTTGCTTCGGCCAGTCCGCTTTCTTCGGAATTGGCGCCTATGCCTACGCCATCGCCGTTATAAACATCGGTGACAGCACCATTCCATTGATCTTGTCGGTGGCGGTGCCAGCCCTGTTTGCTGCCCTGCTCGGCTATTTCCTGTTCTATGCTCGCATTACCGACGTCTATTTCGGCGTTATCACGCTTACCGTCACCTTGATCCTTTACAAGCTGATGGGCTCGACGTCGGGCGCGGAATATACGATCGGTAACGCACCGATTGGCGGTTACAACGGCATTCCAGGCATTCCTCCGCTCAATCTGCCCGGTGCTCCGGACAAAGTTCTGTCACTGGATGGGCTTTTCTACGCCTCCGGTCTGACACTGCTGGCGGTATATCTCGGCCTGCGCATCATGCTGAAAAGCCGCTTCGGCCAGGTCGTGGTAGCTGTTCGCGAAAACGAGCGGCGCGCCGAGCTCCTCGGCTACGATGCGCGCTTCTACAAGCTTGCCGCGTTTACGCTTGGTGGAGGCATCGCCGGCCTTTCTGGTTGCCTATTTGCCAATTGGGGAATGTTCATCAGCCCGGATGTGTTTGGCCTTGCCCAGTCGGCGCAGGTCATCATCTGGGTCATTGTGGGCGGTACCGGAACGTTGCTCGGCCCGATCGTCGGATGCTTCATCGTTCAATGGCTTGCCACGCAGCTTGGCACTCAGCAACTCCTCAACGCCAATCTCGTGCTTGGCATCATCCTGATCGGCTTCGTGCTGTTGGTGCCGAAGGGCATCGTGCCCTCGGCCTGCGATCTCATGCAGCGTGCTCATCTGCGCGGCACCGCGCCTGTCCGGCTGACACAGGAAAGGAGGGCATCATGAGTGCCGAATGCGTGCTGCAAACCCGCGGACTCGAGAAGCGGTTCGGCGGCGTCGTCGCCATCTCCAGCGTTGATTTCAATCTGAAGCAGCGCGAACTGCGATGCTTGATAGGCCCCAACGGTGCTGGGAAGAGCACATTCTTCAAGATGCTGACGGCGCAGCTCAAGCCGACAACCGGGCAAATATTTTTCGACGGCGTCGACATCACCCACGCCGAGCCGCATCAGGTCAGCCAGATGGGCATCGGCATAAAAAACCAAGTGCCGGACGTCTTCAACAATCTGACCGTACTCGAAAACATTTCCATCGCCGCACGGTCGCGGCACAACAAGGCACGCGCGGCCGTGATCGGCAAGGACGTGATGGAGCGGCTCGGCTTGACCGCCCTGTCGGGCCGGCTGGTCGGCGAACTTGCGCACGGGCAGCGCCAGTGGGTGGAACTCGCCATGGTGGTGGCGCTCGAGCCCAAGCTCATCCTGCTGGATGAGCCCGCCGCCGGCATGACGGCGGATGAGACCAACCGAACCGCCGCTCTGATCCAGGAGGTCAACAAGTCCGCAGCCATCGTCGTGGTCGAACACGACATGCAGTTCATCAAGCAGATTGCCCACACCGTAACCGTCTTTCATCAGGGACGGGTGCTCGTCGAAGACACGATGGAGAACGTTCAGGGCAATGAACTGGTCCGTGAAGTCTATCTGGGCAAGGTCGACGACGATGATTGAAGTTACGAATCTTCACTCCGGCTACGGCCGCATTCCGATCCTGCACGGCATCGATTTCGAGATGAAGTCAGGTGAGGTGGTAGGAATACTTGGCCATAACGGCATGGGCAAAACGACACTGCTTCGTACGCTGGTCGGCCAGATCAAGGCAACGGGAGGCCGCATCGATTTCGCAGGCGAGGACATCACGCGGGCAAGCACCGCAGAGCGCTCCCGCGCGGGCATCGGCTATGTGCCGCAGGGAAGGGACATATTCCCGCAGCTCTCCGTGCTGGAAAATATGCGGATGGGGGAGATCATGCGGGCAGGCAGCGCCATCCCCGAAATGCTGGAGCATTTTCCCGTGTTGAAGGATCTGCTTGACCGGCCGGGCAGAGGCTTGTCCGGCGGCCAGCAGCAGATACTCGCACTGGCGCGCTGCCTTTGCGGACGGCCGAAGCTAATCCTGCTCGACGAACCGACGGAAGGCATTCAGCCGTCAATTGTCGATCTCATCGCGGAGAAGCTGGGAGAGCTGAAGGTTACGCTTGGACTTGGCATCATCCTGGTCGAACAGGACATCCGATTCATCCGGCAATTGGCGGATCGTGTTCTGATCATCCAGAAGGGCGCATTCGTAGCCGAAATATCGCCGCAACAACTTTACGACCGCGAAGCAGTCGATGCGCATCTCGGCATTTGATGCCGGCACTGCATTGCTGAGTTCCGTCATGTCCAAACCTATCGGTAAATCGAATGCTCAAGCTGAATGCCATTGTCGGATTGGCAACGGAAAGCCGGATAAGCGCGCAGCTTCATTTGCTGGATCACGAGGGACGCGTCGAATTCATCCTGCTGGATGACAGGGAGATTGCGCGCCGGCGAATTTCGGTGACGACCGATCGTGGCACTCCATGCTCGATCGCCTTGCCGCGAACGCAACGCCTCATCGACGGTGCCGTGCTTCTTCTCGAGGACAAGCGCGCCATAGTGGTCAGGGCCGAGCCGGAACGCTGGCTGGTCTTCAGTGCGGCCGATGCCGCCGCCGGTCTGGAACTCGGATACTGCGCCGGAAATATGCATTGGCCGGTGCGCTTCGAAGGCAGCCGCCTATATGTTGTCGGCGAGCTGGGAACGGGTCACGTGCTTGAGCGGCTGCATCACATTTTGCACCGGGGAGCGGTCAAGTTCCTGGGCGAGGGCAAGTGATCCGCTGAGGCGGGCCAAGGAAATCTCAGGGTGGTATCTTCGGGCCACCTGTGATGCTGAACACACCGATCGCAGCTTAAGTAGCCGGGCTACCCATTCACAAGCGACGGCTGCCGCAGCCAGCAAAATTGCTTGGGTGTCAATGTATTCGTTGACTTCGTTCAGTCCGTTCATACGATGCGGATGAAGAGGTGCAATAAGTCCAAACCAATCAACAAATGCACCTCCT
>NZ_JBLLVA010000059.1:0-8817 GCF_047739745.1 Borborobacter xinjiangensis | reverse complement strand
GGTCGGCATCCGGCTGAAGATCGAGAAGCTGCAGTGGCCGCAATGGCTGGAGCAGGTGTTCCGCAACCATAGCTTCGACATGTCGATCGTGGACCACGACGCGCCAATGGATTTCGATGTCCACGCCAACAAGGACTATTTCTACGGATTTGACAGCCAGAAATATCGCGACGCCCTGACGGCCGTCAAAGCCGCCACCACTCCGGAGGCGGAGACGCAAAGCCTGCAGACGATCCAGAAGCTGTTCGCCGAGGAAGTTCCAGTCATTCCGCTGTACCAGACGCGCAACATATCGGTGGCGCGGAAGGGGCTGGTCGGCCTCTGGCACAACATGCCCGTCTTCATGGCCAATATGACCGACGTGCATTGGCAGGACTAGCGGATAATCGGCAACTTGACAGAAGGGGCGGTCGGCATCTGCTTGCCTGCCCTTTCTCAGGAAGAACAGCACGCAACATATCAGAATGAATGGGCAAGTGACGATGGCGGTTGATACCTCGATGGCCGATCAGGACCTTTACGGCTACGGGCCAAATCCACCCCATGCGCAGTGGCCGAACGGCGCCCGAGTTGCTGTATCGCTGGTGCTCAACATCGAAGAAGGATCCGAATTCGCCATATCCAAGGGCGATGCGCGTAACGAACGCATCTACGACATGATGCAGGATCCGCTCGACATTCCCGATCCTGCCATGGAATCACACTTCGCCTATGGCGCTCGCGCCGGCTACTGGCGAATTCTGCGTGTGCTCGATAAATATGGGGTCACCTGTACGCTGAATCTGTGCGGGCAGGCGCTGGAGAAGACACCCTGGATCGGCGAGGACGGGCTCAAGCGAGGCTTCGAACTAGGCTGTCACGGCTATCGCTGGGATACGCCCGCCGGCAAGAACGAGGATGAGGAAAGGCGCTGGATTCATCAGTCGGTGGATAGCATTCGCCGCATTACCGGCGTCCGCCCCGTCGGCTGGCATTCACGCGCGCCCTATACTCTGGCGACGCGCCGGCTGCTGATCGAGGAGGGCGGGTTCCTCTATGACAGCGATCTTTATGACGACGACCTGCCACGCATCCTGAAATTCGGAGATCGCCGGCATGTCGTGGTGCCTTACAGCCTCGACACCAATGATATGCGCTGCCAGCGGCCGGAGTCACCCTTCGTTCGCGCGAATGATTTCGCCGACTATGTCATCGACGGTTTCGACTGGCTCTGGGAGGAGGGCGAGACAGCGCCGAAGATGATGACGATCGGACTGCACACCCGCATCATCGGCCGGCCGGCGCGGATAGGGGGCCTCGATGCGGTGCTCCGCCATATGACAGACAAGGGCGGGGTCTGGTTCGCCACGCGGGAACAGATTGCGCGTCACTGGCTGGAAATATTGAAGGACTGACTTCTAAAAACGAGCCGATCGATCTCAAGAAAGCACACATCGAAATGCGCCTGCTGGTTGTCCAATCGAATACGTCGCAATTCATCACTGATCTGATTGCGGAGGAGGCTGGTCGCGCGGCTTCGCCAGACACCGAAATCCGGACAGTGACCGTCGGTTTTGGCGCGCGAGGCATTGAATGCCGAACGGAGGTGGCGATTGCCGCGCATGCGACAGTGGCGGCCTTTGCCGAGAACGCGGACGGGGTAGACGCCGGCGTGATCTCATGCTTTTCCGACCCCGGACTTGCCGCTGCAAGGGAACTGATGCCGTTTCCGGTCGTCGGCATAGCCGAGGCCTCGATGCTGACGGCCTGCATGCTGGGCGGTAGGTTTTCCATTGTCACGCTCGGGGCCCGCATGGCGCAGCCTTTGCGCGAACTAGCAGCGCATTACGGGCTTGCGTCGCGGTTGGCCAGTGTTCGCACGATCGAACGTCGGGTGGTGGCAGCCGGCGCAAATCCTGGCGACGTTGCCGACGAGGTGGTGGCGCAGTCCGAGACGGCAATCGCCCAGGATGGCGCGGAAGTCATTATCCTGGGCGGTGGTGCTGTTGCCGGCCTAGGGCGCCTATTGGCCGACCGCATTGAAGTTCCCTTGCTGGACGGAGTGACCTGCGCCGTACGGATGGCCGAGGCACTTTATGGCATCGGCGCCTCTCGACCCAGAACCGGCAGTTACCGCGCACCGGCCGCCAAGGAACTCGTCGGCGTCAGCGACGCGCTTTCGGCGGCATTCAAGTAAAGTGGGGTTCGAGCGCTTGCTTGGACGTTTCAGCCGCCTTGGAAGAGCCGCGCCAAGGTGTCGTCGATGCCGTGAAGCTGCTTGTCCTTCGGCGAGGAATAGCTTCCGGTGACAGGCTTGCGGACGCCAAGCGACACAAGCATCTCTGCCATCCGCACCGCACAGTCTACGCCATCAAGGACCGGAACATCCACGCTTTCGGCCAATTGCCGCGCCAGGCCGGAGACACCACCGCCCCCGACGATCAGCACTTCCGCACCATCTTCGGCGACGGCCATGCGCCCGGCTTCGTCAAAAGCGGCAAGCCATTCATCAGACGGTGATGCGTGGTGCACGCGGCCAGCGATCGTGCGGATGCTCGCCAGCCTGGATGACAGCCCATAGACTGCAGCGGTCTCGCGCAGCATCTGCCCCCATCGCGGGCCGACCGTGAGGATTGAGAAGCGGCCTCCCAGCATACAGGCGGTCAGCATGGCCGCTTCCGCGAGGCCGATGACCGGAAAGGCAAACAACTCTTTTGACGCGGCGACGCCAGGGTCGCCAAATCCGGCCACGATTCCGGCATCGGCACCTTGTGCCCGGTGGGCAAAGGCTTCCAGAATGGCATGCGCGGCGATCGCCGCCTCGCTGCGGAACTCGATCGAGGGTGCTCCGAAGGGGGCGGTAACGACCTCTATTCGCGTGTTTGGCCCTGCGGCGCGGCGGGCCGCATCGGCGACGCGATCCGAGACCGCCTGTGTCGTATTGGGCTGAACGATGACGATGCGCATCAGGCGAGCTCCGGAATTCTTGTCACGCGAAGGAAGCGACCTTCTCGCGCTGTCGATTGTCGCCGATTTCTTGTGCGAAATGGCAGGCCACCATGTGGTCGGTGTCAGCCACCTGGAGCTCAGGCTTTTCGGAACGGCAGATATCGCGCGCAAAGGCGCAGCGGTCCACGAAGGGGCAACCGCTTTGGGCCGATGTCTGTGTCTTGAGGGCGGCCGGCGAACGCGTAACGACCTGATCACGTTTGGCACCGACATGCGGGACCGCGTCGACGAGCGATTGCGTGTAGGGATGCAGCGGTCTCCCGAACAGTGCCGATGTCGGCCCTTGTTCGACGATGCGGCCAAGATAGATCACCGCCGCATCCTGGCAGGCATAGTCCACCACTGCGAGATTATGGCTGATGAACACGAAGGTGATGCCGAACTGATCCTCGAGATCGCGAAGAAGGTTCAGCACCTGTGCCTGCACCGACACGTCGAGCGCCGATACGGGCTCGTCGGCGACGATCAGCGAGGGTCGTGTGATCAGTGCGCGCGCAAGCGCTACGCGCTGGCGTTGCCCGCCGGAAAACTCGTGCGGATATTTCTCCATGTCGTTGGGTCGAAGCCCGACGGATTGGAGGGCTTCTCCGACCCTCTCCTTGCGCTCCTGCTTGCCGGGAGTCTCGCCCGTAGCAAACAGCGGTTCGGCGACGATACGCTCCACCCGATGGCGCGGGTTGAGCGAACCGAAGGGATCCTGAAACACCATCTGGAAGTCGGAGCGCATGGATCGCAGTTCATGTGGCGTGACGGCATTGATATCCTTGCCCATGACCTTGATCGAACCGGCGGTGGGCTTGTCCAGGCCCATGATGATCCGCGCAAGGGTAGACTTGCCGCATCCGGATTCGCCAACAATGCCGAAGCTCTGCTGAGGCTCGACCGTCAGGTTGATGCCATTCAGTGCGTAGACGGTGCCGGCCGGGCGAAACAGTGACTCCCGTGGAAGCTGGAAACGTCTTTCAAGGTTTCTGATCTCGATCACTGGCTGGCTCATTGGACGGGTTCCATAGCGCGTTCGGCTCGGATGCAGGCTGCGACATGTGCTGCGCCGACCGGAACGAAAGGCGGCGGGGCGAGCAAGCAATCGGAACTGACCAGGTCGCATCTTCCGGCGAAGATGCACGACTTCGATACCGTGCCGATCTCCGGCATAGAGCCGGGAATCGTCCTCAGCCGCTCATGGCGCGGCATGCCGAAACGCGGTATCGCCTCCAGAAGGCGGCGCGTATAGGGATGGCTTGGCGCTTGGAAAACCCGGTCGGCCTGGCCGCGCTCCACCACGTGCCCTCCATACATCACCAGCATCTCGTCGACCATTTCGCCGATTACGCCAAGGTCGTGGGAAATGATGATGAGTGCCATCCCGGTTTCGCTGACGAGTTCGCGCAGCAAGTCGAGGATCTGCCGCTGCACGGTCACGTCCAGCGCCGTCGTGGGTTCGTCGGCGATGAGCACGCGCGGCGAGCATGATAGCGCGATCGCGATCATCACGCGCTGGCGCTGGCCGCCGGAAAGCTGGTGCGGATAAACGTTGAGGCGGCGCGTCGCGTCTGGAATTCCGACGCGGTCGAGCAAGCGGACTGCCTCATTCTTTGCAGCGGCGCGATCTATACCCTTGTGCAGGATCATGGGCTCGGCGACCTGCCGGCCGATCGTTTGCAGCGGATTGAGCGACGTCATCGGCTCCTGGAAGATCATGGCAATCTTGTTGCCGCGCACCGAGCACATTTCCTGCTCGCTCATCGCGAGCAACTGATGCGCCTCGAGGCCGATCTTGCCGGTCGCGCGGATTGCACCCGGCAACAGCCGCATCAAGGCCAACGCCGTCATCGACTTGCCGGAACCGGATTCGCCGACGATACCAAGCGAGCGGCCGGGCCCCAGCTCGAAGCTGACATCCCTGACGATCGGGATGTCCCGGTTTGCGCCGGCAAGGCTGACATTGAGGTCTTGAACGTGAAGCATTTGCTTGCTCTCCAGCTCCACTTAACGGGCGCGCGCCAGCTTGGGGTCGAGGACGTCGCGTAGGCCGTCGCCGATCAGATTGAGGCCGAGCACCGACAGCGCGATCGCAAGTCCAGGAAATATCGCCAGGTGCGGAGCAAGGCCGACAAAGGTCTGGGCATTGTTCAGCATCTTCCCCCAGCTTGGCTCCGGCGGCTGTGTTCCAAGACCGAGGAAAGACAGCGCCGCCTCAGCCAGAATTGCCACTGCAAAAAGGATGGTGGCCTGCACGATGAGGGCGCCGCTAATATTGGGAAGGACATGCTCGATGGTGATGCGCAGGCGGCCTTTGCCACAGGTCTGGGCGGCGAGCACATATTCACGAGCCCAGACCGCATTTGCGGCGCCGCGCGTGATGCGCGCGAAGATCGGTATGTTGAAAATGCCGATCGCTATAATCGAATTAACCGTGCCCGGGCCCAGTATCGCGGTCAGCAGGACTGCGGTGATGATGATCGGGAAGGCGATCGAAAAATCGCTCATGCGCATGATGAGCTCCTCAAGCCAACCGCGATAGGCCGACGCGAGTGCCCCGAGCGCGACGCCGACGCAAAGGCCCAGGCTCACCGCCAGAAAGCCGACAATGATGGATATCTGCGAGCCGCTCAGCAGCATGGAGAAGACATCGCGGCCGAGGTGATCGGTTCCGAGCCAGTGCTTGGCGGAAGGACCCTGAAGCTTGTTCACGATGTCGATCGCCGTCGGCGAGAATGGTGTCCAGAACAGGCTCACCACGGAGGCTCCAACGAGCAGGAACGACAGGAGTCCGCCGATCAAGAGGCTGCGATGCAGCATGACATTTTTGAGAAGCTTGCCGGTCATGGTCAGTGCCTCTGATGCTTCAGGCGCGGGTCAATCACCGCATAGAGCAGGTCGACCACGAGGTTGATGAACACGACCAGCGCCACAAGGAGCATGATCAGGTTCTTGACGACCATCAGATCAAGTTGGGTAAGTGATTGAAATACAAGGCGACCGAGGCCCGGTATGTTGAACACCTGTTCGATGACGATGGTGCCGACGAGCAGGCTGGAGATTTCGAGCCCGCAGATCGTGATGATCGGAATGAGCGCATTGCGCAGGACATGCTTGACCAGCGTCGACCGGCGGCTGAGGCCCTTCGCCCGCGCCGTTCGCACGAAATCCTCTCTGAGCACGTCGAGCACGGCGGAACGCGAAATGCGCGCAAAAATAGCCGCCTCGACGATCGCCAGCGAAAATGCCGGCAGGATCAGCGATTTGATGGCGGGCCAGAAGCCCGCGTTCCAGCCGGGAAATCCGCCTGCCGGGAACCACCCAAGGTAGATCGAGAACACAAGGACGAGCAGGATGGCGAACCAGAAATTCGGGATCGCTATACCGAGCTGCCCGAAGATCATCACCCCATAATCGCGAGGGGTCTTGTGATGTGCGGCGGCATAGAGCCCAACGGGAACGCCGATGAGCACGCTGATGAGCGCGGCAAGCAGCGCCAACGGCAAGGTCACACCGAGCCGCGTCATGATCAGCTCACTGACGGGCATGACGTAGGTGAAACTCTCGCCCATGTCGCCCACTGCAAGCCCCCCGACCCAGCTGAAGTAGCGTTCGACGACTGGACGGTCGACGCCGAGTTTCTTCTGCAGGGCAGCCACTGCGTCCGGAGGCGCATCGATGCCGAGCATGATCTGTGCCGGGTCGCCCGGT
This sequence comes from Borborobacter xinjiangensis, assembly GCF_047739745.1. Classification (NCBI taxonomy): domain Bacteria; kingdom Pseudomonadati; phylum Pseudomonadota; class Alphaproteobacteria; order Hyphomicrobiales; family Phyllobacteriaceae; genus Borborobacter; species Borborobacter xinjiangensis. The sequence continues at coordinate 2,136 of NZ_JBLLVA010000059.1, read as the reverse complement.
AGGAGCTCAAGGGCTGCAAAGATCACCACCGAGGCGATGGCAAGGGTTGCGATGAAGGTGGAGATGCGGCGCAATAAGAAAGCAATCATGACGGTCGCCTCTCAGTTCTTGCCGCATGAGGATTGGAAAGTCCGGCGAGCAGATCGTTGTAACGGTAGGGCTCGTCAGACGCGTTGCATTGGTAACCGGCGTAGAATTGCTTGACGTGGTCAAACACCTGGCGGGCCACGCCCCTGAATTCGATTTCATCCAGCGTCAACGGACGGCGAGCGTCGTCTGCAAGCGCGGCCAATATTTCGGTCCGGTCGAGCCGCGTGGAGCGGCCGTCGCGCAGGATCGGTTCGCCGGCCACGATCACCGTATCGACTGAGCGCGCAGTGGCACGCTTCACGATTGCGTCGACGATCGGCAGATCCGCGTCGAGATATGGATGGGCGATGCTTTGCCAGTCGAGCAGTACGCAGTCGGCCGCCCTGCCGGGTTCAAGCGTGCCGATGGACCCGCCGAAGGGGGTGGTGCGGGCGCCATATTCGGTCGCCATGAGCAGCACCTGCGCGCAGGTCGGCGGGTCATCGTCCATGCCGGGTGTGCGGTGGATGTTCAGCACCACCCGCATTTCCTGCAGCATGTCGCGATCATCGTTGATGCCAGCCTCGTCTATGCCGACGCAGACCGGAATGCCGTGACGCGCGAAATGATTAACCGGGGCGATGCCGCTACGAATCCTGAGGTTTGAACTGGCATTGTTGCAGATATGGCAACCACTCGCCGCGACCCGCTCGATATCGGGCTCGCTCAACCACACGGCATGGCCCAGGGTAAGCCGGGGTCCGAGCAGTCCGAGGGCTTCGATATGCTCGACAGCGGTTCGGCCAGTTCGCCTAAAAGCATATTCCCGCTGGTATTTCGTCTCCAGCAGATGCAGGTGCATGGGCACGTCGTAAGCGTCGGAATATTCCCTGGTCCGCAGCAGGGCCTCGTCGCTCAGCCAATGCAGATTCGCCGGTGCGAGCTGTATCTTTAGCCTGTCATCCGTCGCATATTTCTCGTGCAGTGCCTTGAAGAGCTTGAAATTGTCGTCGAGCGGGATTGCGTTGCCCGCGGTGAACTGCACGAGCTTGTCGCCCAAAGGCTTCGGCAGGCTTGCAGCAAACAGGGCGTCATCCTGATGCAGGAGCCTATTCTGGTCCATGATGACGTAGGAATAGGAAGCGCGCATGCCGATGTCGCGATAGGCACGCAGCACCTCGTTCGCAACCTCGTAAATATTCTCGACCGGCCCCGGCACTCCATACTGGATGTGCTGAACGGTGGTGACGCCCGAGCCTATCATCTCGAAAGCCGAATAAAGCGTGTCGAGATACGGATCGATATTGCGCTTTGCCATCAGCCTGGCGATCCAGAGCTCGAGCGCCAGGTCGGGTGCACCGTGCTGGGTCGGCGTGACGCCCATGTGATGATGCCCGTTCACGAAACCGGGCAGGATCACGTGGCGATCCGAGCCGATGATCTCGTCGGGCTGGTGGCGCGCAAGCAGATCAGCTTTCGTGCCGATTTCGACGATCTTGCCGTCGCGCTGGAAAATGGCGCCGTCGGCGATGAGCACGGCCTCATTGCGGTTCAAAACGCGGGAGACGACGTATTTCCCCCAGATCAGGCTTGAACTCATAAGCCCTGCACTCCGCTCGTTCACAATTCACCACAATCCTGAAATGGCGGCCGCCGAATGTCTTGTCGGCGGTCGCCAGACTGGTCTGCTATTCGGCCCAGTAGACGTCGGTCATGTCAGCCTTGAAGGTAGGCATACTCTTCCACAGCCCATGCAGGCCCTTTCTTGCGATCGAGATGTTGCGGGCCTGGTAGAGGAAGAGGGCGGGCACGTCCTGCGCAAGAAAGTCCTGCATCTTGCGAAACGCGGCCGTCTGCTGCTCCTCAGTCGAGGCGGCCTTGATCTCCTGCCAAATCTGCTCGAATTCCGGACTGTCATAGCCAAAGAAGAAGTCGGGATTGGCATAGACATCGAAGTCCATCGGCGACACGTGATCGACGATTGAAATGTCGTAGCTGTGGTTTTGAAAGACCTGCTCCAGCCATTGCGGCCACTGGATCTTCTCGATCTTCAGACGGATGCCGACT
>NZ_JBLLVA010000058.1:0-9285 GCF_047739745.1 Borborobacter xinjiangensis | reverse complement strand
GCGACCCTTGTCGACAAGCGCGTCGCGAGTTTCAGTTCTCTTCATAGGTGCCTCCCAGATGTCCTACAGAGGAGGTAGAGCGCCGCGCGAGGGAGGCAATCACAGAAACGGCCCGCATGATCAGAATTCAGTTGCCGCGGCACGCATCTACCTCGCTGCCAACTCTCTCCTCATGGGGGTGAAAAAACTGGCCACGCCGCGCTTGCGGTAGATGTCGAAGGACGCCAGGAGGGACATGGCCCGGTGCTTCGTTCCGTACACTCGCTTGCCTGCCGCTCCGCGCCCGGAGCCTGTCTTCGCCGGCGACGGATCGACGCGGCCAGTCCCCATTCACGACATCCGCTTTCTCCAGCCCACGGTCCTCGCGCCAAGGGTCAGATTTGGCCCGCCCGGCAGATAGGAGATAAGTACCGCCGCTGAGACCCAGACCAGATAATCTCCGAAGCCTGGTCAGTGATGTTTCAAGTCGTCTCGCGGAATCCTCCGTATTTCTGCCATGGCCTTGATCGTGTAGACGAGATTTGCCCTCGATTTTCGCCGGATTGCCGGAAATACCGGGCTAAACTCAAGCGTCTGGCTACGGAAGGCCAATTCTGCTAGGCGGGAAACCATGCAGCCGCCAAACTTCAAGACATCTGGAAGAAATTGTGTCTGACACTCAAATTAGCGAAATCGTCGCAATAACTGCCGACCTCGTTTCGGCTTATGTCTCCAACAATCCGGTTCCTGCTTCCGAGTTGCCTGCTTTGATTGCGCAGGTTCATCAGTCGCTGTCCGGTCTGGGTGGCGCAGCACCGGACGCGGCTGCTAAAGCCCAGAAGCCTGCCGTAAACGCCAAGCGTTCGGTGCATGACGATTATATCGTCTGTCTCGAGGACGGGAAGAAGTTCAAATCCATGAAACGGCACCTGGCCACGCACTATGGTCTGACGCCCGAACAGTATCGCGAGAAGTGGAATCTGCCTCGCGACTACCCGATGGTCGCGCCCGGCTACGCTGCACAACGTTCCGCGCTCGCCAAGGAGATGGGGCTCGGCCGCAAGCTTAAGAAAGCCGCTCCGAAGAAACGCGCCTCGCGCAAGAAGGCGGCCTTGCCTTGATTGCCGGCCTGTGGACCCGCTGGGGTTCCAGCGCGCTGATTCCGGTCTTTCTCGGCGCTATCTACGTCGCGCGGGGCTCAGTCGGCTTCTTTTTCAGCAACCCAAATGGCGGCAGGGAGTTTCCCGGCATTCTGGGCCGTCACTTTGCCTCGCTGGCGCTGCTCGGTAGCGGCGTCGCGCCGTGTTCAAAGTGCGCGGCTGATCGCTGCGGGACGCGTTCTCCATCCGACCGTGCCCGGCCACCTCCTTTTGAACGGAGACGCATCATGCTTGTAAATGGAAAGTGGACCGAAGACTGGCAGCCAGTCCAGGCCAAGGACGAAAAGGGCGGCTTCGTCCGCCAGATTTCCAGCTTCCGCAACTGGATCACCCCCAACGGCAGCGCTGGACCCTCCGGTGAAGCCGGCTTCGCTGCGGAGGCCGGTCGCTATCACCTCTATGTGGCTCTGATCTGCCCCTGGGCATCGCGTACCCTGATCGCCAGAAGGTTGAAGAAGCTGGAAGACATCGTGTCAGTTTCGGTGGTGGAGCCCGAATTGACCGATCAGGGCTGGCGCTTCGGCGACTACCCTGGCGCCAGCCGGGACGATCTCAATGGCGCCACCTATCTGCACGAACTCTATACCAAAGCCGACGACAATTTCACCGGCCGCGCCACGGTTCCAGTTCTGTGGGACAAGAAGTGCAAGACCATCGTCAACAACGAGTCGGCGGAAATCGTGCGCATCTTCAACTCAGGGTTCGCGGCTCTGGCCGACCAGAGCGTCGATTTTTATCCGCAAGCGCTGCGCGCCGACATCGACGCGCTCAATGAACGCATCTATCCGGCACTGAACAACGGCGTCTACCGCGCCGGCTTCGCCACGACCCAACTCGCCTATGGTGAAGCCTACCGCGGCGTCTTCGCCATGCTCGACGAATTGGAGGCGCGGCTGGCTGCAAGTCCTTTCCTGCTCGGCGATCAATTCACCGAGGCCGACATCCGCCTGTTCGTGACGCTGGTGCGCTTTGACGCCGCTTACCACGGTCTGTTCAAGTGCAACCTCCGGCGCCTTGCCGAATATCCTAACCTGTCGGCCTATCTGAAGCGAGTGCTGGATATCCCTGGCGTTCGTAACACGGTCAATATCGACCACATCAAGAAGGGCTACTACTCGATCAAGTCGCTCAACCCGAGCGCCATCGTGCCCGATGGCCCCGACCTCAGCGATCTCGGCCTTTAACGGACGGGTCGCCCTGGCAGAATCGCTGCCGACAGCCGCGTTCAGAGCACCCGACGGCCGTTCGCCTTCGACCGCGGCAGCGCCGGACGGCAGTGGTTCAGCGTGTCTAATGGTGACGGAGACGAACCGACCGCAGCGTGTCGTTGCGGCAAGCCCCGCGTTCGATGACATCCTGTGCGGACTATCTAGCAGCATAGGCACTCACCCGTCTTGAGCTGACTCTCGTCGGCTTCTTGCCTAAGGGCCATCATGGCGCACGACGTCACCGCCCCAGGGCCATGCTTGAGCATTTAACCGCAGCTTCCAGCGCTATCGTTGCTGAGGACGAGGATTGCAAAAGCGCACTTACGCGCGGTTTGGCACGGGCGACCAGCCTGTCGAGACGATTGGCTGGTCTTCGCCTTCCATGGCACGGGCGGCGGCGAGCACCAGTTTATAAGCTTCGTTGCGTGCTCGGAGGTCACCGCGACAATACTCTGACTCCGAGGCCCCAGACTTATCGGCTATTTGGATCCTTCGGCCGTGACTCGGAAGATGGTGCCATTGGCATCGTCGCTGACGAGCAACGCGCCGTCTTCCGTCACGGCGATGCCGGCGGGCCGACCCCAGACCGTGTCCTTGTCCAGCACGAATCCGGTCATGAAGTCTTCATAGACGCCGGTCGGCTTGCCGTCTTCCATCAGAGCGCGGATCACCTTGTATCCGGTCCTCTCCTCCCGGTTCCAGGACCCATGCAGCGTAGCAAAGGCATCACCGCGGTACTCGGCCGGAAACGCCTCCGCGTCGTAGAAGACCATTTGCAGCGTGGATGAATGTGCCTGGATCAAGACCTCGGGCACAGCGGCCTTGTCCTTCAGTTCGGGACGCTCACCGGCGTGGGCCGGATCCTCGTTGCCGCCGATGTAGTACCAAGGCCAGCCATAAAACCCGCCCTCTTGCACGGTGGTCAGATAATCCGGAACCAGATTGGCACCGAGGTGATCGCGTTCGTTGCCGGTGCACCACAAACTCTCTGTGCCCGGCTGTATGGTCATGCCGGAGCAATTGCGCAGACCGGTCGCAAAATTGCGGACGTTCTCGCCTTCGGGGTCGAACACGCGCACCACGGCCCGGTTTTCTTCGTCGCCCCAAGCGGCACCGAGCCCGTGCGCTTTCTCGAAGGCTTTGATCTCCTCTGGTGACTTCTCCGGCATTGCGGCGGCGGCATTGGAAGCCGAGCCGATGGAGACGAAGAGACGTTGGCCGTCCCGCGAGGCGGCAAGGTCGCGGGTCCAGTGCCGCTCGGTCGGGATATCGGGAATGATGATTTGGGCCGGCCCGCTCGCCTTGGGTTCGCCGGCCCTGTAGGGATAGCGGACGACCTGGTTGGCCGCAGCCACGTAGACGAACCGCGGTTCGGCTGGCGGATAGAACGCGATGCCGAAGGGCCGTTCCAGTCCCTCGGCGAAGACCTCGGGCTTGGCTGGCGCCGCTCCCACAGAGGCGGCGGCGAAGACCAACACGCGTCCGCCGGCGCTTTCCGCCACGAAGATGTCGCCGTTCGGGGCAGTTCTGATGACCCGGGGCTGATTCAGCCCGCTGGCAAACACCTGGACCGCGAAACCGTCCGGCACATCCGGCATCTTGCCTTCCGGCGCCGGGACCACGTCAGCCATGTTCTCGAAGTCCGGCGCTTCGGGGTCGTTTTCAGCATTGCTCGGCGGCGGCAGGTCGGCGGGCGTGATGTGCCGCCTCACGCCGGGTGCGTCGTCCTGCGATGTGCCAAAGGCATCTGAGCCGGTCCGCACCTCCTGAGCATACGCCGGTGCCAGCAGAATGAGAGCCAGTGGAAGACCCATGAGGATCGTTGACCTTCGCATAAATTCCTCCCGGCAGCTTCCCGCCCGGCGCTTACAACCATTGCCGTCGATCTTTGTTCCGCGGCAAACACGCCGACCCAGCACTTGTTTCGGCGCGTAGTTGGCCCACGCGCTTATCCGATTGGGCACCACGCCGCGAAGGTCGCGCTATCCGGAGAACTCGCCATCTGCTCGGAGACGAGGTTGCGCTTCGTGGTGGCCGGGATACGTGGCAAGGCATCAATCGGGGCGCTTTGCCGACGTGGGGCATCGCCGCGGACCAACAAATGCTTGAACGCAAGATGTAAGTGGCTCGAAAAAAAGCGTATGATCACTTGGGCGGTCGCACACCCGGTCCGATGTGCAAGGACCGGGCGCCTTGATTGAGAGGCTGCAAGTATCCACGAGGAGGCTGCTATGGCGGAACTCGCGCGCGATCCCCGGACGCCCTATCACGGCTGGGTTCGATGGGTTTATTCCACCAATCACAAGGACATCGGTACGCTCTACCTAATCTTTGCGATTGTTGCGGGCATTGTGGGGGGCTTTCTCTCCGTCATGATGCGCTGGGAACTGGCGGAGCCCGGCATCCAGGTCTTCCATGGGCTTGCCGCCATCGTCTACGGCCTTGATGGCGACGCCGCTGTCGACGGTGGCAAGCACATGTACAACGTGTTCACGACCGCGCACGGCTTGATCATGATCTTCTTCATGGTCATGCCGGCGCTGATTGGCGGTTTCGCCAACTGGATGGTGCCGATCATGATCGGTGCGCCGGACATGGCGTTCCCGCGCATGAACAACATCTCCTTCTGGCTTCTGCCGCCGGCATTCATTCTTCTTTTGATGTCGTTCTTCGTGCCAGGTCCGGCCGGCCTCTATGGCACCGGCGGCGGCTGGACGATGTATCCGCCCTTCTCGACTTCGGGTCAGCCCGGACCGGCAATGGACTTGGCCATTCTCGCCGTGCATATCGCTGGCGCTTCATCGATCCTTGGTGCGATCAACTTCATCACCACCATCTTCAACATGCGCGCGCCCGGCATGACGCTGCACAAAATGCCGCTGTTTGCCTGGTCGGTGCTGATCACGGCCTTCCTGCTGCTGCTCACCTTGCCGGTTCTGGCTGGTGGAATCACCATGCTTCTGACCGATCGCAATTTCGGCACGGCGTTTTTTGTACCGGAAGCCGGCGGCGACCCGATCCTGTTCCAGCACCTGTTCTGGTTCTTCGGTCATCCCGAGGTCTACATCCTCATTTTGCCCGGCTTCGGTATCATCAGCCACATCGTATCGACCTTCTCGCGCAAGCCGATCTTCGGCTATCTCGGCATGGCCTACGCAATGGTGGCCATCGGCGTCGTAGGCTTTCTCGTTTGGGCCCACCACATGTTCACCACAGGACTATCTCTAGCCACGCAGCGCTATTTCGTGTTCGCCACGATGGTTATTGCGGTGCCCACCGGGGTGAAAGTGTTTTCCTGGCTGGCCACCATGTGGGGTGGTTCGATCAGTTTCCGCACACCAATGTTGTGGGCTATCGCCTTCATCTTCCTCTTCACCGTCGGCGGCGTTACTGGTGTGCAACTAGCCAATGCTGGCCTCGATCGATCCGTCCACGACACCTACTATGTGGTTGCGCATTTCCACTATGTCATGTCGCTCGGTTCGTTGTTCGCGATATTCGCAGGATGGTATTACTGGTTTCCCAAGATGAGCGGTTACATGTACTCGCCGTTTATTGCGAGGGTTCATTTCTGGTTGACCTTCATCGGCGTCAATCTCGTTTTTTTCCCGCAGCACTTCTTGGGATTGGCGGGGATGCCCCGCCGCTACATCGACTATCCAGATGCATATGCAGGCTGGAACATGGTGTCTTCCTACGGTTCTTATTTATCGCTCTTCGGCTCGTTCGTTTTTCTGATTGGCGTCGGCGAGGCGTTCGCACGCAAGCGAACCGCCGGCGCCAATCCCTGGGGCGAAGGTGCAACCACACTGGAATGGCAGCTGTCCTCCCCGCCGCCTTTTCATCAATGGGACAAATTACCAAGGATCACCTAAAGAAGCGCTCGTTATCGCGGGATGGCGGGCTTAGGTGCGCGGTGATCCTGATCGGCGCGAAATCCAGACTTGGGCTCGACGTATCCGGATCGGCTTCAACTTGCGTCGGAGCATTTCGCTCGTTGCGAGCAAATGCGTTGAGATTTGGTCCGGCTGCCGTCGATCACAACGGGTTTGGCCGGCAACGGCGCGCGGGATAAGGGCCGTACTGCCTGCCATTACCGCGATCCGCGACCTTCTCCACCTCAACGCTGATCGGCCATTTGCCAAATGTGATCAATTGGTCCAGAAACATAGTGCACGCTCTCGAGGTGGATATGGCGACAAGCGGCGAAAGGCCACCGACGCATCTGTTGTTTGCGACCGATTTCACGGCGCGTTCCGACCGCGCTCAGCATCGCGCCATCGAGCTGGCATTGCGGTGGAACGCCAGCCTGACCGCCGTGCATGCTGTCGACGAATTCGCTGTGCCCACGGATGTCCCAGCAAGACCGGATGTGCCAGTTGCGATCCAACGGTCCGCCGGGCAGCTGCGCGAAGAGTTTGCCGCCATAGAAGGGTTGCGCGCGTCGGTCGTGATTGAGCGCGGAAAGCCGGACGATATAGTTCTGGCGGTTGCCCGAAGGGAGCGAGCCGATTTGATCACGACCGGCATTGCCGGCAACAGCGCCGCGGGGCGATCCATTCCAGGTAGCACCGTTACGACATTGCTGCGACGTTCGTCTGTGCCAATTCTTGTGGTGAAGAAAAGGATCGAACACACTGCCGAGCGGGTGGTTGTTGCAAGTGATCTTTCTGATGCGTCTTTGCCAGCTTTGGCGATTGCGGTCAAATCGTTTCCGCCTGACCAGGTGACCCTGTTTCATGCGTTTGATCCGCCCTATCAGCTGTTTGCCGATGACGCGGGCAGATACAGCAGCGAGACTGCTACGCTGGCCGACGAAGAATGTCGCCGTCAATTGGGCGAATTGCTTGGAGAGGCTGACGCCGCACGTGTGCGGATAGAACTCCGCCATGGAGATGCTGCACAAATCCTCGGCGACTTCGTTGCGGAGAACGACATTGACCTGGTGATCGCAGGAACACATGGCAAATCCGGTCTGGCGAATGTCCTCGTTGGCAGCGTCGCTGCGAAAATCCTCGACGAGGTGCCCTCCGATATTCTCGTGGTTCCGAGCAAGAAGCGCTAAAAATACGACGCGAAGCTCGCGCCATGCTAGCGCCGCCCACGTTCCGATGTCCCAGCGCCCACAGGCGCCTTGTGTTTGTTGTGGTGACCGCTTGCGCTTACTCAAACGCTCAGCAATGTCGAGCCACTCGGCTATTTGTCGTTCGCAGTCACATCGTCACATCCGCATACAGCATTTTTCTGCACCGTGGCATCGGACCCGATGACCTGCGCCGCATGCTGGAGCACGGAGCCCCATATCCAACCAATTACCGCCACTGCTCAGCGTCAGCGAGGGCTATCACTGCCGCTGCGACAACTTCGGCGCCTGCAAGCGCAGCATCCAGCGAGGCGAGCCGCACACCGCCTTCCTTGGGGCGACGGGATTGAGCGCCTCCTTGCGGATCTCGACTCCATGATCTTACGTCCAAGCATCCGCTCCAGATCGCGCACGCGCTTTCTCGAGTTCCCGCACACGGCTCGCGTATCAAATCGACGCCAACCTGAACCGAAACGTTCCGCCTTCGAGCATGCTCCGCCTCCAGGCAAAGAGCTGGTCATGAGGCAATACGGGGGATGTGTTGCAACGTTTTAAGCACCGGCTATGGCAAGACCATTCGACATTTTCGACGGATTAAATGTGCTGTGCGTGCGATGGTACCCTGGCTTACAATCTGAATCTGCGTGATCTGGAAGAATGAGGCCGAGCTGGCATTGCCGTCGACCACACGACCATTCACCGCTGGACCATTCTTTACCGCGCCATCGACATTGTCGGTGGTACGGTTGAGTTCCTCTTTAGCGAAAACCGCGACCTCCTCGCAGCACGCGCTTCCTCCCAAAAGCGTCATGGCCGGCCGGATCGCGCCGTTATGATGGCAGCCAGACCAATCAGGAGGCAATTGTGTCCTGCGACACCAAAAATCGCTTGCAGAATCGCTCCCAACGCGGGCTGAAGCCGATCCGGATCCCGCAAGGGTCAATACTTGAATAAGCCGGATCGAACAGAACCATCGGCGTATCAGGCGCCCCGTCCGGCCAATGCTAGCTTCAAATCACAGCCTCCGCCGCGATCATCCTGGACCGCACCGAAATGGTCCATATGATGCGCAAGCGGCGGCAGGTGAGGTTTGCCTTCAATCCGAATCATCCCTGGCCGAGCAGTTCGAAATTCTCGCCTCATTATTGGCCCTGGATCGGGCCTCGTTGCGCTTCCAGTCATCCGTTGCAACAGATCCAATCCGATCTGCAGCACGATGGCGAGCTGCGCGGGGGTGCTTTTCTGTACGTATAGGCTGAAACGTCCTCGATCTTATCGATCAACGCCGTTCGCCCCGCCCTTTGGCGTGCGGCTGGCGCTAGGGCACCTTCTCGCGTCTAAAATGCGCCATCTGCTCTAGGAAATGAACGTCATGAAGCAGGACCGGGCCGACCGGGCGCAAGCTGCCAAGCTGTCTGTAATTGGAGCCCGCGCCAAAGCCACTACGCCCTAGGAACGGCTACACGTAGACCGTTAAGCCGCTCAGTGGCTCAGTGGGCAGGCCCGAAGGGTCGACTGGACGGTCGCGGCACATGCGACACTCGCCTCGACGAACACAAGGGCAGCAGACGGCAGCTTTTCGCCAACTCCTGCTGCGATTGTAACAATGCTTGGTGGATCATCACATGGAGATGACCGCCCCTTCCCCGAGGCGACCATCTATCTAATTCTACAGGTTTCCGCTCAACCTTTCTGGGCCGGGGGTGTTCATTCAGATCAGCGTTGTTCTCGTTCGATCTATTAGATGACGAAGAACCAGTTGGCTACCAGCACCACCGTCAGGCCGGCTGCAAGCGTAAGGTAGGGAAGGATGCCCGCCTTGCGATTGCTCAGTTCAGACTGCTTGATGCCGAGG
>NZ_JBLLVA010000057.1:0-9553 GCF_047739745.1 Borborobacter xinjiangensis | reverse complement strand
GGCCCGGTCCGCTGCGCCGGATATGGCAATATCCCGCCCCCGTTGCAAGGAGGCGGGATTTTTTGATGCGGCACAGTTGCGCAGCACGGAGGTGGTCTGTTCGGCAACTGCGAAGCCGACAGGCGACCTTTGCCTGAAAGGGGAAGCAGACGGTCCGCTTCCGGCCACAGATCTTTAAATGCGGACACCCCGTCCTAAACGCTCACGTCTTCCCAGCTTCCGTATTCCGGCGGTCCTGAAGCGCTTCGATTCCTTACGAAAATTGCAAACAACTGACCCGTGCGGCTCACGCTGGGCGGGCCTTTCGGAACATTGGTGCATGGCGCCTTGCAATAACCACAAACGGCTAATAGGTTGACGTATCGATCTTGTTGATGAACTTTGTTCCTACGCTTTGGCGTCTCAGCGATCTTCCTTCTCAATTTCGAAGACTACGGCGTTTGGCATTCGGCCAAGCGGCAACGATCTGTGCCGATTTGAAAGGAAATCGTCATGACAACTGGAACGGTAAAGTTCTTCAATTCCACCAAAGGCTTTGGTTTTATTCAACCTGATGACGGCACTACCGACGTCTTCGTTCATATTTCCGCCGTGGAGCGGGCCGGTATGCGCACCATCGTCGAGGGCCAGAAACTCTCATTCGAAGCAATGCGTGACAGCCGCAATGGCAAGATCGCCGCAGAAAATCTGCAGGCCGCGTAAGGGTTTGCCTCTGGACAATGGAAGGTCGGGCAAGCCCGGCCTTTTTATTCGAACAGTAGACATTGAGAATTATTTCCTTGCAAAGCGGTTTCGCATAGCCCACATATACGTCAGCGGTCGCAATTCGGCCGGGAGCGCTCGCCGAGATACGGTGTTGGGCTTCCCTGAATACCAACTGCATTTGCCCTGATTGATGGTTCGCCGACCACGAATGTACCGGCGGCGCACATGTCTCAGGACCGAAGGGAAGCGGGCACCACGGCCCGCTTTTTTCATTTTCATCCCATCTGTGTTTGGGACACCTACACGCTCAGCGACACGATCGCAGCCTTGGAGGCACTTTGGAGAATAAATGCGCCCCTGACGTTGAGAGCCGAAAGGATATCCGCTCCTGGGGTGCCATTCTCGCAAGCTACCGCCAGCCCGACACGGCCCGCAGCATCATCGAGATCCTCATCACCGTAGTGCCTTTCGCGGCTTGTTGGGCGCTGGCTGCCATGGCAGCCATAAACGATTGGTGGTGGGGGCTGCTTTTGACAATTCCCGCTGCAGGCTTTCTCGTCAGGCTTTTCATACTGCAGCATGATTGTGGACATGGTGCGCTGTTTTCCAGACGCAATGCCAATGATTGGACCGGCCGGGTTATCGGCATTCTTACATTGACGCCTTATGATTATTGGCGCCGCACCCACGCCGCCCATCACGCAACTGCTGGCGATCTCGACCGCCGTGGCATCGGTGACGTCAAAACGCTTACGGTTAGGGAATATGAGGCATTGCCCTGGCATGGTCGTGCCAGCTATCGGCTCTATCGCCATCCGGCTATTATGTTCGGCCTTGGACCGGCCTGGCTATTCATCTGCCAATACCGCCTGCCATTCGGACTCATGCGCGCGGGCGTGCAGCCTTGGGCGTCAACGGTTGCGACCAACATTGGCATTGCGCTTCCGGCGGCGGGTTTGATTGGGATCCTCGGTATAGGCCCGTTCCTTATGGTGCAGCTTCCGATCACATTGATGGCAGCAACCGCCGGTGTCTGGCTGTTTTACGTTCAGCATCAGTTCGAAGGAACGCACTGGTCCGAGGGTGAAAGCTGGAATTTCCAGAATGCCGCGCTGCACGGCAGTTCGCACTATGAGCTGCCTCTCATGCTGCGTTGGTTCACCGGAAACATCGGCATCCACCACGTCCATCATCTGGCAAGCCGGATTCCGTTTTATCGGCTACCACGAGTTCTGGTGGACCATCCAGAACTGCGCGACATGAGCCGAATTACGCTTCTTCAGAGCCTAAGCTGCGTTGGGCTGGCGCTATGGGACGAACAAGCAAAACGACTGGTCTCGTTTCGGGAAGCGCAGGCCGCCGCCTAGCATTCCGGAAATTGCAATGGGTGCTCATACCGCTTACCTATCCTTGAAATTCGTTATCGGCTCCCGCCACCCAGGCCGGTCTCAAATAAAACTCAATCGGCGCCCAGAAAGATTTGCATCGCTCTTTTGGGCCTCATGGCTTCTCGCGGCGTCAGAGGCTCTCGACCGCCAAACGTTCCAGATCATCGATGGTATTTGCGTCTTGCCGACATGCGCACTGGGCGGGAGCGGGCCACTCCTTGAGTTGATTTGCCTCCGACCGATATCCTTTGGGGTTTGCGAGGACAGCCAATGCTTATGCATACCAGGCGATCCATCGTGCAGTTTTCAGCGCCATTTGCGCTGAGGGGAATTGATGAACCTTTGCCGCCCGGCGAATACGCGATTGACCAGGACGAGCATCTCATTGAAGGGATGACGTGGCTCGCCTATCGCCGGATCGCAACCTTCATCCATCTTCCCGCCCTCTCTGAGCGTGCGACAACCGAGCAGTTGGTCGAAATCGACGCCTATGAGCTTGAAGCCGCACTTAAGCAGGATCTCGAACAACAATACCGCGCGTGAGAGTGCGCGAATAAGGAACAATAATGTCGTTACATCGCTTCACTGTTGGGCAGAAGGTTCTCTTCAAGAACAGCTGGTATAGATCAAACACTCCGCAAGGGACCTACCACATCACAGCCCTGTTACCCGACACGCAATATCGCGTGCGCAGCGATGACGAACGCCATGAGCGCATGGTGGATGAGGACAGCCTCGAAGAAGTCCACATGCGATCGCTCCTATCCCCTGCCTCATCTGCGGAGCCAGCGCGGTTTCCTTCGCGCGACCGGGCTGCTGCCAGCAGACCTCAGTCGCATGAGCGCTTGGAATACGCGCGCCGGCGGGAATCTGACTGCGATGGGACCCTGCGTCGCATAAAGCAACTCGTAGAGGATAACCGCCTGCTATGATCACGTGGCAAGCGCGCTCCATCAATTGATAGGTGCGGCCTTGGTGGGATATCGGCTATCATGGCTTCCGCTGTTATGAGGAGGGCGGCAATCGAACCTGCATCCTGCAAGGCCGTTCGCACCACCTCGGCTGGATCGACGACGCCTGCCTCGATCATGTCGACATAGATCTCGGTCTGGGCATCGAAGCCTCGGTTGGGGTTCGTGTCTTCCATCAGTTGGCCGACGATGATCGAGCCTTCGGCGCCAGAGTTCTCGACAATCTGCCGGATCGGGGCCTCGAGTGCTCGAAGCAAAATGGAAATGCCTGCCGTCTCGTCGGCATTGGTTCCAGTCAGCCCAATCAAAGCCCCCTTGGCCCGAGAAGAGCGACATCACCGCCCGGCACGATGCCTTCCTCAACTGCGGCGCGTGTCGCATTCAACGCATCATCGACGCGATCCTTCGTTTCCTTGACCTCTGTCTCGGTCGCGCCACCGACCTGGATTACCGCGACGCCACCAGCGAGCTTAGCCAGACGTTCCTGCAGCTCTCCCTGTCATAGTCCAACGTGGCTTCCTCGATCTGCAGCTTGATCTGCTTTATGCGCGCCGCAATGTCGGCCTTGTCGCCAGCGCCATCGATCAAGGTGGTCGTGTCCTTTTCGATCAATACACGCTTGGTTCGACCGAGCATCTCAAGGGTGACATTTTCAATTCGATGCCGAGATCCTCCGAGATGATCTAGCCGCCGGTGAGGATGGCAATGTCTTCCAACATCGCGGCGGTCGCTGAAGCCGGGGGCCTTGACTGCTGCAACCTTCAGGCCGCCGCGGATCTTGTTGACGACAAGCGTCGCCAGCGCCTCACCCTCGACATCTTCCGAGATAATCAGCAGCGGCTTTCCGCTTTGCACCACCGCTTCCAGGATCGGCAGCATCGCCTGCAGATTCCCCAGTTTCTTTTCATGGATGAGGATGTATGGCTCCTCCATCTCCACGCGCATCTTCTCGGCATTGTCACGAAATACAGAGATAGATAGCCGCGATCGAACTGCATGCCTTCCACGACATCGAGTTCGGTTTCAACGGTCTTGGCCTCCTCGACCGTGATCACGCCCTTCAGTTCCGACTTTGTCCATTGCCTTGGCAATCATCTCGCCGACGGACACGTCTCCATTGGCGGCAATCGTACCGACTGTGCAATCTCATCCGATGATTTGACCTTCTTGGCTCGCGCCTGGATGTCGTTGACGACAGCAGTCACGGCAAGGTCGATTCCGCGCTTGAGGTCCATCGGATTCATCCCGCTGCCACCAGTTTGGCACCCTCTCGAAGATGGCAGCGGCAAGAACCGTGGCGGTCGTGGTGCCGTCACCGGCCAGGTCATTTGTCTTGGAGGCGACCTCGCGCACTATTTGTGCGCCCATGTTCTCGAACTTGTTCTCCAATTCGATTTCCTTGGCAACCGCGACGCCATCCTTGGTAATGCGCGGCGCGCCATAGGCCTTGTCGATGACGACATTGCGGCCCTTGGGCCGGAGCGTTACCTTGACGGCGTCGTTGAGCAGTTCCACGCCGCGAAGCATGCGGTCGCGCGCGTCGATGGAGAACCTGATTTCCTTGGCAGACATTTTTCCGTCCAGTTTGGTTCTGAAATTGCAGGCATGGCGATTAGGCGACCTTCTTGGCGGCCGGGTCTCAACGTTGCCCATGATGTCGCTCTCCGTCATGATCAGGAGATCTTCGCCTTGGCGGTATCGTGGATGATGATACCTCCCCTGGACTTCAAATCACCTTCAGCCGACCGGATACGGCGCGGTCGTGAGGGGGCCGGAACTTCATGAGTGTTCTTTCTGGGGCCGGCGCATAGGGCGACCGCACAACTAGTATACACCTATTTGACACTCGAATGATAGGAGCGCCCCCGCTTATTCTTGGCCCGGAAGTGGAGTGTCGAATGTAATCTTTCTACTCTCGAAATGTCTGCCGATATAATTCGGGTTATTTTGAAATTTTCGTCTCATGACAATATACTTCACCTTATCCATTCGAATGATAATTGAAGAACAACAACGTAAATTCCTTGTCTTTTCCTCAGATGAGGCGTATATATAAAACTCGTTGATTTGGCCGTCTTGGCTTTCGCGGTGTCAGAGACCTTCGACCCGCCATTCACCTCCGAATTCTCGACAGCGAATGTTCGACGCCAGCCGGCGCGCATATCGCACCATGCGAACCTTTGGAATGAAAGGAGTGCTGGCCACGGATGTAGTGGCAGCATGGGCATCATTTCCGGTTCAGATGGAACAAAGCAGAAGGCGCATGCGCGCGCTTTCGTGAAGGAAAACAACAATGACCAATCGCACCACGCAAAAGGTCGTCCGCTTCCTGTCGGCGTTCTCGCTGCCCGGTTTCGATGCTCCCCAACCTCCGGGGGAATATCTTGTGGATCATGACGAAGAGCCCATCGACGGGACGTCTCATCTAGCATGGCGTCGAACAGCCAGCTTCATCCATCTGCCATCGATCTCCACACGAGGCTCGAAACAGCAAATGGTGCCGGTCGATCCAGCCTTTCTCCAGGCGGCATTGGAACAGGATCAAAGGCGATCATGAGCATGGCAACCCTCGTCCATCGAAATGTCCGTCCAATACGGCACGATCCCACACCTCATCTTTTCGCGGTGGGCCAGACTGTTCGCCTGTATCCGGCCAGGAACGCGGAAATCTACCATGTCACCGGCACGATGCCGCCCAATGCGGGCTCGCCCCAATACCGCATTCGCAATGACGACGAACGTCATGAACGGGTAGTGACGCAAGACAATCTCGAGCCGGTCGACTTGCAGCCCGGAGACAATCTCACTCTTATCGAAAGGACGTTCGGCAATGGCAAAGGGACAGAAACGCAGCAATCGGGAAATTCGAAAACCGAAGCAGGAAAAAGCTTTGCCAAAGGCTGAAAGCTCATTCGGCAACGCCATCAAGCTTCCCGGAAATTCCAATGCTCCACGTGGCAAAGGCATGAACTGATGCCCGGCCTCACAAGGGAGAGGATCAATGAAGATCATGATCGAGTTCTACCGTACGCGGGCCAAGGACGACGCTCACGCCACCGTTGGCAGGGCGATGAGTGACGCAATTGATCGGAAGGACGCCATCGAGGTCGCGCGATCACTGTCCGTCACTCTCAGCATGCCGCGGCGCCCGGATGGGATGATGATCACCGATACGACCGGCCAAAAGCTTTACGCGGGAATTGTTGACGCCGTCGATCGCTGAAAGGAGACCGCAACATGAGCAGCGATATTCACCGTGATTGGGAGAGCGTCGCGATCGGGGTCTGGGAGAATGAGGGCGGCGCGCCCGGCCTCGGCATTGTCACCCACCAGTATGGAAGGCGTGTCGAGGCCGATCACTCTTGGACTGTTTATCATGTCTTCAGTGGTGTGCCGGCGAGCAGAAGCGGCAACCCGATGACCGGCCTGAGTTGGTCGGACGCGACAGAGGGCATGTTATCGCTTAATTTTCATAATGAACGACCGCAGAGGAAACACAGCAAGCCGCCGAGGCATAAAGTAAAAGATCATTTGAGAGCGGTGGATCCGTCATGACGCTGGATTTTCCCAATCGAAGCCGAAGTTTCGATGAAGCAAGAAACGCGGTTCGGTTTATCGGCTATGATGGCACGTTCGAAGTGCGGTTTATGGTAGAGGCCCCCGCCCTCACGACATCAGATAGAAAGACGGTCGGGGCAGAGGCGCTGGAAGCAGAATGCCTCGCGGCGTTCGACGCGGCCCGCGGATCTATTCACGACGTTGCCCGCGCATCCTATGGGCGTGGCCGCCGAACCACTTATATCCTGACTGCCGCCGATTTCCGTAAGCGAAAAGCCTGAACGGACATGAATCCACGACGAGATGCCTCGATCCGGTTCTGTAGTCGGTCCGTCAGGGAAGCCTCCAAGGCACGCTGCCCAAGCCACGCCAACCGTGAGCCGCGAACTCCTCTGGCGAGGCCACCAAGCTATTCGTTAGCGGTGACTGGTAGATACGGAGTGACGAACGACATGCGGTCACGTCATGAGTGTTTTTATCTTCTGCAGCGCTCGCACGGCTTCATCCTCAGCCACACCAACAAGCGCATCGATCGCTTTCAAATCGTCATTTTGCGCCGCCGTAGCTATTTCACGTCTTAGCTGCCGCAACGTATCCCGGACATGTCTTAAATGGCCTTCAATGTCGGATGCATCAAACATCTCGGTATCCTTTCGTCGCACCAACAAAACTGAGCCCACTCTGTTCCGGCGCGCCAGGAAAAATAGCGCGGCGTGGAGCTATTTCATGGCCTGCCGAGAGGCGTGCTCGTAAGTGGTGACGAATAAGGAATGCTCGATTTGCTTTCTTCATTGGAAAGGCCTAGCGTTCATCTATCGGCAGCTTCTTATACGGGCGCTGCCGATGAGGGCGGTCATCGTGCCCTGGCCCTGACCTAAGGAGGGCACCGCGTCTTCCGCCTATCTCACCTTCGATGACATGAACATGATTGAGCGGCTTCTCTCAGCAGTTCGCGAGCTTGGGCCGGCCAGAGCGCAGCTTTTAACGCGGCTGTTGCTCATTCACTGTTTGAGGCGGGATACCAAGTCGAATCCGAACTGAGGCTACTTCTGGCGAAGCATATCAAGCTTCGTAGATCGCTCGACATTTCGGAACTACCTCCGGCCGGCAATGTGAGGCTGATGATCATGAGCATTCATCTGGATGAAAATGCACTGGCAGCCGGAGTTTCGGCGTACCTGGCGTCGGTGAAATCTTGTGCCCCCCTTCGGTCCGAACTGACCCATGCTACTTCAACACAGCTTGCAGCCGGCGTGGGCGCTTCTATTCGGGCCTACTTGGCTGCTCTCCCGGCTGATTACCTTGTTGAGCATTTACGTAGGCATGCCGACGCTGAGATTGATGGCGAATTTCCATACATCGTTACCGCCGACCAGCTCATGCGGGTCGCCGCCGATCGAATTTCAGAACTAGAAGCCGAACTTGCTGACGTCACGGTTCACACACGGACTTGTGGCTAGCCACCACATGATCACCCACGACATCGTGCACGACCTTCGTGCCATGGCCGCAAACTCAGAGCAGTTTACCAAGAACGAGGTGGTTGAAATGCTGCAGGAGGCGGCAGACGCGATCGAAGCGGATCGCAAGGTTCTGGAAAAGGTCCGTGCAGGTATCATGGATGCACTTGGGCATCTCGAAAAAATACCAGGACAGAGGATCAGACAGAGTTGGAATGGCAACGGCGGGAGACAAAAATCATGAAATATATAACCAGACTGAACGCGAACCCAGCTGCTTGGGTTTTGCTCGCAATCGCGATAGCGGTGCCGGGTTCAATCCTCTATTTAGCGCTCACCGGCATAACCTACTGACAGCAGACCCGGCCGCCTGAGAGGGAACTATCTTTTGACCGCGCAACTCGGGCGACGGTGCAGGGAGGATATCGGTATGGCCAAGACAACCAAGGTAGGCGGCAAGGAAGGGAAGAGCAAGAAAGGAGGCGAAGCCGCCAAACATCTGCAAGCGTTGAAACCGGAGGTAAAATCCTCGCAGGAAAAAAGGAACAAAACTGCTGACAAAAAACAGGGTGCGGCCAGCGTGATCAAGAGATTTCTTGAACGACTATAACGACTATAATGTGCCCATTAGCGTCGTCGATAGCCCTCGAAAATTGGCCCTCCGCAGTCGCGTGGACATCAACAAATGGCAGGTTCTGGCGGCCGCGACCGCATCATTGCTGGATGTCGAAAATAGAGAGCGCGTTGCTGTCGACGTCAAGCTGACCATAAATGGCCGCTTTCCTAAACCCGCCTCCAAAAGCAGTCTGTCAGGAATCCACCCCGGGTGAGATGTTGCGGCAAAAGAACCTTGGTGCTGGAAACGGTCACCAATATGGCACGGTTGACTGCCGAATGTCAGATTTCGGTTCGTTCGGCCAAGATCAGTGCATCCTCCACGTCGACACCGAGATAGCGCAACACGGCGCTCATCCCAGTGGCCGCCGGCGCGCTCTTCCCCGTCTGGGGCATCCTTCTATTGCCTATGCTGGCGGCTGGCGCGATGGCGATGTCCAGCGTATTCGTGCTGGCAATGCGATGCGGCTGAAGCGCTTCCAGGCACGATTGCGAGGCAGTCTGGAACCTTGCCAAGGCAGTTCCGGCTGTCGAGTGATCGATCCGCTGGCCTGCGCTTGGCGCGGGCCCGCCTCATCTTCTCCTGTGGAACTGAAGTGCCATGTAGCTATCTCCTCCGCCGCCATTACTGAACCTGCTCCTCGTTGATCGTTGAGGGCGTGGTGCCGTTCATCTCGACCGAAAACGGCTCGCAGCCCTCCATGCAGGCCTCCGTTTCCGTCAACGTCACGGTATCGGTCTGCTCGAACGACTCTCGATTGGGCATCTGGACTTTCGGCAGCGATTCCTTGTCGAGAATGGCGTCGTCCGGGACGATCCCGTTCAGGTTGAGGACATAGGCCGTGACGGCATAGAC
>NZ_JBLLVA010000056.1:0-9587 GCF_047739745.1 Borborobacter xinjiangensis | reverse complement strand
AAGGTGCCGATGGTAGCCATGTGTCTCATTCCTTTGTTGCTCGGGCCGCGCCCATCGCGACCTTGATTCGGTGGACCGGAGGCGATCGACTGGCACCCACCGGGGTCCCCGTTGCGCCTGCGCAATGGGGTGGTCCTTAGGGCTGGAACGAAGTGAAAGGCGGCGGGAGAGACTTTCTTGATCCGCGAGGAATGACGGCGCAGCCGTCAGGGGAAGAAAGTCGCGAAGGCCGTTGCCGGGACAAGATCGAGAGCCCGCGATAGCGGGATCGGCCTTCGGTCAGACCAGTCACATCGAGGTCGCAGATGGACGTGGCTTTTGGGAAACGGAATGAAGACCGGCGTTTCATCGCCGGCGTCATAGCCACCTGACAAGCGATCGGTTCGATTGAAAACCATCCCGACGACAGGCAGTGTGTGGCTTGAGCAAAACCTACCAGGCCGAATCATGCCACATCGCACCCTCACCGGCACCGGAACGGAGACGCCAAAGCAGGTTGGCAGATAATCGCCGACTGTCACTCCTCAGGCTGGCCCGAGCGTTGAACCCAAACTCCGTCTATGGTGACGATGCGGGGGAATGGCGTCGGCGAGCGCACGCCAGGCCCCCGCTTCAGCCTCGATCGGCACCATAGCATGGCGCTGTGCAGGCGGTTGCGTTGCAGCGGCTAGTCGGATGCAAAGTCTTCGGGCCACATCTGCGCGCCATGAAGCACACGCAGGATGCGAATGCGATCCGAGGCCAGAGCATAAGCCGCAACATAGGGCGTTCGGGGAATGACCAGTTCGCGCGTGCCGGGCACTCGGCCAGGACGACCGCTTTCGGGAAACTCGACCAGACGGAGCACGGCCTGCGCAATATGCTCGTCAACGGCGACCGCCGCACGCGGACTGTCCGCTTCGATGTGTGTGAAGATGTCGTCGCGATCAGCAAGCGCAAACGCCGACCACGTAAGCCTCATGACTTCGTTGTGCCGGCCTTGCGCAACGCGGCCTCACGTCTTGAGGCGAAATGCGCCTGAACATCCTCAGCGCTGGAGTCTGGCCTTGTGTCCTCGAGCGCCTGCATCACCTTGGCACGAAACCAGGCATCGTGAGCCTCGCTGTTACTGACCAGCTCCAACGGCAATGCGCCTTCGTTGGCGGTGCGCGTCAGCAGGATCCGCACTGCATCGGAAACCGTCAACCCCATCCCTTCAAGCACGGAAGCGGCGCGGTCCCTGATACTGGAGTCAATGCGTGTCTGCACGAGTGCATTCGTCGCCATGGATGTCTCCTGCCTCTTGCGATCAATGTAATGCAATTGAATGACTGATTCCAGAGCGAATGGTCCAATTTATATCGTTGGGGCAAATCTGGCATCAGACGCCGCACATACCCTCACATTCGATTGGCCAGAGATTGGGCTGGCCATGGTCGGCGGCCGTCAGATCGACTCGTTGGAAGTGACGCCTGATCGGGGATGCAACGGCCTTCCCCGTTCTCGATTGGCGAGAACATCACGCGGCCTCGGCGACTTCGCCGGAGGGCTGGAGGTCATGCAGATAATTGACCGCACGCTGGGCATGCGCCGCCGCGGCGAAAATGAAGCGCTTCTCGTTCTTGAGAATGGTCAGCCAGCTTGCAAGGTAACTTGCGTGATCAGGTCTCGGTTCGAGTTCGGGAACGATGCCGAGGTCTGCCGCCAAAAAACAACCGCCGAGATCGGCAACCAGCTCTTCGCGGGCGCGAAACGAGCGATCCTTGTGATAGCGGGAGAGGTTGCGGTCGAGCCGCTTTTCCGAGCCGGCCCAATGGGTCAGTTCGTGCCCTAAGTGGCATAATAATTCGGGGCGTCGCGAAAGCTCTGGAAGGGCGGCATCTGCACGATATCGAGCTCCGAATTGAAGAATGCCTTGTCGCCGCCGTGGCGGATGACAGCGCCGGTATTGGTGAAGAAGGCATCCGCGTGCTCGACTCGTTCGACCGGATCGGGCACCGGCGCGGGATTGCCGTAATACTGCGCCGGCAGGTCATCGATCTGATCGGCGCAGAACACGGTATAACCCTTGAGAAAGGGAATGCCGCGTTCGACTTCCTCGCCCTTTGCATCGGTTTCGGTGCGGGTGAAGCGGCTGGCGTAAACCACCATGGAGCCGGTCTCGCCCTTTCGAACACGACCGCCCAGTTCAACGCTCTGCTTGAGTCATCCAGGTGGGCGAGACGAACCCTCTTGCCAAAGCCTCCGACCAGAGAAGCAGCGTATTGATGCCCTGATATGGCAGACCGTTGTGGCGGAGCGGCCGCGTGATGCGACCCGTCGTATTTTCCGCCCTCCAGAGCTTCACCCACGGGCGCGCACCCTTTTCCAGATCCGCGACGATGCAGTGGGAGCGCGACCACACCGCCTACAGGTCTGCCGAAGCGCAGGCCGTTGCCGCCCGCGCGGAGGAGGAGTCGCAAGAAGCGGCGATACGGGCGGCGCAGGCTGGCATGGCCGACGCCCAGCTTGCTAACACCCTGGCTCAAGTAAAGCAGAAGGAAGCCGTGCTTCGCCAGACCCAGATTGATCTGGACCGCACCTACATCCGCGCTCCGGTCACCGGAACAGTGATCAGCCGCGCCGTCAGCGGTGGCCAAACCCTTGCGGCGGGATTGCAGACACCGGTGCTGTTCACGATCGCGCAGGACCTGACGCGTATGCAGGTTGACGCGTCGGTGGTCGAGGCGGACATCAGCCGCTTCGCGGTCGGACAGCCCGTCACCTTCACCGTGGACGCTTATCCCGAGCGTGTTTTCGAAGGCAGCGTCAAGCAGATACGCAAGGCCCCGCAGCTGGTGCAGAACGTCGTGACCTACGTCGCCGTCATTACGGCCGAGAATCCGGACGAATTGCTTCTGCCCGGCATGACCGCCAACCTCCAGGTTGTGGTGGCTACCCGCAGGAATGCCTTGACCATTCCCAACGCCGCACTCCGTTTTAGGCCCGACAAGATGGACGAGGCCTCGGTCACCGCGGGCGTCTCCGGCCTCAACCCACGACGCGGGGTTCCCGGCCGAGTGTTTGTGCCGGGGCAAGACGGCGCGCCGAGGCCTGTTGCCGTCGCTCTCGGCACCACCGACGGCCGGGTCACCGAGGTGCTGTCAGGCGAGTTGCACGAAGGCCAGCAGGTCATCACCGGGCCTGCCGCCACAGCGAACAACGACGCGGACGCTTCGTCGCTTCTCATCAGATTCCGTCTCCGTTGAGGGAGTGGCAATGGCCTTCATCAGTACAGTAGGGCTGCGTCATGGCTATCGCGTCGGCGGCGCGATGGTCTGGGCTCTGGACGGCGTAACCATAAGGGTCCGGAGCGGGGAATTCATGGCTGTGACGGGACCCTCTGGATCGGGTAAGTCGACCTTCATGAACATACTTGGCTGTCTCGACAGTCCCACCGAAGGTACATACCTCCTCGACGGAACCGATGTGGGTGGCTTGCGGCCGCACGCGCTCGCGGCAATCCGCAATCGCAGGATCGGTTTCGTTTTTCAGGCTTTCAATCTGCTTCCGCGCGCAACAGCGCTCGAGAACGTCGAACTGCCCCTCGTCTATCGCGGTGCCTGGGCGCGCCAGCGGCGTCGCCGTGCCCTTGCGATGCTTGAACAAATGGGGTTGGCCGACCGGGCGAACCATACCCCGGCCGAGCTCTCGGGAGGACAGCAGCAGCGCGTCGCGATTGCCCGCGCCCTGGTCACCGACCCTTCGCTTCTGCTTGCCGACGAACCCACCGGCGCTCTCGACAGCCAGACCGGTCAGGAGATCATGGCGATCTTGCGCAGCCTCAACAGTGCGGGCCTGACTATTGTGCTGGTCACGCATGAGAACGAAGTGGCTGCCCATGCCGACCGCATCGTCACCTTCCGGGACGGTCGGGTGACATCGGAATGCACGAACGCCCGGTCACTGATCAAGCCCCGTCGGTCGCTGATTTCCAATGTCGGGTAGCACGAGAACGGCACTGCGGTCGATGCGGGCGCACCGCCTGCGCAGCGGTCTGACAATGCTGGGCATCATCATCGGCGTCGCGGCCGTCGATAGCCGTGGGGATCGGTGCCCGGGAACTCATAGCGGCCCAGATACGCCGCCTCGGGTCAAACCTCGTAACCGTCACGCCGGGCAGCGCCAGGATGGGCAGCGTCAGCCTTGGAAGCGGTGCAGCCCCGCGGCTCAGCGAGGAGGACGCGGCAGCGGTCGGATCGGAGATCCCGGGGGTCGTCGTGGCCGCTCCGCTTCTGCATGCTCGCGAACAACTCATGGTGGGCGCATCGAACTGGCAAGGGGTGCTTCGCGGCGTCACGCCTGAGTATTTCGTGGCCCGCGAGTGGCGCGTCTTTGCCGGACGCGAGTTGACGCCCGAGGACAATCAGCGTGCCGCGAATGTGGTCCTTCTCGGCACGACGATGCGCGAGAAACTGTTCGGCGAGTCCGATCCATTGGATGCCAGCATCCGCATCCGCGACGTGCCGTTCACGGTGGTCGGACTGCTTGAGCGCAAAAGGGCAGAGTGTCTGGGCGACAACCAGGACGACATAGCCCTCGTGCCCCTAAGGACGGCGCGGCGTCAGTTTGTGGGCACGAGCCGCGCCAATCCTACCTTCGTGCACAACATCACCGTCAAGTTTGCCGAAGGAGCTTCCGCGGAGGATGTCATGTCGGCCATCCGCGAACTGTTCCAGATCCAGTTCCTTGTAGAGGCGATGACGCTCTCGCTGGTGGGCGGCTTCCTTGGCGCGCTTGTCGGGGTCACCGTGGCTGCGACGATCGGAATCCTGGCTCAGTGGCCGATAGTCATCGACCTCTCCGCGGTGCTGATAGCGGTGAGCTTCGCCGGGCTCGTGGAGTGCGCCCCTGAGGGTGGACAGATAGGCTTGAGGAATTGACCAGGCTTGTCGGGTTTTCGAAAAAGGGAACCCATGGCAAGATATAGCACTCACAGCATCGAGTTTAAGCGGCAGGTCGCGCAGGAATATCTGTCAGGCGAGACGCTTCACGGTTTGGCGAAACGGCACGACGTCACCCGAAACCTGATCCGTGTCTGGGTTCGCAAATATGAGGAAGGTGCCTTCGATGACGATGCGCAGGCCGCCGACCTTATCCAGGAATACGAGGCCCGGATCGCGGCCCTTGAGCGGCTCGTCGGCAAGCAAGCTCTCGAACTGGAGTTTCTAAAGGGGGCTCTGAAAAGCGCACCGCCGCCGAGAAGAGGGACTACATCCGTCGTCACCGGCCCCGCGGCATCTCCATCGCTGAAGGATGCCGACTGATGGGGATCGCGCGCTCGACCTACTACGACCGCCCGGAGAAGGCGGTCGACGACACCGCGATTGTCGAGGCAATATTCGCGATCTGCGACGAGTTCGAGTTCTACGGTTATCGCCGCGTCGGCGCTGCGCTGCGTCAGCAAGGCTTCGTCGTGAACCACAAAAAGATTCGGCGCCTGATGCGCGAGCATGACCTGCAGCCCAAGATGAGGCGGCGCTTCGTGGCCACCACCGACAGCGACCACGATGGCCCAATCTTCCCCAACCTGGCGAAGGACATCGCCCCTACCGGTCCCAACCAGCTCTGGGTCAGCGACATCACCTATGTCGCGCTGCCGACCCGCTTCGTCTACGTCGCCGTCCTCCTCGATGCATGGTCGCGCCTGATCGTCGGCTACGCTATCGGCCGCTCGATCGATGCGCGCCTGACGGTCGCCGCCTTGAGGACTGCCATCGATCGGAGAAGACCACCGCCAGGCTGCATTCACCATTCCGATCGCGGCTCGCAGTATGCCGCCGAGATCTACCGGCAACTTCTTGTCGATCAAGGTCTGATCGGCTCGATGGGCCGCAGAGGCAATCCCTATGACAACGCCAAGGCCGAGAGCTTCATGAAGACGCTGAAGGTCGAAGCTGTTTACCCGATGGCTTTCGAAACCTTCGACGACGTCATTGAACACCTTCCCCGCTTCATTGAGGATGTCTACAATAACCGCAGGCTCCATTCGGCGCTCGGCTATCTGAGCCCGCAGCAGTTCGAGGATCAACACATCCGGCAGACTGGCAAAACAGCAGCCTGATCATTGTCCACCCTCAGGGGCGCACTCCAATCCGCTGTATCTATTCTCGACGATTGGAGCATTCGGCATAGGTCTCATGTTCGGATCGATAATTGTTGCCGCCGTTCTTGGCGTGTGCACCTATGCGGTTTTCACGATCACTGTCCGAAAGGAAGAGGCGTTCCTTCGAGATAAATTTGGTCCGAAGTTCGAAGCGTATTTGACTAGAACGCCGCGGTTCTGGCCCAAAACTGGATTTATCAGGACGAGCATCAGCACATGTTCTCCACCAGAGCGCTACGGAGTACATTCTTCGATGCCCTCTATTTTCTGGCTATATTTCCGGCCATTGAAGGTATCGAATATCTGCAGGTACTTGGTTATCTGCCAACCTATTTCTGGCTGTTCTGAGCGCCGCTCCTATAGCTCGAATCTAAGACCTGCTCTTCCCCAAGTCGGGGTCCCATCAGCAAACAAAAAGCCCGCCGCCTCTGAGGGGGGAGAGACGACGGGCCGTGACCTCGGATGCCGTTTGGCACCATAGCCCCCGAGGTGCCGGTAAAATATGTTTGAACAAATGCGAGGCAGCGGAATACCATAGCAAGGAGAAGCATTCGTGCAAAAGCGGGTCGCTGAATTCTGGTACGGCATCGAAGCCTGTGATCATAATATCGTGCGTTTGCGCGAGACTTGGATCGACCCTTATCTCGCAGGAAATATTTGGCTCGTTCGGGGTTCAGAGCGTGATCTTGTCGTCGACGCCGGCACCGGCTTCGTGTCGCCCCGTGTAGTGATTGATGCCATTAGCAACAAGCCAGTCTTGGCGGTGGCATGCGCCTGCTACTACGACCACGCGGGCGGACTTCACTATTTCGCCGAGCGAGGGTGTCATCGGTTGGATGCAGACCAGATCGCGCATCCTACTGATGAAACTTCTGTCGTTTCAACCTACGTCGATGAGACCATGCTGACCGCACTACCCTATGAGGGGTTTGAGGCGGCAAACTATCGGATGCAAGGCGCCCCGCCGACTGTATGTTTCGATGACGGCGACATCATTGATTTGGGAGATCGACGCCTGGAAGTGCTCCACGTCCCGGGAGTGACGGTGGGTAGTATGGCGCTTTGGGAAGCTGCAACTGGCAGTCTGTTCACCTGCGACACACTTTACGATGATCCTGTGGTGGAGCGAGATTTCGCAGTAAGCGATCCGATCACATTTGCTGATAGCCTGAATCGGCTTCGGAGGTTGCCGGTCAACACAGTGTTCGCCGGACATTATCAGTCGTTCGGACAGGTGCGGATGCTTGAGCTCATCGATCGCATACTTCGTGCGAAGGCCGGTTAGCCGCCTGAAGCTTTGCCGGAATGAAATCGTTCGGCTGATGGGACGCGCCCAACCGGGTCAGCCAGTTAGGCTCCGTCCAACGCAAAAAGACCCGCCCTGCCAGAGCCGAGTGCGATCAAGCCGCTGAGCGTCGCTTTTGTTCCTTCGGGATCACGTACATTCGAGCAGTGATGACGATCCCGCTCCGCTTAACAATATTTCACAAAGTAATCTTTGGTTTTCACCATTCTGGGCCAACCGGTTTACGGCCGATCGATATGTTGGGGCGCCGAAATGGGAGGACTAATCATGACCATAGCGCAGATGAGCTGGGGCCTTATGAAGTACCCGGTGAATGACCCGAGACTGAAAGAATTTCTGGACAGCCTAAGCGAAGTATATCGGCTGGCCGAAGAGCACAAAGGCTTTTTGTGGCGTATTCCAGACGAGGTCATAGCCGCAGAACTTGCAGCTTGCGGATTCGATGGTCGGATGTCGGCAACCGTTTCCGTGTGGAGGAGTCTGGCCGACCTGCACGACTACACCTTCAACTCGCTGCATGGAGTGTACCTTAAGCGGACATCGGAATGGTTCGAGAAAGTTGAGGGGCCGCAGCTCGTCGTTTGGGATGTCGAAGAGGAGGCCAGGCCGAGCTTCATCGAAGCATGGGAGCGGCTTCAGGAATTGAAACGGAACGGGCCATCCCAACGCGGATACGGGTGGAAACGTTAGTGGCGTCAACCTGAAATTCCAGAAGCCTGCCGCCTCGTGAGAGACGGCGGGCTAGACGTTCAAGTGATTTGTCACCGGGTCTGCCGACCTGGAGCGGATGCGTGGACGAGAACGAAAACCCTCGCTATCGTCCCTTTATGCAAGGGAGGAAAAAATGCCAGAGGTTCGTCGATGCGGGGTGGAGCTGGTCGTGAAACTGCTGGACGCCGCCGATCATTTAGAACGAATGGGGCTGGAGGAACTCCGCTCCCTGCTCCGCGAGACTGCCCAGGTCTTGGTAGAGCTTCTCAGGCAGGATGTACCGGAGGAGCGGCGAGGTTGACGTCGGAGCGATCGCTTTCCTGCCGGTGCATATGCTGGAGGAAGACGCGGAGTCGAGGGAGCGGCGTGAGGGCGGCCAGCTGAAGCCAGCCGCCTACTGCATGTCAAGCGGCCGGACGGGGGAAGCGTTTTTACACTCTTCTTGAAGTGCTCGAGCTGTGCTTTGCATGGCGGTTAGCATCCTCACGGCGTGGGCCAGAAGAATAGCCATCAAAAACCCGAGATTCACACTGAGCGACGAGTTCTTTCAGCTTTTCCAACAGGCTGTTGATTTGCGCTGAGAGCTGACCCGGGATTTGCGCCGAGAAGTGACCCGCCTTGAGGTATCGTTCGTGTCGGTCGTGGTGGTCAAGTTCCTCCGTTTCTCCTTCGACGTTTGGGCTCATGCGCCGAGCTATTCTTGAAGCGAAAGCTGTCGTTTCCTGTTTCGAGGATGTGGCAATGATGGGTGAGCCGATCGAGCAGCGCGGTGGTCATCTTGGCGTCGCCGAAGACGCTGGCCCATTCGCTGAAGCTCAGGTTCGTGGTGATGATGACGCTGGTGTGCTCGTAGAGCTTGCTCAGCAGATGGAAGAGCAGTGCGCCGCCTGAAGCACTGAACGGCAGATAGCCGAGCTCGTCCAGGATGACGAGATCGGAGTGCGCCAGGCGATTGGCGATCTGACCTGGGCGACCTTGGGACTTCTCCTGCTCCAGAGCGTTGACCAGTTCGACCGTCGAGAAGAAACCGGAGGCTCAGCACCATCACAGAGTAAATCATCTCGGTGAATTCAGCTTTTCCCGTCGGATAAAGATGATTGTCGGCGAGAGTCACGATGTTGATCCCGCTCCTGATGATGTCGAGGAACACGGTGATCGAATCCATAATCTCTTGGCGGCTAATCCGATCGGGCCGGCCCATCTCCTCCGCCGCCGTTACTGAACCTGCTCCTCGTTGATCGTTGAGGGCGTGGTGCCGTTCATCTCGACCGAGAACGGCTCGCAGCCCTCCATGCAGGCCCCCGTTTCCGTCAACGTCACGGTATCGGTCTGCTCGAACGACTCGCGATTGGGCATCTGGACTTTCGGCAGCGATTCCTTGTTGAGAATGGCGTCGTCCGGGACGATCCCGTTCAGGTTGAGGACATAGGCCGTGACGGCATAGAC
>NZ_JBLLVA010000055.1:0-9975 GCF_047739745.1 Borborobacter xinjiangensis | reverse complement strand
GACAGCGGCTGTGCCACCATCCTTGGGCGGCAAGAGGATCGTATTGTGTTCGATCAGGTTGCCGCCGCCACCAAAGAGGGTGATTCCGTCGAAGTGGCGATCATCTGGGTTCGAGGATGTGTCGGCCAGATCGTGGATATAGTTATCCTTGATGATGCCGTCGCCTGCCAGCTGGATGCCAATGACCATGCCGCGAATGTCGTTGCCAATCGCTGCGGCTCCATCCCCTCCAATAAGCATTCCTGATGTGCGTGTTGAGCCAGTGCCGTCGATATCATTGTATTCGACACGCAGCCCGGGGGCCTTATCACCTTGAATCCCCCAAGTTGAGAAATTCTGAATGACAGAGTTTCTGATCGTGACGTTCTCCGCCTCGACCGTCAGCATTCCGTTGATGATGACGTTCTCGATGACGGCACCGTCCGTCGTGATGTGCATGGGGCCGGTATACGGCTTGAGCGTGGTGCCCGGCGGAACGCCGCTTGTGGTTGCATCGGGCATGCCGAAGCGGGCTGGTTCAATTGCCATTACTAACCTTTCACTTAATCTTTCATGTCTTAAGCCCCCGGCCCCGCTTTGCCAGTCGACTCCAAGAACCAGCAGAGCAATGAGCAAGCCGGTCTTGGCGAGGCCTGCACCTACCGGGAGCATGCTACCTCCCGCAAGTCACAAAGGTTAACGGTATGTTACCTTGACCTTTAGGGAAGATGGAAAACACATCCGACGAATCTGCGAATAATCGTAAAAAGATAGCGTGTGTTTCGGCGTGCAGTTTTTGCCCTGTTTTTGCAGTAACCGGCATCCGATTTTGACCCTCAATTTTAATTCTGATGCGTCCATTCGTTCTTCTTTTGATTTGTTGGCCTGGGGATAAAGTCGGTGGATGCCGCAAGGTAAGCCGCCTTTCATGTTCAGGGATGGTCGGTCAAGCGGATCAGTGGCGAACAGAGGATCTCGAAACTGGCGACGAAGCACCAGCTTCATCCGGACAAATCAGGCAGTGGAAGCGGCAGGCCATCGCGCGGTGGCCAAGGTGTTGATTTCCACCGAGACCTGGCCCGGGATTTTCGCCCGGAAGTGCTCTCGAACCAATCGCGCAGGAAATGGTCGCTGGCCTGCCTGGCCGCCACCGCATGTCGGAAAGACCGGTCGCGCTGCTTGTGTCCAGGATCGCCACCTATGCCGCTGGAGCGTTCGATCCTGCGAAGCAGCGAGGGCCGGGCGGCGCGGATGGGACCGGCGTTCAGCATGCGCATCTCTGGCGCCTCCCGAACGGAAGCCCAAGCCGCGCCGCTCGTGGCACGGCTTGCGGATCGCGCCCTCAGTCGGTGGTGTAGAAGAAAACCCTGATATCCTTTTCGGGAACGAAGTTCGTCGCGCTCCAGTGCCGGTAGCCTTGCTCGTCGGTGGATGCTTCGGCCGGGCATAGGGCGATCAGTATCTTACCTGGCGCCCACTCCTTGGGTCTGGTCGTGCCTGCGGTCAGGTTGAACCGGCCGATCGACCCCGCGCGGTTCCTGGCTGTGGTCATGATGTAGGTGAGTTCGGCGCCCTCACGATAGCCGCCGCTTGCCTCGATCTCGCCACGCAGCCGATCGTCGACGCAGGCCGTCCCCGCGTGCTCGCCTTCCAGATAGAAGGATTTGCCGTAGTCGGTTCGCCAGCCAAGGAGAGGCCGGTAGTGAATGGACACCGCTGTTTCGCCCGGGGGGAAGGTCCGGCGCCATTCATAGACCGCCTGGTAATCCCAGGCCCGCGTCCGGTTCGGCGGGCCGTGGCCCCACAGCAATCCGGATGCGGCAAGCGCCTCGGCCGTATCGGGATCGAGCGCCTGTAGCGCCTCCCAACACTCGAGATCCACCAGCAGCGGCAGGCCCGCTGCCTGGACTTCGGCGGTGACATCGCTGTTGTTCAGCCATGCGAACTCGTGCAACACCGAGATGAGCGGGCGTCCGTTCACCGCGACGCCTAAGCCGAGATAATTGCGAAGATCCCCGCCGCTCCCCTCTACGAGCTGAACCGATGCGGGGTCGTCCGGCGTCGCGGGCACTCGCGGCAGCGGGAAACCGATCGTGACGGTCTGTTCTTCCCCGGCGCGCGAGACGAACACATAATCGACCCGCACCTCGCCGAGGCTGAGGTAAAGGTCTTTCCGGGCGATGACGATGTCCGCGCTCTGCTTGAACTCGACGCCGGCCGCCCCATAGAGGGCGACCGCGTCATCGCCAATTCTGTGCGCGCACCACAGCGAGCCGATCTAGGTCACGTCGGATCGCGTCAGGCGTACTCGGTGGAATTGGCACACCCTCTGGTGTGCGTAAAGCGGCGAGCCGTCGCGGCGCCTTGCGCAACGCCGGTTTGGTCCTTAATTCGGAATCATAAGCGACAAGGCATGCGGTGGTCAGGGAGAACGCTCATGTCAAATTCCGACAAAGTATTCGCCGGCTCAATACCTGACGTCTACGATGCCTACGTGGTCCCTATCATCTTCAAGTCGTATGCGGCCGATCTCGCTGCTCACGTCAGCGGATCTAGTCCCGAGACCGTTCTCGAAACGGCGGCCGGGAGCGGTGTCGTCCCGCGCGCACTGGCTTCCATGCTCAGCGCGGAGGCACGCTATGTGATCACCGATCTCAACCAGCCCATGCTCGACCGCGCCATCGCTCGGCAAGCGCCCGATCCAAGCATCACGTGGAGGCAAGCCGACGCGCTGCAGTTGCCCTTCGAAAATGAAAGTTTCGATGCCGTGTGCTGCCAGTTTGGCGTTATGTTCTTCCCGGATCGTGTTGCAGTTCCGCCGCCCCGCCCCGCTGGTACGGACGCCGCACGGGTACCATGACGTAGGAGCGATTGAGGCCATTTTACGCTGCTGACTTCCCGACAATCCAAATCGAAACTCTAGCAAAAAGCAGCGTCGCTCCGAGCCCCCGCCACACTGCTATCGCCTATTGCCAAGGAACGCCGCTCCGCAACGAAATCGAGGGGCGCGATGCTGCCGGTCTGGAAAGCGTGACCGAGGTCGCCATGGAAGAAATTGCGAAGGCCAATGGTAACGATGTTGTCTCCGCGAAAATCCAGGCGCATGTCGTTGCTGGTCTTTGACGAGCCGCTTTGAACTTTCCAAGGTACGAGTCAATGCAAGCGCCCAACCCACGCGTCCTGGGGAAGGAAGCTTAGTGCAACAAATGAGCATCGACGGCGCGCTCGCGAACGGCCCCAGAACCACCCGGCTACACTCCCCCTGACACATGGAGCCTGAATACAAATGATCGATGGTCGGGGGGCAAAATCTTTTCCTCCGATAGAGCGGCATGCCGCCACTGCTCGGGCTTCGGTCGTGGACTCGGCGCGTAAAGCTCTAAATCTTTAAAAGCCAAGACTATCGACCACTATCGCCACAAACCATTCGCCCAAGCTATCCGCCAAAATCCGAATCTACGCTCCGGTACTCCACGTCACCCCCACTCGATAGGATCGATCGCCATAAAAATTGTTTTCATTGCAATTTTTTCTTTATTTGCCTGAAAGGCCGGTCCTGAAAGCCATCAGAACTCTACTCTGTTGATTTAATGGACGAGTATCGTCCAAGAAAAATTTTGCGGTCCGGCATCTATCGGCACCGATCGCCCCTCGGCGTAACTCGAGAGGAGGCTCGGCCTTTCTGAACGCGAACCAACAAAGTACCGTCACGAGGCAGTGGTGGCAGAGATGACGGGCCGTATCGAGCACACGCACGAGGAGTCGGTGAAACCTTGCTCACTTCGCTGCGAAATTCCCCGCCGCCATTCGGCGCTACGAAGTGAAACTATAGGTCCGCTGGTGTGATCACGGGATGAACGAGAAGCTGCACCAAAGGATTTGGAAAGCGCCTCGACATAGTGACAGCGTGGAACGTCTCCACAATGCCTGGCAATTGATCGCCTTCCACCAGCACGCCTGCCGCAATCTCGTCTTTGACAACGATTGGTGGGAGAATGGCCAGCCCGATGTCCTCGCGGGCGAGAAGCCGCATCATCGCCATATCCTCCACTTCGGCCACGATCTGCGGCCGGACGCCCACGCGATCCACCAGCGCGTCGAATCCAATGCGGACGCTACTCTCCACCGTCGGCAGGATAATGGGGTGGCTTCGCAGTCGATCCACGAAGCTTGCGGCATGCCCCAACCGATCCGGTGTACCCACGAGGCTGACCGGACGCTCTGCAAGACGGTGCGTGACGAAAGGCATCAGAGCGTCACCTGACGGTGCTTGGTTCAGCAAAACGACATCGAGGTTGAGCGCCTCAAGCGCACGCAACAGTTCGCCCGCGCTGCCCGATCGAAGAATGAGATCGATGTCCGTGCGGCCGAGAACCGGATGCAGGAACTCCATCTGGAAGTTGCGCGACAGCGTAGCAAGCGAACCGACGCGCAGCGCCTGCCGGACTGCTCCTGTCTGCCGCAGCGTGCCCAGCATTTCATCGCCGGTGGCAAAGATCGCGTCGGCATGGTCGAGGACGATCTGCCCGGCCTCGGTCAGATGGAGTTGCCGCCCCCGA
Source organism: Borborobacter xinjiangensis (assembly GCF_047739745.1). Classification (NCBI taxonomy): domain Bacteria; kingdom Pseudomonadati; phylum Pseudomonadota; class Alphaproteobacteria; order Hyphomicrobiales; family Phyllobacteriaceae; genus Borborobacter; species Borborobacter xinjiangensis. The sequence goes on along the minus strand of NZ_JBLLVA010000055.1, from coordinate 5,437 downwards.
CGCTCGAACAACGAATGACCAAGGCGCTCCTCGAGTTTGCGGATCTGAACCGACAGGGCTGACTGCGTCAGGTTCAGCCTCTCCGCAGTGCGGGTGAGGTTGCCGTCGTGGGCAACAGCCCAGAAATAGCGCAGATGGTTGTAGTTCAGGGATGTCATACCGTTCGATGATACCGAACGATTCTCTGCAAACAATGAATTTTTATTCGATCCTGCCGATCGATATCGAAGGCATCCGACCGTCAACGATTCAGGGGATTGCCTTGTCGCTTTATCTGCTGCCGCTTTCTGCACCGCTCCTGCTACTTATTGCCGCCGTATTCGGCTTGGTTCGGAACGGCCGACGCCCAAAATTGGTAGCCATCGTCGCAGAAAGTACCGCGTTCGGCGGACTGCTGATAGCGTTGGCATCGCTTACGGTACTGATCCTAAGCGGCGCCGGCGACAGCGGGCTGATTGGACGGGACGGCATCGGCTTGTCGGTACGGCTCGATGCGGTGAGCACGACAATGCTGCTCCTAGTGGCGTTCGTCGGCTGGATCGTCGTGAAGTACTCCTGTACCTATCTCGATGGCGAGGCTCGACAAGGCTATTTCATCGGCTGGCTTTGCGCTGCGCTTGCGGCAGTCCTCCTTCTCGTCCAGGCTGGCAATCTCGTACAGCTGGTCGCTGCCTGGATCGCGACCAGTGTCGCGCTGCATCGCCTGCTGCTGTTCTATCCCGAGCGTGTGGCGGCGCAGCGCGCGGCGCGCAAGAAGCGCCTGTTCTCGACGATCGGCGCCATCGCCCTGGTCAGCGCAGCCGTTCTTGTCGGGATGAGCTTCGGCACGACCGATATCGCTACAATCAACGCGCTGGCCCGGACGGGCGACGACTCCTGGCTCATTGTCGCAACAGCCGCCATGCTCGCGCTCGCTGCGGTCCTGAAATCCGCACAATTCCCGACACATGGCTGGCTCACCGAGGTGATGGAAGCGCCGACTCCGGTTTCGGCTCTGCTTCATGCCGGCGTGATCAATGCCGGCGGCTTCCTGCTGATCCGCTTCGCCGATGTCATGCTTTCGGCGCCCGGCGTTCTGGCAATGCTGGCAATGCTGGGCGGGTTCACAGCGTTGTTCGGTGCGCTCGTGATGCTGACGCAACCTGCGGTCAAGACCTCGCTCGCCTGGTCCACGGTGGCCCAAATGGGGTTTATGATGCTGCAGTGCGGTCTTGCGCTATTCCCGCTGGCGCTCCTCCACATTGTCGCTCACTCGCTCTACAAGGCGCATGCCTTCCTCGCTTCCGGCGGGGCAGTCGAGCAGGTGGCAGCCATTCGCCGCCCCGGACCGGTCGCGGTTCCCAACGGGTCCGCCGTGGGCCGTGCGTTCCTGATCGCACTCGCGATTTACGCAGGGATCGGCGCGGCGTTCGGATTCACCTTCGGCTTCGAGCATAAGTCACCCCAAGCGCTGGCACTCGGCGCCATCCTGATCTTCGGTGTCGCATATCTGCTGGCCGAGGGCCTTGCCGATGCAGCGCCCCGCCCCCTCACTCGCAGGACGGCGGTCTACGCCAGCGCCGCTGCGATCGGATACTTCGCGCTCCAGACCGCCGCCGAATGGCTGACTGTAGGGGTTCTGCCAGCGACGCCGCCGCCGGGTCGGCTGGAGTGGACGCTGATGGCGCTCGCGGTGCTGAGCTTCGGGCTGGTGGCCGTGGCGCAGGCGCTGTTCCTGCTCTGGGCGTCGCACCCCGCCGCCGCCGGACTACGCGTCCATCTCTCCAATGGCCTGTACGTCGACGCCACGATGGATCGCATCCTCGGCGGCTGGTCTGTCTCCAAGGCGTCGTGAACCCATAAGAGCTAGGACAACACCCATGCTGATGACCGCCACCAAATCGCCGCTCCTGTCTCCTGATGTAATCCTTAAGGCGGCCAATCGTGCGGCGCGCGCCATTCCCCCTCTTTGGCCGCTCGCCTCGAGCGTCGCGGTTAACCCTTTCCTGGGCCAGACAAGCGAGCCGCTCGCAACTGCGGCGGCCCGACTGCGGCGCGCGGCCGGCATAGCGTTGACCATGCCGCGGCCCTGGTATGCAGAACGGGTGGGTTCAGGGGAAATCGCCGAGAAAGATCTGCAAGCCGCATTCGAGGCAGCTCCCGCAACCCTCAGGCCGAAGACGTTCGCCGCACTGAAGCAGGCCATCCAGTCTGGACGCCCTAAACCACAAGCGATCCCAACCATCGCCGATCTGGCACGCGATGTCGCTGCGATCGACTGGCCGGGCGTCGTCAACGACCGCATCAGTCGGTGGGCATCCGATTATTTTGATCAGGGCCAAGCGCTCTGGGCCAAAGGACAACAGGGCGCCGCTTACGCCGCATGGCGGATCATCGCGGCCCACGATCTAACGCCTGAAATCGTCGGCCTCGCAGGTTTCGCGCAGAGCGTGGCGGATGCGCCGACGAATGCTGAAGACGCGATTACCGAATGCGTAGCCCGCCTTGGGCTCTCCGAAGAGGCGCTGGAAAGCTATTTCCACCGCCTGCTGATAACGCTCGGCGGCTGGAGCCAGGCCGCCCGCTATCGGCTCTGGCAGACGGAGCTGCGCGGAGGGACCGATGCGTCGGTAACCGACCTGCTCGCAATCCGCCTGACCTGGGAGGCGGCCCTGCTGCGCAAACTCGGCTCCGCGCTCGAGCTCCAGTGGCAGGCTGCCATTGCTGCCTATGCCGAGCCGGTCTCTGCGACTTCGGAGGATGTCATCGACGCCATTCTGCAGGAGGCTGCCGAACGCGCGGCGCAACGGCGGCTGAATTCGCTTCTTACAGGAACGTCTTCGGCTCCGGCCGCACATGGTCGCCCCAGGTTTCAGATGGCCTTCTGCATCGACGTGCGCTCGGAAGTGTTTCGCCGGGCGCTGGAAAGCCTCGATCCCGGCATCCGGACGCTGGGATTCGCAGGTTTCTTCGGGTTGGGCATCGCTCATCGCCGTTTCGCCTCGGACGTCGTGGAGGCGCGTCTGCCGGTGCTGCTTACCCCGGGCGTTTTCACATGCTCCGGAGAGGCGACGCCGGCAGTGGCAAGGTCGGATCTGGCCGCGCGGATCACAGCCCGCGCCAAGCGCGCCTGGCGGCGATTCAAGCTAGCCGCCATCTCCTCGTTTGCCTTTGTTGAGGCCGCAGGCCCTATGTATGTCGCCAAGCTTCTGCACGATGGTCTGGCGCTGACGCGGAATGCCGCGCCAAACGATCCAGCACCGCGGCCGGCCAACGGTCTCGACCTCAACACAAGACTTACAATGGCCACGAGCATACTTAAGGCGATGTCGCTCACCACAGGCTTCGCAAGGCTCGTTCTGCTCGCCAGTCACGGTGCCAATGTGGTCAACAATCCCCATGCAAGCACACTGCATTGCGGCGCGTGCGGCGGGTATTCGGGCGAAGTGAACGCGCGGCTGCTTGCCTCGCTGCTCAACGACCACGATGTGCGGGTCGGTCTTGCCGAGCGCGGCATCGCCATTCCCGAAGATACGTTGTTCTTGGCCGCGCTGCACGACACGACTACCGATGACGTTAAAATCTACGCCGCCGACCACCCCTCTACCGCCCATGCCGACGATGTCGACCAGGCAGAGCGCTGCCTGAAATCGGCCGGCGTTCTGGCGCGGGGGGAAAGGGCCTTGCGCCTGCCGCGCGCCGCAGGCAGCCGGGACATCCCGCATCGCGCCCGCGACTGGGCCGAGCTCCGCCCGGAATGGGGGCTCGCCGGTTGCCAAGCCTTCGTTGCCGCGCCGCGGTCGCGCACGGCCGGGCGCGACCTAGCGGGAACGGCTTTCCTCCACGACTACAACTGGCAGCGCGACGATGGCTTCGGCGTGCTGGAACTGATCCTGACGGCGCCGGTCGTCGTCGCCAGCTGGATCAGCCTTCAATACTACGGATCCACAGTTGCGCCCGACCTCTTCGGTGCGGGCAACAAGCTGCTACACAACGTGATCGGCGGAATCGGTGTGGTCGAGGGCAATGGCGGCCTGCTGCGGACGGGATTGCCGTGGCAATCGGTTCACGACGGCGAAGGGCTGACGCATGAGCCGCTGCGGTTATCCGTGCTGATTGAGGCTCCCCGCGAAGCGATCGGCAGCATCCTTGAACGTCACCCAGAGGTCCGCGCGCTATTCGACAATCGTTGGCTGCATCTGTTCACCCTCGACGACGAAGGCCGCATGGCCTGGCGCTATACCGGAGACCTGCACTGGGAGAGCTGTACCAGCGACGCGAACCTGGAAAGAGTACCTTTGCGGGTGTTCGCGTAATGGACCTTCCGGCCCGACTTGCCACCTTCGAACGCCAAGAGCGGGAGGGCTGTTCTTGAGCACTGCTGCCACATCGACGGAAGCCCCGCCTGCCAATCGCACGGACCATATGTCGATCACCGCGCCGTGCTCGCGACCATGCATGGCGGTTCTGTTCGACAGGCTCGGCCTCATCGTCGGCACTGCGCCGGCTCTGGACACCGATGTGCTCGGCACGTTCACCGGAGAGATTCCCCGCGCTGGTAGCACTCGCGAGGCAGCGATCGCCAAGGCGAGGCTCGGGATGGCGGCGACCGGGCTGCCTCGCGGGATCGTCAGCGAACGCAGTTAAGGACCCCACCCGCATATCCCCTTCGTAACCGGCGGCGGCATCGAACTCATGGTGCTGGTCGACGATGTGCGGGAGATCGTCGTTTCCGAGTATTTGATCGAAGACACGCCCGTATTCGACCATGCCTTCGCAGACCCGAAGGACGAATTGAGCGTATTTCTCGACCGCATCGGATTTCCCGATCACGCGCTGATCGTGAAGGGGGCCGACGCCGGGCTGGCAGCAGGTTTTTGGATCTCGGGGCCGAACCCTTCGACGGAACGCGTGTCGAAATGCCTGCGCGCTCAAGCTCACATACGGTCGCCAAGGACGTTGGCGGCACCATCATTCCGCATCCTGCGGACAGGGTTCAGGAGGACGGGACCATTCTTAACTACGGCGTGTAAGGCCAAACCCTACGCCGGTTCGTCCCCCCGGATCCGCCAGAACTGATCAGGTTCCGGTGGAATTGATTGCAGGTTTCCAAGTCGACAGTCAGGCGGTCTTCGTTTTTGCGCCTTCGATAACCACGCCGCTGGTCGCGTACTTCCACAAAGCAACAAGCAGTTTCCTCGCCAGGGCGACGATCGTGACTTTCCTGGTGCGCGGGCCGAGCCGGCGGACCCTTTCGTGATACCATCGCGCAAGCGCCGAGTCGGGTTGATGACGCAGCCAAAGCCAGGCCATTTCCACGGCGATGGCGCGCAGACGGGGATTGCCCGCCTTCGAGACCCCCTGTTCGTGGTTGATCGTGCCACTCTTCCATGGTGTAGGCGCAAGACCGGCATACGCTGCGACCTGCCGCCTGTTCGCGAATTGCCGGAACAGGCCT
>NZ_JBLLVA010000054.1:0-11258 GCF_047739745.1 Borborobacter xinjiangensis | reverse complement strand
GGCCATCAGGGTAGCGCAGCTTCCAGGAGCCGCACCATTCGCTGGTGCCGAGAATGGGGCGGTAACCCCACAATGCCGCGGCGGCTTCGTTGTAATAGGTGATCCGGCCACGATCGTCGGTCAAATAAATGGCGGCGGTCGAGGCAGCCAAAATTTGTATTGCGGCGCCTTCGACCAGGCCGTCGCCCGAAGTATCAAAAGTATTAAGCACTTGGTAGCTCCGGTTGTCGGTTGCACAATGCTGCTGTGATAGGCAGCCGCGCGCCACCATAGCGTTTTCATTTAGAAGCTGCATAAGAAATGTTAAGCTTGGGCAGTTAGAAAAAAAGGAGTAGGAGAGTGGCCCGCCACGCGGCGGCGCCTATTCTGACCGTGGATAGGTAGCCTGAATTGCCGGGGCCAGATCATTCAGGTCGAACACCGAAGAGCCTTTAAAAAGCGGTGTGCAAGTTTTGCTTCAAGACCACGACGGCGAGTTCGCGCCGTTCATCATAAACACATTGGCGCTCAAGTTAGCCAATCGCTTTGACAGCTTCCTGCCTCGCAGCTTCGATGTGGCTAAATCCAAGCCAACATGGTCTGGGGTCAAACTACCGTCGTCATAGGATTCCATCTTGGCCTGTCAGATCTGTCCGGCTCTCGTTTGCCGACCCGACGGTAGATTTTCTTACTTGTTCCTCAGTCAGCCGTCGAATCCATCCTTAATCTTGAGCCTCCTTTTCAAGACGCCGGTCGCTACCGTCACGTTTGATGAGTTCTCTCGCCACACGCGTAGAGATGCCCGTCCGTTCAGCTAAATACTGAACCTTATAAGGCTCCTCGCCGGAAACACCGTTGCGGTCGCGCGCGTCCTTCATGCTCATGTCATCGGCCTAACGAAAATCTCCTGATCCGAGCGCTTTCAACCGCGAGGAACCGCACAATTGTTCCGCATCACCTGGTCTCATTGAAGCTTCGGAGCAGGAATAGTCGCGAAGTTTAAAGCCAGGAAACTGTCGATCTCTTCCGTGACGCTTTCTGCCGGCATTCGCGACACCGGCCCTGCGTCGGTCGCACTGAGCACCGGAATGATCCGAAACTCCTCGTCCCGGGCGGCGGCCGTGTCGACCAATGTAAATCCCGATTCAGGAAACTCATCGCGGAGCGCTTCGACGATGCGTTCCTGAAGTGCAGGCTCGTCGAACTGGACACCCACCGGTGGCACCACTACAAATTCGCGGCACTCACCATCGACGACTTTGGGGACAAAGACCATTCCACCACCTTACTTGATGTCCGGCGGTTCGCCCCTGACAAAGGCGACCGCTTCTAGCGCGCCAAGCGCACTTTGCTCAGGGATTGAGCTATGCCGGTAAATGCGGCCATAAGCTTTTCCGGATCGGATGCATCATAGTAGTGTTCGGCATCGGAGGCGCAACCTTCCAGAAGCGATTTAGCGCCGACGTCCGTGACCATAAAGGCCACGGTGAAGATTTCGATTTTGTTGCTTTTCATGTAGTCGCAGATAGCGGCCGTATCTTGGTTGGTTTTTGTGATCTGCGTCTTGGCCGTCGCGGCATTCGAACTGAGCGCACTGTGGCGGCCGTTGCCGGAGTTGAACCGCAGCGTGTTTTCGCCGTCGGTCATCAGCACCACCACTTTGCGCGGGCTGACGTCGCGTCATAGGCGGCAAACCCTGGCTAAACGGCTCCTTCGGCGACAACAGGTTTTGCCCCCAGATCAGCTGGCCGGGATGTAGGTGTATGGCTTGTAGGAGCCGACATTGATGATCATGCTGTTAATTGCGGCAAGCAATGCCTCCTTTTCGGTGCTGAGCGGCACAATCGGATTGAAGCATCGTTTGACATCCAACGAATTGATATTGACGAGAGCCATGAAGGTCGTCTTGAGGGTGCTTTCAAGGCAAGATCGACTTGGTCGTTCTCGGCGATAAGCTTGGCGATCTGGACGCCCTTCAGTCCGTTGGCACTGTGGGCGGCAACATATGCTTGCGCCATCGTGCGTAGCTTGCCCTGGTCTTTCTCGCGGGATGCGGCCGGAGCAAGCGATATGCCGTCGGTGAGGTCCTAAAAATGAGAACGGGCACTGGAATAACGGGCATAATCCAAGGCAAAGCCCATTCCCACCAAAAGTGGCAACATGAGAAATGCCATCAGAACCGCATAGTGCCGCGCTGACATCTAGCTCCAAAATAGAAGTGGCGCGTAGCGGGCCTCTCGGGCAGCCTTGTGAAGTTCCGAGCCGCGACTTTCGGCAAGTTAGAACGCCGCACTTGCCCCTGAAGGAGACAGCGCGAGCACCCGAGTGGGCTGTAGCTGTCTAGGTTGCGTAGCCCGGCCGGGTTCGGTCGATAGAGCTCCCCGGCATTTGCGTTGAGAACTCGTCGACATGGTGGCGCAGGGCAGGGCGCTTTCATTCTGCCGGCGCCAGGTTCTGTTCGCCTAAAAGCGATGATCACTATCGCCCGAAACAGAAGAACAATGCGTCCTGCAGTGGGCAATTGCATGACAGTGATGTTCGTTGTAGCCATTCCGGCCGCTTGATTTTTGGAGGAGACACAGCATGGACCGATTCACCGGCGGTTGTCTGTGCGGAAACGTCCGAATTGTGGCCTCGGGATTCCCGTACCGAGTCGGCCTTTGTCACTGTCTCGACTGCCGCAAGCATCACGGGGCCCTTTTTCAGGCGTCGGCGATATTCCCGCAGGATGCGGTGACGATCGATGGCGAAACACGCGACTATGCCGGGCGGCACTTCTGTCCCCGCTGCGGCTCGTCCATCTTCGCACGCACCGCAGACGAAATTGAGGTGAATCTGGGATCCCTCGATGCCCCCGACCAACTGATGCCAACCTACGAAAGCTGGATCAGCCGTCGCGAGTCCTGGTTGCCGCCGTTTCCAGTCGCGAGACGATACGAGCGCGATCGTGAGGCCGCTGGGCGCTTTGAGGAGTAGGTCGCACGAATGGTGCGAAGGCGGCGTCATAATGTGCATGGTGTGGTGGAATAATCTACACTTTCAGGTGAGACCAAACCGTCCTCAGAGGGCAAAGGGGTTGATTTCATTGTTCCACGGTACCGCTGCGACGGATTAGGCCAGGATTCCGTCCGGCCGACGCTCCGGGGTTTGGTCGGCGTTCAAAAAAAGCACCCGGATAGGTCGGGAACCACAGCAGTGAAAGCGTTCAGCCAACTTGGTAATCGGGCGGGCACGAGTCGCAACCAGCGTCATCATGTCCAAGTCGCGTTGAAATTTCACTCTCACCGGCGCTTCGTGCGATGAGATGGACCGTGCGCGCACCACATGCGCACGTTCAAAAAATGGGCGTCGGCATCTCCGAGCGATCTCGATCTGCATGAGAACGAATTAAGAACAAATTCGTTGATGGGCAATCGGATTTGTGCGAGATTTTCCTTCACATCAGCGATGGGAGACGACCCATGTATCTCCACCTCTCGATAGAGGGCGCGTCGACAGCCGAGTTGCGGCGCGGCCTGGACGCTGCCAAGGCGGTGTTCGAGAAAGCCAATATGCACCCGCAAACAGCCGCTGAAGGGCGATTCGCCTTGGAAGGTTGGGATATAGGCGGCTTTGAAGGTGAGCTTAGCACAGAGGATAGCAAGGCGGCCGACGTTTGGATGGAAGCTGACCACGCAGCAATAGAAGCGTGCTGCGCTGACTGGCCCGCAGATCGAGCGAGGCCCTACGAGGCGCTGCAACTGCTCTCCTCGCTAGACCAGGCGCGTTGAGCCATGCGCGGCTGCGCGGCGAGATGAATAAGCGAGGCGAACGTATTGACCGATGAGCAAAAACAGAAACCGCCGAAGCTGATCGTCATGGCAATCGACTGCGACGAGGGAGGCGAGCTTCAGCCCACATTCGATCCGATGGAACAGCAGAGCGAGGATCGATCCATCCGAACCGCTCAAGCCCCTTCCCAAGCATGCCGGCGTGATTGCATGGAGCCGAGAGGCAAACACAACGATCGGAGAGTATGGCGAGCCGACGACGTTGTTTATAAGCGGCGAAGTGCCGGAGATGGAGTGAAGGGTTGCCGAGCGTCGGGACGTTCCGTGCGAAACAAGACGACCCGGTCGCGGCCAGCGTTCTTAGCTTGATAAAGGGCGATGTCGGCGCGCGCGATCAGCGCCGGCCGCTGCTCATGCCCGTCTGACACGGCAATACCAATGCTGGCACTGACGCGCACGTTTACATCCGGTATCGGCGCCGTCATTTCCGCTAACGCCTCGCGAAGCCGCGCGACGAGTTCGCCCGCTCCCTCCGCATCGGTGTCAGGCATAAGAATAGCAAATTCCTCGCCACCAATTCGGCCGACGACATCCCGCTTGCGCATATTACGACGTAGGAGTGCGCCATAGCTGCGTAATACCTCGTCGCCAGCGCTGTGGCCGTACGTATCGTTGATCCTCTTGAAATGGTCGAGATCGCACAGGATTAGTGCCGCAGTTTCGGCAGAAGAGGCGAGGATGCGGTCTACCCGCTCTTCAAAGCCGCGCCGGTTGAGCACGCCGGTCAGCCGGTCGAGGTCCCGCTCGCTACGTAGGTCATCGATCACATCGGTCACGGCCGCGGCAAGGATCGTGAAAGCCAGCCCTGCGCCAAGCACCGCGAGTGAAAGCTGCAGCATCTGCCAGAACAGCGATTGCGCGAATGCTCCGGCATCCGGTGCGCTGAAACCCAACGTAAATACTGTGCGTGGGAAGAATTGCAGGGCAAACAGAAGCAGCACCCAGAATAAGGCTCGGTCGATGGCGCGTCCTCTCGCCAGTTTTGTTAGCCGCACTGCGGCTACGAGCAGAATCAGACCGAAGCCGAAATTCTGGATATAGATACGCGCCAACAGATTGCGGTCGACATAGAAAAAGTACCAGATCAGAACACTGAAGGCGGCCAGCAGCGCGAGGTCCAGCATCAATCCGAAGCGCTTATCCGAGCGCCGCAACAGCCCCTCCGCGGCCATCAGAACGGCGCAGGTGTAAAGAACGTTGGAGATAATGGCGTTGATCCCTGGATCACGGGGCAAGTGTAGGATCTGCGTCAGAGCGCCCAGCGCAAAAAGAATGCAAGCTCCAGCCAGCAACAGAAGATAGTGACGACGCCTCTCTATCAGCCACGCCCATAGGAAGGCTAACCCGAAGACGGCAAGCGTTCCTGGACCGATGAGCAGCAATGAAAGGCGGCCCATGTCATTCATTCGTCCTCACCACCATCGCCGAACAGAGAGCATACCAGCCGGCGCACCTGGTTCCTTGCATGGATGGTTCCCAAGAATTGATTGCCACCGATTTAAGAAATCTCGCGCGGGAATCCTATTCTCGCGGTATGCGTCACGGCGTCCCGTCACGCATGGATCAAAGTGTTCCCAATAGACCCGCGATACGCAAAAAGGCCGCCGCCTCGTGAGACGTCACTCCGCTCCAAGATCACGACGGCGATCTATCTCTCCCGTTCAGCGCTTGTTCACGCCGCCTGTGCGACGGTGCTGCCACAAACAGCGAGTGAGGCCTGCTGATGCTGAAAACTTTATTCCTTGCTGGAGCCGTCGCTTTGATCGCTTCGCCCACCCTTGCGGACCCTTTTAAGGACGAGAGCGGCAAGAGTTCCTACGGCATTGGAGACCGCGGTGACGGCGACTGGCACCGCGATTGGCGTGAAGGCCGCGGGGCCGACCGCAGGCGCTATTCCTACCGCATTCCTCGCGGGCATTTGCCACCGCCTGGAAGCTGCCGCGTGTGGTTCGACGACCGGCCGGCCGGTCACCAGCCGCCGCCGACGAATTGTCGTCAGGCGCAGCGACTGGCTTATCGATACGGTGGACGGGTGATCTGGGGCGGCGAGCGGTAGTCGGCTTTAGCGATAAGCAGACCTAGCGTCGAACCGCAAGAAGAAAGCCCACCGCATCCTGCTACCGAAGCGGCGGTGGGCTTTTGGCTGACCCACGTGAAGGGACGCTTGACGCGGGATGCTTTACAATGCTGGAGGCACGAGCTTTGTTCCCTAACCCGCGCATCCTGAGAAGATCCTATCGAGAATATCAGACGGCACCGTTGCGCTCTTTTCGACGTCGTACCCTGCGGCGCAACCAAACATAGCCGCCTGCGACCACCAAAACTGGTAGGCCTACCCCGGCAACGGGGCCGGGAACGGCTAGGCTCTTCGAACCATTCGAGCCTCCTGCACCCCATCCGAGACCGGGCGTGTCTCCCCGATCAGGCGGCTGGGCTATTACGACGGCTGTCAGGGAAAACACGCTGAGGGCGGCGGTGCCGAGCAACAGCTTCATGCTCGTCATGGCAAGCACTCCTGATTGTCCCTCTCAATCAGCTTTACCATCAAAGGTCGCTCCGGACATCCGCCATAGTCGCTAGATCGTTTGGCTACTCATTGCGGATGACGGTCGAAGAGCAGATCCCCCTCGCGGGCTGATCATAGCTATTCTGGTGTTTGATATAGTCGGTCTCGCCTCACCGGTTCAGGCTGCCCGCCTCTCCTCAGAATAGCGCAAGCCCCCAAGAAGTTGCGCTTCATCTCGGATACCAGACTGAAACAGATGGACCAAGGTGGCCGCTCGGCTCTCCAAATCCAAGTCCGTATCGCCCGATCGCCGAGCGGCGTCGAAAACGCCCGACAGCAAGTGCAAATCTTCTGGCGTTAGAAACTGTGGAACGGTTCGAAGCATGGCTTCCTCCTGTCATCAGGGCGGAAGCTCGATGGTCGCTCACAGTCGACGGTGCCCGTGTCAGTTACCGTCGATGGAAAGAGTATACCCCTTTGCTCGGGAAGATGGAGTCACAAAAGTTAAGGGAAAACGAAAAGCCCGCCGTCTCTGATTGGAGACGACGGGAGCGGGGGGAACCTCGCACAAAGAAAACGAGGGGTTGGGGAACTTGGCGAACTCACGAGCGCGACTTTCGTTCCTTCGGGATGATGTAAATTCGAGCAATGTCCGCCAGTTGCGGCCTGTTGCGTTTAATCAGCAAAGGCGGTTAGATCGGCTATGATCGACCGGGATCCACGAATAGACGCAATTGCCGCCAGCGACTTGGCGTCCGCCGCAACGATAGCCTCGCTGATAAGCGCGCTTGCCTCGAAGGGCGTTCTGACCAACCAGGAGACGCGTGAGATTTACGAGAACGCCTTGGCCCTGCTGGAATCGCATCAAGGCGACGAACCGGAAATGCAGCCGGTGTTCGACGCAGCGCGGGAGATCATAGAGGCGCAGTTGCGGTAGGCGGGCGCGCGCGGGGGAGGCCGTCACCTCGCGAGGGACGGCCACCATTCCCCAACCGAGAATTTCAGTCGGTGCCGTTTTGCTCGTTTCGACGTGGTACCCTGCGGCGTATCCAAACATAGCCGCCTGCGACCACCAAGATTGGTAGGCCTACTCCCGCCACAGGCCCGGGCACGGCTAGGCTCTTCGAACCATTCGAGCCGCCTACACCCCAACCAAGGCCGGGCGTGTCGCCCCGATCAGGCGGTTGCGCGGCGCTGAGTGGTGACAGCGAAAACAAAGTGAGGGCAGCGGTACAGAGCAATAGCTTCATGGAGGACATCATAAGCGCTCCCGATCATCCCCCAATGGCATTAGCTTGCCAGCGAAGGCAGGCGCCGGAAACCCGACCATCGTAGCTAGATCGTTGGTGCTAGGTGAGACGCGTGACCTGCGAAGCTCTATCGTGGCCGGGGCGCGACGAGGAGGCTGGTGTCTCTGGCGTCGGGCAGACATGCCGTCGGACAACTACTCTCAGTATTGGTCTTTGGAAAAACTGATTGTGGCAAAACGACCCTTACACTGGTGGAGTGTTGCGGGGCAAACTCTGCGACCAGAAAGAATATAGCTGCCAGGAGCAACGTTCCTAAAACTGCGGCGAGGACATTTGCGAATATATTGCCGTAGTGCATACAACGGCAATGCCTGGCATTGCTGAAGGTTCCAGCCATTGTGCTCGATTGCCAATCGCCAGAAACAGCTATTGCCACATCGAGAAAACCCGCCGTCGCGCGCGCGCGCGAGAGAGAGAGAGAGAGAGAGAGAGAGAGAGAGAGAGAGAGAGAGAGAGAGAGAGAGAGGCGAGGGCCGGGTAGGATAGAGTATCCTGCTGATGCAATCAAACGGCCGAAGCGCGGCTTTCGTTCCCTCTGTCCACCGCCAAAATTCAGTATTGCAAACGAGAAAGGCCCGCCGCCTCCTGACAGGTATGAGACGGCGGGCCGGGCGCTATCCACGTGGCAATTGAACCGTGGACGGTATCAAACACAGGAGCTGCGAGGTTTGTTCCTTCGGCGCGCGGTGGCGCAAATACGCCGGCTGCCTGTGCCCCAAAGCAAAATTGATCAGAGGCATTGTAGGGAGGCGGCCACTTCCAATCACGGGTATGCGGAGCAGCTCGAAGACGCTGCCGACGCAGTTGATTTTATTTCCCCGGCCGATCTTCAGGCCCTGCTTCGCCGCGCGGCCCTGCGCCTCCGGAACACAGCTCAGCTCCAGCTCGATCCCGAATGGGAAGACGCGCTGCAATGCGTGGCGGCCGCAGTGGACTTTGGATGGAACGAACTCATCCGCATGATGGTACAGAAGTGGGTGAAAGCCCAAGAATATGCTGGAGGAAGACACCGAAATTGAGCGGGCCGTGCAGGGGCTTACTAGCCGAGAATCCGGATTATCCTGTCAGAATAGAATGCCAAAGAGACATCGACTGCGCAGTGATCCCGACCGGCACAGGTCATGTGGTCGCATCACGCTGTGGCCGACAGGCCAAGATCGGCAAGTTCTCCCACTTCATGAAAACTCCGGGAGCGTGACACGTCTGCTTTGCAGACTTCTTTCGTCGGCGTTCAGTTCCATAATCCTTATTACGCGACTTTGATGTGTAGCAGCCATTTAGTAATGCGACACCTGGGCCAGTTAGAGATGCGACAGTCCTCGCCTCTCAGGCACTGGCGAACCCGAGCCAGGAAAGGAAGGCTGAGGTTTCACAGCTGGTCATCGATCAGATTTTGCGGAGCCGTCATGCCTCGTTTGATCACTTTGTCGCAGAAAGAACTTCATCGGCTTGAAGCCGTCCAAAAGGTCCGTGGGCATCGGTTGACTGTCACACAGGCTGCCGAGCTGCTTCGTCTCAGCCGCAGCCAGGTCCACCGGCTTCTTCAGGCCTATGATCGTGACGGCGCCGGCGGTCTTGCATCGAAGAAGCGCGGCCGGCCGAGCAACCGACGGCACAGCGAGGCGTTCCGCAACGCCGCGCTCGACCTGGTGCGCGCACACTACATCGACTTCGGACCGACTTTGGCCTGCGAGAAGCTGCTCGAGCGCCGCCAGTTGTCGGTCAGCAAAGAGACGCTGCGCAAGTGGATGACGGAGGCTGGCATCTGGACGTCACGGCGCGAGCGCAAACGGCAGCTTCATCAGCCACGTGGTCGGCGCGACTGCTTCGGTGAACTGATCCAGATCGACGGCTCGCATCATTGGTGGTTCGAGAACCGGGGGCCAAAATGCGCCCTGCTCGTCTATATCGATGACGCGACCGGCAAGCTGCTGCATCTTCGCTTCGCCGGATCCGAGAACACATTCGACTATCTGATCGCCACGAAGGCGTATTTGCAAGAATGGGGCAAGCCGATCTCCTTCTACAGCGACAAGCACGGTATCTTCCGCACGACGCGCGGTTCGGAGTTGGATCGACATCATCTGCGCCAACACGCCCCAGGCGAAGGGACGCGTCGAACGTGCCAATCAGACCCTGCAGGATCGGCTGATCAAGAAATTGAGGCTGGCGGGTATCGACGACATGGCGGCTGGCAATGCATTTCTGCCTGGCTTCATAGAGCACTACAATGCGCGGTTTGCGATCGTTCCTGCCCGACCCGATGATCTGCATCGGCCAATGAATCTGGCGCCCGATCGGCTCAAAGAAATCCTGTTCAAACGCGAGCAGCGCTATGTCGGATCGCAGCTGACATTTTCGTTCGAGCGCCAGCGGATCATGCTTGAGGAGACCGAGGTGACGCGCGGTTTGGCTGGTCGCTATGTCGAGACCTATGCCGATGCCGATGGTCGATTGGATGTGCGCTGGAAAGGCCATTCCCTGCCCTACCGGGTCTTCGATAAGGACCAACGGGTGACGCATGCGGCGATCACCGAGAACAAGCGGCTCGGTGATGTCCTGGCCTACATCAAGGAACGTCAGGAGCAGCAGACGAAGCCGGCCGTGAAGACGAACAGCGAGAAGATTGGCTACAAACCGCGTGGCCGCAAGACGGGTAAGCTGACGGATTTCATAACCGATTCCGCGATCATTGCTCGGCGACGGCAGGCGCTTCCCAGCAAAGTGCGGTGGAGCAAGGGCAACCCTACCCGGCACGGTTCAATGGAGAATAAACTCGGAATGCATATCTGATTCCAGCTTTAAGCAGGCAGGCCACAAGGGTGTCTTGTGGTAGGTTCCGTGCTGCCAAATAGTCAGCCCCTCGCGCTCTTCGTGCAGCAATCCCAGCCAGCACAGCGGGCGAATGATATCGTAGCGGAGCGCCGACCTTTCCGCCCAGGTTTCGACAGTCATTTTTGCTGGCTCCGGGTACGATTCGCTTGGGTATAGCTCGCTCGCCAGGTCGTCCAACGAACAGCCCGTTTCTGCTTTCATATTGATAAGATTGAGAAAGACGTGCCACCAACGCATCCGATTACGGACAGCCTCCTGCGACTGCCCGTAATGGATATAAGCATAAAGATAATCCGTCGCGATCAGATCGAAGAAGGCCTGCGGTGTCGCCAGAAAGTCTCGGCCGCGTTGGGTAGGTACCAGTACGTCCTTTCGCCGCCGAAGAAGCCGCAAGTGCTTGAGCATGTCACGGACGACCAAAAGCGGCGGCATATCGGCTTCGTTGAGAACCGTGTTGATGCTGTATAAGTCGTCCGACGTGTAGCCGGGCCAATCGAAGTGAACAGCGGCCCAGTGGACGAATTTGCGGTTTATCGCCCCCGATGCGGTCAGCCCGATGCCTCCCTGGGTCTCGGCGTAGGAAACAGTCATGGCCATGCCGCGAAGCAGTGGCGACCGCGCGGTTACATCGACATCACCCATCAGCTTGATTTCCGGAAGCATCGCGAGACCCTGGCCCTGCACATTCAGCTGCCTGCAACATCTACCAGGAACGCAATAATTGAAACTGAGAAAGCTCACATGAGGGGTTTGGCGTCAAGACATCGGATGCATCCTCCCCGTGTGCTGTCGGATTCA
>NZ_JBLLVA010000053.1:0-11330 GCF_047739745.1 Borborobacter xinjiangensis | reverse complement strand
CGAACCTTACCTCATCACGCTCAGCGAGGATTCGGACGTGTTTCCGACTTTCCAGCATGACGGAATGGAATTTCTCCACATGTTAGAGGGCGAGGTGGTTTATCGGCACGGCGCCAATCGCTACAGGATGATGCCGGGCGATAGTCTGTTCTTCGAGGCAGACGCGCCGCATGGGCCCGAAGAACTGACCAAACTGCCGATGCGCTATCTATCGATCATCTCCTATCCGCAGGGGCGGCGACCCTGCCTGCAAGCGCGGCGCTCCACTGACAGGCACACGGCGCCGTCTGGGCATCTCGGGCGCTGAACCAAAACAGGGTGATGCGCAGCCGCATCACGCTCTTGTTTATTGATATTGAAGTTTATGAACTTCGTCTCACTCCGATCCCAACTTTTGTCGGAATTTAGCAGCGGGAACCGGTTTTGCGCCCGGGTTCCCGCTGTAGCGAGAGCGTCTTAGTCCGGGCCGAAACCTGACGAGGTCGGCGCGCCGTCATCATATTTGGAAAGCCACTCCACGACGGTTGGGCGGTAGCGCGTCAATCCCTTGTACTCTGCCAGCTCCTCCGGCAGGTCACGCAGCACGCGATGGAAGCCGCGTGCCCATTTGGGCGAGGTCACCAACTCATCCCTCTTGATCAAATAGCAGCGGATTGTCTTGGGCACGCCGGTATAGCTTCAGAAGAGGATAATAGGAAACGATCGCCGCAGTTTTCCACCGGCATTAGAACCCGATCTGTCAATGATCGGGAATCAGGAAATTCTGGTGTGGGGTGTGAAGGGCACGCCGCAAGTGCTCAATCAGCCGAAGCTGGCCAGGGTTGCACCTCCGTCTTGTTTCGGAGCTATGGAGCTATTCGCGATTTCGCAATACATCGTTACGACAGAGACGAGGTCGATCAAGGAATGGCCGCTTTTTGATGAGTTCGGACGAAAGGGATCCCAACTTCTGGACCCCTTGAGACCATCGGGTAACTAGCCCTCGGGAAGGTCTTTGGCCAGCTTAACGGCTTCGACAATCTATGTGCCGCTCTAACGTATGCCGCCCTCTAAACCGCGTAGGGGGCGGGCAACGTGTCGTATGCCCTATGTGGCTGTAGTAACTGACAGCCCAAATATTTTTTCGAGCACGAAGACCAGCAACACCACGAGGACCATTTGGACGGTAGAGGCGGCGGCCACGACTACCTGCTCAGAGCCGTATTGTATCTGGCTGTAAATCTGCACCGGCAAAGTTGATAACCCCGGACCGGAGAGAAAAAGCGTTGCGTTGATCTCGCCGAATGAAACTACAAACGCAAAGATGGCACCCGCAACAATTCCCGGCTGAATGCTCGGCAGCGTAACCTTAAAAAATGCCCGGGCTGGAAAGGCGCCATGGATTATCGCAGCTTCTTCGATCCGCATGTCAAATAGATCAAGGCTTGAAATCACCGAACGCACGACGAATGGAATACCAAGGAGAATATGAGCCGCAGCCACTCGTGCGAGCAACGGGAGGTCCAGCGTTTGGAAGTAAAGAAGCAGTGCCACACCAAGTATCAACCCAGGAAATATCAAAGGTGTGAGCAGCAGCGCATTGATCGCGCCTCTAAGGGGAAATCGACCGCGAACCAGCGCAATTGCCGCAAGTGTTCCAAGTACCACCGACACTGCAGATGAAACGATTGCAATAATAACACTCCACTTTAGCCCCGCGACCATGTCGCCAGTAGCGAAAAATTCGAAGTACCAGCGCAAGGATAGTGCACGTGGCGGAAAAACCAGGGCAGAGGACGGATTAAAGGACGAAATAATGATAACTATGATCGGAAGTAAAATAATCGCGTAGGCGAAAACGGTCAGGATGAATAATCCGGCTGATATCACACGCTTGTCGAAAATTTTATTCACCAACTGGAGGGATGTTTGTGAGTGATGCATGTGACGTATACCCTATGAATTTCTGCCAAGAATTTGCATAAGAGTGCCACAGCACGCAGTTGTAGCCAGCACCAAAATCACAGACAGCGCGGCAGCTGACGGCCAGTTAAAACTGGATGTTGCGTCGAAAATCAAATTTCCGAGAAGTTTGACTCGCGGCCCGCCGAGTAAAAACGAAATGATGTAAGTACTCATGGCGATCGTAAAGACGATGACCGCGCCGGAGACGATTCCTGCTCGACTTAATGGGAGTGTGACATTCAAAAAGACCCGCACCGGACTCGCACCGTGGGCCGCCGCCGCTTCTCGTAAAACTGGATCGATGGTAATCAGCGTGTTTGTTATGTTGATTATCATGTACGGAAGAAGTATGGACGTTAACCCGATCAAGACAGTTGCTTCCGAGTACAGTAGCGGAAGCGGATGTTCTGTAATCCCCCACGATATGAGAAGCTGGTTCGCAATGCCGCGACTGCCTAGTAGGGCAATCCATCCGTATACCCGCACGACTGTACTCAGTAGTAACGGAAACAACAGAAGTATAATTAGTTTTTTACGGGCGCTCGGACTTCGTCGCGAAAGCCAGTAGGCGGGCGGATACCCAAGCAGGAGGCAAAATGCCGTCGTTTGCAGGCTTATACTAAGGGTCAGCCATAAGCTACTAAGATAAAATTCATCTCTTAATGTAGCCAAGTAATTATTAAGTGTAAAAACGCCGTCATGGAAGCCCGAGCTGGACATACCATAAAAACTCACTGCACAGAACGTAACAGACGGCAGGATGAGAAAAACAAAATAGTATACCAAGCTGGGCGCTAGCAGGAATTCCGAACGGCTCCAGTTGATCAGGCGGTTGCCCGGATCACGAGCCGTCGCAGCAGGGTCAACGGCGACGTTATTGAGCGACAATTGCGGTTTCCTCCGGCTTCCAACTAACATTGATCTCGGACCCTTCCGTGAGACCACCACTACCTAGGTGGCTGCGGCTCGCGGCACGTGCGACGAGTCGGGTGCCCCTTCGAGTTCTCAGCACAAATCTCGAATCGCTACCTAGATAGGTTATACTTTCCACGACTGCTGGCAGGCCCCACCCCTTTGCCGACGATAGCTCGGCGAACTCAAGCCGTTCGGGCCGTACCGCAAGACGGATTTTGTCGCCTATTGCGAAAGGTTGATTTGAGGCGACGGGTAAATGCACACCTTCTATCTCGACGCACATCCCCGCTGTGGATTTTGTAAAGATTCCTTCTAAGAGGTTCGCGCTCCCTAAGAAGTCCGCAACAAAAGCGTTTGCCGGCTGTTCATAAAGGTCGCGTGCAGTCCCTTGCTGGGCGATGCAGCCATCGCGGAAAATCGCGATGGCGTCGGACATAGAGAGTGCCTCCTCTTGGTCATGGGTGACATAAATAGTCGTGACGCCCAACTGACGTTGCAACGAGCGCAGTTCACTCTGCATTTCAACCCTGAGCTTTCGATCCAAAGCGCTCAACGGTTCATCAAGTAGCCATACTGCCGGGCGTACGGCTACTGAACGTGCAATAGCGACACGCTGCTGTTGGCCGCCGCTAAGCTCCTTGGGATATGCGTTTTCGCGCCCCGCCATTTGCACCATTTCCAATGCTTGGCGGGCTCGTTCGAAGCGCTCTGCTTTTCCGCAGCCACGCATTTCAAGCCCGAAGGCAACATTGTCGAGTACAGTTCTGTGGGGAAACAGTGCATATTGCTGAAAGACCATGCCAATATCACGCCTGTGAGGGGGCACGTCATTGACAACGGCGCCACCAATCTTGATGACCCCCGAGTCTGGTCGCAGGAAGCCAGCTATCAGCCGGAGCAGCGTGGTCTTGCCGCTGCCGCTTGGACCCAACAGAGAAAAGAAACTGCCCTCCGGAATGACCAAGTTCGCTTGTGATACAGCCCAGGTTGATGCGTATTTTTTTGAAACATTCGATACTTCCACAGTCGCCATTTTCACCCCTCCGCTGGCATCACACTTTGCCTCTCACTACCGCCCAACAATGCGGTTCCAAGAGTCTGTCAGTTCGGCGCGGTTGGAGTTAAGCCAGGAATAATCCACAGAAATGAAGCGCTTTTCCTCCTCTGGAGTCCAGGAAACCTTTCGTACCAGGCCCTCGTCGGCGAACTCCGTCCATTTCTTGTTTGTTGGTTGAAACCCAAGTTTTTTGGCGTTGGCCGCTTGGAGCTGCGGATCCAGGGTAATATTTATGTAAGCTTCGATTTGCTCTTTTTTCATGCTGCCTTTCACCGGACTGAAGCCCCAGGACGTCAAAAATCCTCCTTCGCTTGGCAGCACGAACTCCGTTGATCCGCCCCAATCCCGTAGCTGAAGCCATTCGGCACGGCCAATCCAGCCGATCGCAGACTCTTCCTGGAATAGACTCCGAGCGTTTGCTTGCGAGTCTACGGTCCAGATTGGATCCAAATCAGCCAGCCGTTTTAAATGATCCAGGCCCGTTTTTGTGTCTTTGTAGTCCTTACCTGCCGCCAACGCCGATAGAAGAATCACGTGAAGTCCAAACGAATGGACGATCGCCGGTAAAACGATTTTTCCTTTGAATTCTGGATTCCAGAGGTCGGCCCACGAAGTCGGCGGCTTGCTCACCATCCTTGGATTGTAGCCAAGCCCCAAGCCATTAAAAAGAAAAGAGGTATAATTCGGGGTTACGAACCGGCTGTCCACGTCCTTGTGGTTCGTGAAAGCGGGCGAGTCATAGTTCACTTCGTCGAGGATGCCTTCGGAAACAGCTCTTGGAAAAAAAGAGTCGGCCAGGCAAATCAAATCATATTCGCCGCGCTCTATTCCCAACTTCGCTTTTGCTATCCGAGCGGCGTTATCCGATCCTGTATCATGAAGGACTGATAAGTTAGTGACGGAAGTAAATTTGGCATCGATGTTCTGTTTGTTCCAAGTAGCCCAATCGCCTCCAAAGTCACTGACGACTAACTGATCGGATTGCGCCCGCGCCGGTCCACCCAAACCAAACGCTCCGGCCCCGCTGGCTAATGCGGCCGCAGACCACTTGATAATTTCTCGGCGACTGAAATCTTTCCTCATAGACGAGTTCCCGCTCGTTGATCGGCGCCATGCTATCGCGTTTTTCGGCGCTCTGTTGCTTCTAGTCGAATTGGCTCCTGTAATTCCCGCCTCTTAGTGTGAGTTGAATTACACTCGCTTCAAATTACAGGCGGTCACATCTGTACTTGCGATGACGGCAAGCAAGCTATACATGGGCATCGTAGAAGGTTTCATATTTGAAACTAGCTACTCTTATATGAAACACCCTAATGGGATCAAAAGTTGCCGTCAACAAAAAATTACTGCTACGGTGCTGCAGTTGGAGCTCGCCAGCTCTTAACTGAGTCTTCAAAGACCAGGACCATTACCGGTCCCAGGGTGCTTTGAATGTAGCAGCAGTGCGTAGCGGGTAGTTCATAATACAAGCCGCGAGTTCCCGCCGTGCGCAGATGTCGCCAACCAGGAGCTTAAGCGAAGCAGTCCGATGCTTATTCGCTTTAGCGGATGCAGGCACCTCGAGGCGCTCGACATTACCGCACGCGCTCGGGTCGGCATCAGTTCATCAGCACATCATAACGCCAGCTATTTAATCGCCGCCATTATGTGGCTTGACAAATCCAAAGAAGTAGCGATATTTCATATATGCACCACTCGTCTCATATGTGAAACATCATGTCGCGGACTCAGCCGCCTGCATCAGGGGCCGTATTAAATGCCCTCGCGATTCTGGAGTCGTTTGATGAGCAGCACGTTTCTCAATCTCTTTCTGAGATCAGCCGTCGGCTAAATATCGCCAAAGCATCTGCGTATCGGAATCTTGGCGCACTTGAAAGGTACGGATACATTGTACGTAATCCGGTCGATCATACCTACTCACTTGGCCCGAAGGTCTTGGAGCTGTCGCAACGGTTCCTTCAACACAATCCGCTTGTAACTGTCGCGCGCCCCATTTTGGAGGAGGCTGCCGCAGCAATTGGTGAGACGGCACATTTAGGCGTCCTGGATGGCTGCGATGTCGTCTATATCGAGACTGCCGAGAGCTCCCAACGGGTCCGAGCGCTGGTAAAGAGAGGAGATCGTATAGCCGCCCATGTTGTCGCGTCTGGTAAGGCGATCTTAGCCTATAGTGACAACGCGCCCATTGAAGCCGTTCTTGATGCTGGCTTGGCTGCCAAAACGTCGCGCTCTTTGACTTCAAGGGAAACGTTTCTTGCTGAATTGGCAATGACGCGGGAGCGTGGCTTTGCATTTGCCATTGGTGAATGGGTTGAGGACGTGGTGGCGGTCGCCGCTCCAGTTTTCTCCCACTTAGACCAAGTTGTGGGCGCAATTGGTATAGCCGCTCCCCGCTCACGGTTGGATGCAGCGGATCTCATGGATATTGGACTAAAAATACAAGAATATGCAGCCATTGCTTCGTCAAAGCTCGGCAGTACCCACAATAAAACTTTCAGTTACGAAGCCAAACAGAGGGACTTGTAGATGGCGACGATAATCGATTTGGCCGTTCCAATTAAAGATGGGGATGGTCGACTTCAGTCCAAAGTGGAATTTTCAACGCCCTATACATATGACGCGTTGAACTGGCAGGGTTCGTCTGTCTGCATGTTTTGCCATCATGGCACTCACGTCGATGCTCCCAATCATTTCATAAAAGACGGGGCCTCGATCGATGAAGTACCAATTAACTCCCTCATAGGGCCCGCCGCAGTGATAGATCTTTCCGATCATGCGGATAGCTGCGCGATACATGGCGACACGTTGGAAGATCGCGGGCGCCATACGCAGCGAGGTGATATCGCGATACTGCGGACCGACTGGAGCGACAAACACTGGGGTACTGATAGATTCTGGACCAGCGGTCCCTTTCTAGCCAATAGTGCGGCGGAGTGGCTCGTCGAACGCGGCGTGAAAGCAATAGTATATGATTTTTCCGAAGAATTCGTTGTGAGAAAACCGGGATTTCGGGGGGAAGAGTGCGAAATCCACCATAAAATACTCGGTAACGATATATATAATATTGAATATGTGCGAGGTCTTGGCAAAATAGCTGCTCCACGGACGGCAATTGTAGCAATGCCACTTAAGCTAGTAGGCCTTGATGGATCACCTGCGCGAGTTGTCGCCCTTGAGGGAGTTGATCTCCCTCGCGAATTCGAAGTTAAGTAGAGAAAAATCCTGAGTTTGGTGTCGAAACAGCACCGCCTCCGTGTAATGATCTTTCTTCGACGTATAAATGGAGAAATGAGACACGTTTCTTGTGCCAATGCATTTACTTGCGATACGACATCTTGGAAGCGCTTTGGGTCATTTTAGACATATCTGTAGAATCAACCAGATTACGATAGGGTATGTATCAAACCATGAGATGGATAAGGTATTCTGTAGACAACAGGGTTGGGTTCGGCACGCTTCGGGATAATGTTATTGAGGAATATGAAGGAGACATGTTTGGGTATAGCACTAACACAGGAAAGACTATCGGTCTTTACTCGGTAAAGGTGGAAACACCTTGCGTTCCTAGCAAGATGATCGCGCTATGGAACAACTCCCGAGCTGTTGCGTCAGCTCAGAATCTCGAGGTCCCGACCGAACCTCTTTTCTTTCTAAAGCCCCCTAACTGCTTCTTGGCGCATGATGCCGTTTTGAAAACTCCGATATCTGGTGCGAGCCGCGTTCTCTATGAGGGTGAGCTTGGCATCGTCATCGGGAAGAGCTGCAAGGACATCTCTCACGAGGACGCGGGCTTGGCGATCTTCGGCTATACGTGTGTCAACGACCTTACTGCCCTCTCCCTGTTGCAGGCTGAGGCCGGGTTCATGCATTGGAGCCGCGCCAAGGGGCTGGATGGATTTGGACCATTTGGTCCGGTTATCGCGACCGGGCTCGACCCATCCGGCCTTGTAGTTCGGACGCACGTCAATGGACGGCAACGCCAATCCTATTCCGCTTCCGATTTCATCCTTAAGCCGGATGCGATCGTCAGCCTTGTTTCGCGTGGAATGACGCTGCTTCCTGGCGACGTGATCGCCTGCGGAACTTCGACCGGGGCCGGTCCAATTCCTAAGGAGGGCGCCGTCGATGTAGAAATTGATGGTATTGGCGTACTGCGCACCCACTTTCGTGGAGTGCGCGAGGATAATCCAACATGAGAATCTGTGTTGTTGGCGCGGGGGCCATTGGCGGCCTTCTGGCTGCCGAACTTGCCGCA
Organism: Borborobacter xinjiangensis; assembly: GCF_047739745.1. NCBI lineage: Bacteria > Pseudomonadati > Pseudomonadota > Alphaproteobacteria > Hyphomicrobiales > Phyllobacteriaceae > Borborobacter > Borborobacter xinjiangensis. The sequence continues at coordinate 3,159 of NZ_JBLLVA010000053.1, read as the reverse complement.
TCGGGCGAAGACGTCACGGTGATCGCGCGAAGTGCGCATTTGAAGGCAATCAAAGAGAACGGCCTCCGCCTGCAGCGTCATGACGGCAACGAGGTCGTTACCCAAGTCGCAGCAACCGACGAAATTACCAAAATCGGGCCGCAGGATTTGGTCATCCTCGGCGTCAAGGCCCACCAGGTCGGCGACATCGTTGGTGATCTGCCTTCCACCTTTGATGACGATACTATCGTAATGACCGCTCAAAATGGCATTCCGTGGTGGTATTTCGACAAAGTAGGAGGCCCGTTCGAAGGTCAGTCGCTTGAAAGCGTCGATCCGGGCGAGAAGATCCGAAACTCTCTGCCAATCGATCGTGTTATCGGAAGCGTGGTTTACCCAGCCGCCGCAATCATCGGCCCAGGCCACATAAAGCACATCGAAGGCAATCGCTTCGCCATTGGCGAACTCGACGGATGCGAAAGTGCGCGCATCAAAACCGTATCGGAAACTCTTCGCAAGGCGAGTTTCAAGGCGCCTATTTTGACCGATATCCGTTCTGAAATTTGGACCAAACTCTGGGGGAATTTAACATTCAATCCGATAAGCGCTTTGACGCACGCCACCTTGGAGGAGATTTGCCAGTATCCTCACACAAGACAGCTAGCAACCAATATGATGTTGGAGGCGCAGGCCATCGCCGAGAAGCTAGGCATTCGCTTTAAGGTTTCTCTTGAAAGGCGCATCGCAGGAGCCGAAGCGGTCGGAGCGCACAAGACATCTATGCTCCAGGACGTCGAGGCAGGGCGCTTCTTAGAGATCGACGCTCTCGTCGGCTCGGTTGTCGAGCTTGGCCGCCTTTCCGGCACTCCTAGCCCGCATATCGATGCGATTTACGCCTGCGTGAAATTGCTCCAGAAGACGCTTCACAATTCGGCTGGCCACCTGCACGTGGAGCCGAACTAGGAGGAGACAGATGAACGATAGTATTTGGAAATTACTGTCGGCCGGCTCGGACAACGCAACAGCGATCTCTGCACCCGGCGCGGCCGCTTTGACATTTTCCGGCCTGCGCGACTTGGTTCAACGGACCGTGGCCGATCTCAATGCGCGCGGGATCGGACGGGGTGCCCGTGTTGCCATCGTTCTGCCGAATGGACCTGAGATGGCTACGGTCTTCCTGAGTGTAGCAGCTGGTGCGACCGCCGCGCCTCTCAATCCTGCATATCGCCTTCAGGAGTTCGAATTTTACATGTCTGACCTCGGTGCATCACTGCTGATCTGCCAGAAGGACATTGATACACCAGCCCGGGAGGCGGCTGCCAAGCTCGGCGTGCCTATTCTCGAACTCGTCGCCGACGGATCGGGGTTCGCGGGCAGTTTTGAGTTCACCGGGTCGAGAACTGAGGGCTCCGTAGGAATTTTTGCCGAAGCAAACGACGTAGCGCTTGTGCTTCACACTTCCGGGACGACATCGAAACCGAAGATCGTGCCTCTCACTCAGAGAAACGTCACAACCTCTGCCGCGAATATTACTGCGGCAACCCAACTCACAAGCCACGACAGATGTCTGAATATTATGCCGTTGTTCCACATTCATGGGCTCATTGCAGCCTTGCTCGCGCCCCTTTCCGTCGGCGGTTCGGTGTGCTGCACGCCTGGATTCAACGCACTCAAATTCTTCTCCTGGATGAGCGAGGCGGCGCCTACATGGTACACAGCCGTGCCCACAATGCATCAGGCTATTCTCGCTCGAGCCGGCCATAACCGCGAAATTATCGACCGCCAGCCGCTGCGTTTCATCCGTTCTTCATCGTCGGCATTGCCGCCGCAGATCATCACCGAACTGGAGGCCGTCTTCGGCTGTCCTGTCCTTGAGGCATACGGCATGACGGAGGCGGCGCACCAAATGGCTAGCAACCGGCTGGGCCAAATCGTCAGAAAGCCGGGCTCCGTCGGACAGGCCGCCGGGCCTGAGATCGCGATCATGAACGAAAATGGCGACCTCCTGCGGCAAGGTGAAACGGGGGAGATCGTCATTCGCGGACCTAATGTGACCCTCGGCTATGAGAACAACCCGGGAGCGAATGCAACAGCCTTTCAGGATGGCTGGTTTCGGACTGGTGATCAGGGCGTTCTGGATCAGGACGGCCACCTGAGGGTAACGGGGCGCCTGAAGGAAATCATTAATCGTGGCGGTGAAAAAGTTTCTCCTCGCGAGGTGGACGAAGTTCTAATGGACCACCCAGGCGTTGCCCAGGCGGTTACCTTCGCCGTGCCCCACGACAAGCTCGGAGAGGACGTTGCCGCGGCAGTCGTGCTCAAGGAAGGTGCGAATGCCACCGCGAAGGAATTGAGGCAGTTCGCGTCTGATCGGCTCGCGACATTCAAGGTGCCGCGGAAACTCGTCATTCTCGACGAGATTCCCAAAGGTCCCACCGGCAAATTGCAGCGGATCGGACTGGCAGAAGTGCTGAGCAGTACGCTGCGAGAACTGTAAGTGGATTGAAGAACAATGCCCTATCACTCTAGCGCTGAAGCGCCTGCTCATCACAGAGAGCAGTGGTGACAAAGCAGTTCCGGCCACGGTCGGGCTGCCGCTTTGCCACAGAGTCCTTCCATCTCATTGGGGCAAGGTAACGCCACGTCTTACCTTGATGGAATAGGACGTGCTTGAACGTCGGAGAGAACGATTCGGTGCTACCAGGGCCTTTGTATCGAGAATCCGGTTGCCGAAAGACGGCTTTATCAAAGTAGAAATACAACAGTGAATGGCGCCTCACCCCGCGCGCTATCTAATTTAGCTGAAAGAAAAAGAGCGTGAGGCAGCTGCGCATAAACCTCTTTTCTATTGAGTTTTTTGAGTTGTGAGCTTCGTCTGGCCCGATCCGAGCTCACATCGCGAGTTTACCAGCGGGAACTGGGGTACAGTCGGTTCCCACTGGGTAGAGCGTCTTAGAGCGCCGTGCGTCCAATCGGACGCACAAAGGACGCTCTAACACTTTGTATTGAGCATCGGATCGATCCGAACCGGATTCCACTTTTCGGTCCGATGCTCTAGTCCGGGCCGAAACCTGGCGAGGTCGGCGCGCCGTCATCATATTTGGAAAGCCACTCCACGACGGTTGGCCGGTAACGCGTCAATCCCTTGTACTCTGCCAGCTCCTCCGGCAGGTCACGCAG
>NZ_JBLLVA010000052.1:0-14872 GCF_047739745.1 Borborobacter xinjiangensis | reverse complement strand
CCGTTTGCTTACAGCTGCAAAGACTAAGGACGGGCCGCCGCTCAGACCACGGTCATAACGTCTAGTAGCGGCCGCAGGCCGACAATTCGATGGCCGCGCCAGGCACCGCGCCAAGCTCCAGGCAGTTTCCCGCCGCACAGAGCGACCAGCCGCCCCCCGTCGCACCCGATGCCGCAAGCATCAGTTTTGGTTGCGGGGAAATCGGCGGACGGTAAACCCACCAGCCATTCTCCAGCACCGCACCTTCCGGCGGCTCCATGCCGGCGCCCGAGCCCTTGACGCGCGCCTCGACGATCTTCAGCCCGACTGGCGTCACTCGCCAGTCCTCCTCCCAGCGCGTCTTTTCGATGGAATGGGTCCAGGAAAGCGTGAAGGCGGCGACCGCAAGTGTCGTCATCTTTCCCGCAGCGAGGATGCAAAGGCTCACTGCGTCGCCCGGGCGGCGTTGGCCGTCCGCCACCAGTGCTGGCCGATGACGAGCGCGGCGAGCACGAAACCGGCTTCGTCGGTGAGCGGCAGGGCAAGGACCAGCAGCACGCCGGCCGCAAAGGCGGCGAGCCTCTCCCATGCGGCCAACCTGGCAAAAAGAAAGCCGACCACCGCCACGCCCCACAGCGCGATGCCCAGGCATGCCTTGAGCACGATATAGGCGACCTCGACCGGATAGCCGAAGCTGAGGGCGATCGGACCGGCATCCTGCAGCATCAGCGCCGGCGTATAGACCGCCATGAAGGGCACCACGAAGCCGGCAACGGCAAGTTTGGTTGCGTTGACGGCGATTTTCATGCCCGACTCCTTGGCCATCGGGGCCGCCGCGAAAGCGGCGAGCGCCACCGGCGGCGTCAGATCGGCCATGATGCCGAAGTAAAACACGAACATGTGGCTGACAATGAGCGGCACGCCGAGTTCGAGGAGGGCCGGACCGGCCAGCGACGAGGTGATGATGTAGTTGGGGATGGTCGGAATACCCATGCCGAGCACCAGGCAGGTGATCATGGTCAGCAGCAGCGACAGGAACAGGTTGTTCTGGCCGATGGCGATGATCGCGCCGATGAAGGTAGACGCGATGCCGGTCAGCGTCAGCGTACCGATGACGATACCGACGATGGCGCAGGCGATGCCGACCGGCAGCGCGTTCTTGGCACCATAGGCGAGCGAATCGATGCAGACGGCAAGCGTTTCGCGTCCGCCCTTGAACAGCAGGCAGGCGAGCACCAGCGCTCCAAGGACCAGCGCCAATATGTTGACGCCGAACCTCATGAAGGCAGCGGCCGCAAGGCCGAGCGCGACCCAGAACACGACGCGGAAGGCAAAGGGCCCGATGAGTGCGGCCAGCGGCGTGCCGAGGATCAGCACGATGGTCAGCGCCAGCCCCATCGTGCCGGCGAAGATCGGCGTATAGCCGGCAAAGAGCAGGTAGACCAGCGCCGCCAGCGGCAGGATCAGGGCCCAGTGCTGTTTCACCGCCTGCCATGGATTCGGCAGCGAGGCCTTGTCCAGCCCCTGCAGATTGGCCTTGCCGGCCTCCAGATGCACCTGCCAGAAGCAGGCGCCGAAATAGAGCATTGCCGGAATGATCGCCGCCTTGACCACATCGGCGTATGGCACGTTCAACGTTTCAGCCATGATGAAGGCGACGGCGCCCATGACCGGCGGCATGATCTGGCCGCCCATCGAAGACGTCGCCTCGATGCCGCCGGCAAAGGCGGCGCGAAAGCCGAAGCGCTTCATCAGCGGAATGGTGAACTGACCGCTTGCCACCACATTGGCAACGCCGGAACCTGAAATCGTGCCCATCAGCGCCGAAGACAAGACGCAGACCTGCGCCGGGCCGCCGCGCCAGTTGCCGACCAGCCCCAGCGCCACATCGTTGAACAGCGCGATCATTCCGGCGCGCTCCAAAAAGGCGGCAAAGACCACAAAGATGAAGATATAGGCCGCCGACACATAGACCGGCGTGCCATAGATGCCTTCGGTGCCGAAGGCGAAATTCTCGATGATCTGGGCGAAGTCATAGCCGCGATGAATGAAGGGCGGCGGCAGGTAGTTGCCGAAGAAACAATAGGCGAGAAACACACCGGCGATGATGGCGAGCGGCAGGCCCATCAGCCGGCGTGCGCCTTCAAAGACCAGCACGATCAGCACCACGCCGACGGCAAGGTCGAGATTGGTCAGAAAACCGCTGCGCTGGATCAGCGCGTTATATTCGACCCAATTGTAGACACCGGTTGCAAAGCCCAGCGCGCCGAGCAGCCAAAACCAGATCTTCCCCGCAACTGTAGTGGCGCGAAGATTGGCCAGGAGGGCGAAGCCGAGAAGCAGCAGGAAGCCGACATGCATGGCGCGCACGATCTGGCTGGGCAGCGTGCCATAGGCGGCAGTGTAGAGTTGAAAGGCGGAGAAGGTGACCGCGATCCAGAAAGCGATCCTGCCGGCGATGCCTTCGCCGAAGCCCGGCGGCAGCCCTTCGACCGCCTCCTCGGGCTCCGAGGAGAGAAAAGTCTGCGTTTGTTGGCTTGTCTCGGTCATCGGACTGCCCCGCAGGCTGGATCGTCGTTTTATGGCGAAAGGCAGCGCCCACTTCGGCGATGCCGGCACCCGGCCCTCTCCGGTTCGGGAGGGAAGGGCGCAAACATGCCGAAGCGAACCTTAGAGCATCGGACCGAAAAGTGGAATCCGGTTTTCGGGAACAATCCGACGCTCAATCAAGGAGTTAGAGCGTCTTTGTGCGTCCGACTGGACGCACGGCGCTCTAATGACGGCCAATTCTACTTCAGCAGGCCCATTTCCTTGTAGTAGCGCTCGGCGCCTGGATGCAGCGGCACCGGCATGCCGTCCAGCGCCTTGGCCGGGTCGATGCCCTTGGCTGCGGCATGGGCGGCGGCAAGCTTGTCGAGATTGTCGAACAAAAGCTTGGTCATCTGATAAGCGGTTTCGTCGGAGACGCCCTCATGGGTGATCAGGAAATTGCCGACCGCGGCGGTCTCGACATCCGCATCCTGGCCCTCATAGGTGCCCGCCGGAATAACCACCGGCATATAAGGAGCGCCGATCTTCTCGACCTCAGCCTTCGGTACCGCCACGACATTGATCTTCAACGAGGTTGCGAGATCGCGGATCGAGGCGACGCCGAGACCGGCCGACTGCAGCGTCGCGTCGAGCTGGCGGTTCTTGATCAGCTCGACCGACTCGGCGAAGGGCAGATACTCAACCTTGCCGAGATCTTCGTATTTCATGCCGGCAGCGGCAAAGATCGCACGAGCGTTGAGTTCGGTGCCGGAAGCCGGCGCGCCGACCGACAGGCTCTTGCCCTTCAGATCGGCCAGCGTCTTGATGCCGGACTCGGCACTGGCGACGATCTGGATGTAGTTGGGATAAATGGCGGCGATGCCGCGCAATTTATCCAGCTTGCCGGGAAATCCCGCCTCGGTATTGCCCTCGGCGGCCAGTTTCACCGAGTCGCCGAGCGAGAAACCGATTTCGCCCTTGCCCTGTTGCAGCAAATTGAGGTTTTCGACCGATGCCTTGGTCGCCTGAACCTGAGCATGCGCGCCTTCGATGCCCTTGGCGTAGATTTCCGACAGGGCGACGCCGAGCGGATAGTAGACGCCGGAGGTTCCGCCGGTGAGCACGTTGACGAATTCCTGCGCCTTGGCCGCAACCGCGCCAAGGCCAAGCGTCAGCGCGACGGCGCCGGCGGCGAGCATTTTCGTGTTCAGGTTGAGCATGAATTTCCTCCCTGGGTCAGTGCCCCGCCGCTTTTTTGCGAGCCGGCGTAAGCGGGGCAAGTCTAGTCAGCGAGACGAAAATGCCAACCGGAAATTGCCGAACCCGGGTCCTGCGCCTGGGCGCCAGTCCGTACTTGCTTTGACGACCGGGCGACGGGAGGTCTTGCTCTAAGCGCCAAAGCCCTCGAACAGGATCGTCGAAAGGTAGCGCTCGGCGAAGGAAGGGATGATGACGACCAGATTTTTCTCCGCATTTTCCGCCCGCGAACCGACGACGATAGCTGCCTGCAGCGCCGCGCCTGAAGAGATGCCCACCGGCACGCCTTCAAGGCGGGCGACGAGGCGCGCATTGGCGACCGAGTCGTCATTGGAGACGGTGACGATCTCGTCATAGATCGACGTGTCGAGGATGCTTGGCGCAAAGCCCGCGCCGATGCCCTGGATCTTGTGCGGACCGGGGCTTCCACCCGAAAGCACGGGCGAAGCCTCCGGCTCGACGGCGATCACCTTCACTTGCGGCTTTCGCGCTTTCAGCACCTGGCCGACGCCGGTGATGGTGCCGCCGGTGCCGATGCCGGAAACCAGAATATCGATCTCGCCCTTGGTGTCGTTCCAGATTTCCTCGGCCGTCGTGCGGCGGTGGATTTCCGGATTGGCGGGATTTTCGAACTGCTGGGGAATGACGGCATCCGGAATGGCCGCCGCCAGTTCGTCGGCCTTGGCGATTGCGCCCTTCATACCCTTGCCCCCCTCCGTCAGCACCAGTTCGGCACCGAGCAGCGCCAGCATCTTGCGGCGCTCCGCCGACATGGTTTCGGGCATGGTCAGGATAAGACGATAGCCCTTCGCGGCCGCGGCGAACGCCAGTGCGATGCCGGTGTTGCCGGAGGTCGGCTCGATCAGCGTGGACTTTCCCGGCGTGATTTTGCCCTCTGCCTCCAACGCCTCGATCATGGCGACGCCGATGCGATCCTTGACGCTCGCGATCGGGTTGAAGAACTCCAGCTTGGCGATGAGATTGGCGACGATGCCCTTCTCCTTCGCGAATTTGTCGAGCCGCACTAGCGGCGTATCTCCGATCGTCTCGGTGATCGAGTTGAAGATATGGCCACGACCGGGCGGGCGCTTGTCGATCGGAGGGTTCATCTGCTTCTCCTGAATGGGCATTCAGCAGCAAAAATAGCGGCGTGAGGCAGCAAATCCGAGCGGGATTCGTGCTCAAGACTGTGGATGATTAGAAACTAATTCCCGATTTGCAACTATCATCGGAAAATACGTCCGAATTCTTCGCCTAGCGCGCGGCAAACGCCGCCGCCGCGCCGGCCATGAAGGTCGCGGCCGTGCGATTGAGTGCTTTCAGAGCGCGCGGCGTCTTCAACAGCCAGCGGGCCTTGGCCGCGAGCGCCAGATAGGGCACCAGAACCACAAGCAGGACGATGGTCGTGGCCACGACCAGAATGCCATAGTCGGCAATGGTGATGGTGTTCAGATCGACCAGCGTCGGCGTCAACGCCAGATAGAAGATCATCGTCTTCGGATTGCCGAGCGTCAGCGTAAAGCCCGACAGGCAACTGGCGATCAGCCCGTCCCTGCCCCTTCGCGCCTCGACATTTTCGGCGGTGATGCCGCTCCTCCAGAACATCCAGGCAAGATAGGCGAGATAGGCGACGCCGAGCCATTTGACGACGAGGAACACCATGCCGAATGTCTGCGCGACCAAGGCAAGGCCGAGCACGACCGCCGTAAGATAGGTCAAATCGCCGACCACCAATCCAAGCGCCATCGCCAGCGACGAACGAAAACCGGAGCCGAGCGCGCGCGCAACCAATGCGGTGACGCCCGGTCCGGGAATGGCGGCGGCAACAGCCAATGCGGCGCTATAGGTCACAAGTCCGGCAAGCGTCATCGTACGATCTCAGGTGAGGTGCGGGTGCTGAACGCACCTATCGCACATGCATGCCTGCCTGGGAACAGGCATGCCGGAAAATGCGAACAAGGCGTCAGGTCGTAGTGACGACCTAACCTTCGGCCTCGTTGAACTCGTCGTCCAGACGTTTTTCCAGTTGAACGAGGTCGGCCGGCAACGGCATGCCCAATGCGCGAAGTTCGTTCAACTGTTCGCGCAGACGCTCATGCACCTCATGAACATCCTCCGGCTGCTCGACCATCTGTTCAAGCAGCAGACTTATCCGTGCCTTGATTTCTTCCAACGCCACTGACGCCTCCCCTCAGTGGGACCGACAGGCGATCCCACTCTACAAGTCCTATCGTCCCATTGGTTTGTTGGCCTTCGAGACGGGTGCCACCGTCTTTCGATAGAGATGCCAGGTCGCGTGGCCCAGGATGGGAATGACGACCGCCAGCCCGGCGAACAACGGCAGCGAGCCGATCACAAGGCCGACCGCCACGATCAATCCCCACAGCGCCATCGGCAGCGGATTTGTAACGGTTGCGCGCACCGAAGCATCGATTGCGGCAAACGCGCCGACATCACGATCGAGCAACAGCGGGAAGGCGATGACCGTTGTGGCGAGTGCCACGACCGCGAAGCCGAGGCCGATCAGATTGCCGGCGACAATCAACGTCCACCCGCGATCCGTGGTAAACACCTCTTGAAGGAAGGTGCTGAGCGAGGTGGGCGCGGCCGGACCGAAAAGCGAGGTGTAGAGCGCTTGCGCAACCAGAAGCCAAGTGATGAACAGCGCGAACAGCCAGATGCCGACACCGATCACCGATGGCAGCGCCGGCGAGTTGCGAACCTCAAACGCATGGCTCCACGATGTGTCCAGGCCGGCCTCGCGTCGGCGGCTGATCTCGTAGAGGCCGATGGCGGCGATCGGCCCGACGAGGGCGAAACCCGACATCAGCGGAAACAGCAGCGGCAGCGCATTGTTGCCTGAAGTCCACCTCGCCAGCACGACGCCGACGATCGGATAAATCAGGCAGAGAAAGACGTAGTGCGACGGCTTTTCCCAGAAATCATCTATTCCAAGGCGAAGTGCCGAGATGACGTCTGAAAAGCCGATCTTGCGGATCGTCGGACGCTCGAAGGTTTCGCCGCCACCTGCAACAACATGGAAATTCGCCATCGCTTCCTCCCGGACCAGGTTGGAGCAGTCGCGCAAGACGTCACGGCCGTCACGGCGAACGCGACCTGCAATTCAGGCGACTATACCCCATCTGCTACGATTTGTCGCATCACGAACACGAAACGCGATTAACGCAGCATCCGCGAGATCAGTTGCGCGGTGTAGTCGACCATCGGCACGATGCGGGCATAGTTGAGCCGGGTCGGCCCGATGACGCCGAGGGCACCGACGACGCGCGCCTCCTTATCCCGATAGGGGGCGACGACCAGCGACGAGCCGGAAAGCGAAAACAGCCGGTTTTCCGAACCGATGAAGATGCGAACGCCGGAACCTGCCTCGGCAAGGTCGAGAAGCTGGACCATGCCTTCCTGCGTCTCCAGATCCTCGAACAAATGGCGAAGCAGTTCGATGTCGGCCTGTGCGGTGACATTTTCGAGCAGGTTGGCGCGGCCTCGCACGATGAGGCGCGCCGGAAGGCCGCTTTCGACCCCGGCCCACACCGCCAGCCCCTTTTCGACGAGTTCCTGCGAAAGCGTGTCGAGGGCCGCCTTGGTCTGCTCGCGCAGCCGGCCGATCTCTTCCTTGGCTTCCGCCAGAGTGCGCCCGCCAATGTGGGCATTGAGATAATTCGAGGCCTCGTGCAATTGCGAGGTGGTGACGCCTTCCGGCAGGTCGACCACCCTGTTTTCGACGTCGCCGTTCTGCGACACCAGCACGGCGAGCGCTCGGCGAGGTTCGAGCTGTATGAACTCGATATGCTTCAGCGGGACTTCGTTCTTGGCGGCGAGCACCACGCCGGCACCGCGCGACATGCCCGACAGCATCTGGCTGGCCTCGGTCAGCATCTGCTCCAGCGTCGCGCCCTTGCCCGAGGCCTTGACCTGCGCCTCGATCACCCGCCGTTCCTCGTCGGAGAGATCGCCAAGCTCCATGAAGGCGTCGACAAAGAAGCGCAGACCCTTCTGAGTCGGCAAGCGCCCGGCCGAAATATGCGGTGCATAGACCAGCCCTAGATGCTCCAGGTCGCTCATGACGTTGCGCACGGTGGCGGGCGACAGCGAGGAGGGCAACATGCGCGCGAGATTGCGCGAGCCGACCGGTTCGCCGTCCCGCAGATAGGTTTCGACGATCCGGCGAAAGATGTCGCGCGAACGCATGTCGAGCGATTGCAATGTCTGATCAAGCACCGGTTTCGTCATGGTTTTACCAAACCTCCGGCAGAATCATATAAACTGGCAAGCTTGGAACACAACCTTCGGCCTGTCGGGTTTTCCTTTGCGCCTGCCGCCTCATGAGCTACAAGCCGGCCAGGATCCCCGCACATCCAAAGAGAGAAAATCCTTCATGCGCCCTTCCAAACGCCAATTCGACGAAATGCGTGCAATCTCCTTCGAGCGCAACGTCTCCAAGCACGCTGAAGGCTCGTGCCTGGTCAAGTTCGGCGATACCCATGTGCTTTGCACGGCAAGCCTGGAGGAGAAAGTGCCGGGCTGGATGCGCAACACCGGCAAGGGCTGGGTGACCGCCGAATACGGCATGCTGCCGCGCTCCACCGGAGACCGCATGCGCCGCGAAGCTTCAGCCGGCAAGCAGGGCGGCCGGACACTTGAAATCCAGCGGCTGATCGGACGTTCGCTGCGCGCCGTCGTCGATCTCCAGGCGCTGGGCGAGATGCAGATCACCGTCGACTGCGACGTGCTTCAGGCCGACGGCGGCACCCGCACCGCTTCGATCACCGGCGGCTGGGTCGCGCTCTACGACTGCCTGCGCTGGATGGAAGCCCGCCAGATGGTCAACGTCTCCAAGGTGTTGAGGGATCACGTCGCCGCTATCTCCTGCGGCATCCATGAGGGCCAGCCGGTCCTCGACCTTGACTATCTCGAAGATTCGAGCGCCGGCACTGATGCCAATTTCGTCATGACCGGCAAGGGCGGCATCGTCGAAATCCAGGGCACCGCCGAGGGCATCCCGTTCTCGGAAGACGAGTTCGCGACGCTTATGGGACTTGCCAAGAAAGGCATTGCCCGGCTCGTCAACCTGCAGCAGATGGCGGTGGCTTAGGCAATATGCACGCACTTACGGCGAATACCCCCTCATCCGGCCCTTCGGGCCACCTTCTCCCCAACGGGGAGAAGAGGGGGCTGCTCCGCCGCGGCGTCTCCTCTCCCCTCGGGGGAGAGGATGGCTCGCGCAGCGAGCCGGGTGAAGGGGACATATGATGACTCCCACCGCCATCCTCGAATCCGCGCTCTACGTCACCGACCTCGATGCGGCGGAGGCCTTTTACGGCAAGGTGATGGGCCTGGAACGCATCGCCAGGGTCGAGGGACGGCATGTCTTCTTCCGCTGCGGCAACGGCGTGCTCTTGCTGTTCAATGCCGAGGCGACGAAGGTGCCACCGGAAGCCGGTGCCCGCCTGCCGGTGCCGCCGCATGGCACCATAGGCGACGGCCATCTCTGCTTTGCCGCGAGCGCGGATGAAATCGAGCGCTGGAGGGCGCGGCTGGAAGCGGAAAGCATCGCCGTCGAAGCTGACTTCGAATGGCCGAATGGCGGACGTTCGATTTATTTTCGCGATCCATCGGGCAATTCGCTGGAATTCGCCGAGCCACGCATCTGGGGACTGGAATGAGACACCTCGAATACAGGAAGATCGTCGTCGCCAGCCACAATGACGGCAAGCTGCGCGAGTTCGCCGATCTGATGGCGCCGTTCGGCTTCGAAGCCAAATCGGCCAAGGAATTCAATCTGCCGGAGCCCGAGGAGACCGGCACGACCTTCGAGGAAAACGCCTATATCAAAGCGCATGCCGCAGCACGCGCCACCGGACTGCCGGCGCTGTCGGACGATTCCGGCCTCTGCATCGATGCGCTCGGCGGGCAGCCCGGCGTCTACACCGCCAACTGGGCCGAGATGCCGGATGGCAAGCGCGATTTCGCAATCGCCATGCAGCGCGCCGAAGTGGCGCTGCAGGAGGTTGGCGCCTCCTCGCCCGACACCCGCACCGGCCGTTTCGTCGCCGTCATCTGCCTTGCCTGGCCGGATGGGCACGCCGAATATTTCCGCGGCGAGGCAGAGGGACACCTGGTCTGGCCGCCACGCGGCACCAAGGGCTTCGGCTACGATCCGGTCTTCGTGCCGAACGGCCATGACAGGACCTTCGGCGAGATGACGGCCGAGGAGAAGCACGGCTGGAAGCCGGGCCAGGAAACCGCGCTTTCGCACCGCGCCCGCGCCTTCCAGAAATTCGCCCGCGCCATGCTCGGCGCGGCCTAAGGACAAAATGGTTTCAGAACGCGATCCGGGCTTCGGCGTCTACATCCATTGGCCGTTCTGCGCGGCCAAGTGCCCCTATTGCGACTTCAACAGCCATGTCCGCCACCAGCCTGTCGACCAGGAGCGCTTTGCCCGCGCCTTCGAAACGGAGCTGGCGACGATGCGCGCCCGAACCGGGCCGCGCGAGGTCACCAGCATCTTCCTCGGCGGCGGCACGCCGTCGCTGATGGAGCCCCAAACGGTTGGCGCGGTGCTTGAAGCGGTCGCCGGGAACTGGACGGTTCCGGAAGGAATCGAGATCACGCTGGAGGCCAATCCTTCCTCCGTCGAGGCCGAACGCTTTCGCGGCTATCGCGCCGCCGGCGTCAACCGTGTGTCGCTCGGCGTCCAGGCGCTGAACGATCCCGATTTGCGGTTTCTCGGCCGTCTGCACAATGTCGCGGAGGCTCTGCACGCAATCGGTTTGGCGCGGGAGATTTTTCCGCGCCTTTCCTTCGACCTGATCTATGCGCGCCCCGGCCAGACGCCTGACGACTGGGCATCGGAACTGGAGCAGGCGATCGGCCACGCTGCCGATCATCTGTCGCTCTACCAACTCACCATCGAGGAAGGCACGCGCTTCCATGCGCTTCACGCGGCGGGAAAGTTCGAAATTCCCGATGCCGACCACGCCGCCGAGCTTTACGCCATCACCCAGGACGTGACCGCCGGCCGCGGGCTGCCGGCCTATGAGATTTCCAACCATGCCAGGCCCGGCGCCGAAAGCCGGCACAACCTCACCTATTGGCGCTATGGCGAATATGTCGGCGTCGGCCCCGGAGCGCATGGCCGCTTCATCGAGGACGGCCGGCGCGTGGTGACGATGACCGAGAAGATGCCGGAAAGCTGGGCCAACCTCGTCGAAGCCAAAGGCCATGGCATTACCGGCGGCGAATTGCTGACGCGTTCGGAAGAAGCCGATGAGTTCCTGCTGATGGGACTGAGGCTCGCCGAAGGCATCGACCTTGCACGCTACGAGGCGCTTTCCGGTCGGCCGCTGCCTGGCCCGCGCGTCTCGGTGCTGCAGGAGGAGGGGCTGGTCGCACCGGTGGGCAATTCGCGCCTGCGCGCCACCGCCTCCGGCATGATCGTGCTCGATGCGGTGGTCGCCGACCTGGCGCGGTAGCCCGTTCGCAGCGCTCATCAACTGCGGAATTCCTCCCACCACATTTTGCAACGCGGCTGCCGCCGTGCCAAAGAGAAATCTTCGGGAGGGCTTGAAGTGCAAAAAGAGGGCGGCAGGAAAAGCTTCATGGTCGGCCAGGCGGAGATCGACGCCCGCCCGCTGGAGACCGCGCTTTACCTTGTGGCCACGCCGATCGGCAATCTCGGCGACATCACCTTGCGCGCATTGGAGACGCTGGCGGGCGCCGACGTCCTTGCCTGCGAGGACACGCGGGTCAGCCGCGTGCTGCTGGAACGCTACGGCATTCGCCAACGCCCCGTGCCCTATCACGAGCACAACGCCGCCGAGGCCGGCCCGCGCCTGATCGAAGCGCTCGAGGCTGGTCAGAGCGTGGCGCTGATTTCCGACGCCGGCACGCCGCTGGTTTCCGATCCCGGTTACAGGCTGGTCGGCCAGGCGCTTGAGCGGGGCATTCGCGTCGTGCCGATACCTGGACCCTCGGCGGTTCTGGCGGCCCTCACCGCCTCCGGCCTGCCGTCTGACGCATTCCTGTTCGCCGGCTTTCTGCCGGTGAAGGATGGGCAGCGCCGTGCGCGGCTCGAAGCGCTGAAAGCCGTTCCTGCCACGCTGATCTTCTTCGAATCGCCGCGCCGGGTCGCCGATACGCTCGAGGCCATGGCGGGCATCTATGGCGACAGGCCGGCAGCGGTCGCGCGCGAACTGACGAAAACCTACGAAGAGATGCGCACAGCAAAGCTGGAAGCGCTCGCGGCGCACTATGCGCGGGCGCCGACGCCCAAGGGCGAGATCGTCATCTGTATCGGCCCACCCGAGGAAGCCGCCTCGACCAGTCCGGAAGATGTAGACCGGCTGCTGCTTTCGCTGGCAAGTGAAATGCCCGCTTCCAAGGCGGCGGCAGAGGCCGCGCGCATGACCGGCGGACAGAAGCCGGCGCTTTATCGAAGGCTGCTTGAACTCAAGGAAGATGGCGATGCCTGACGCGAAGGCGCGCCACAAGGCGAACCTTCGTGGCCATCGCAGCGAATGGCTGGCCTCCCTTGCGTTGATGCTCAAGGGCTACCGCATCGTTGCCCGCCGCTATCGCACCAGGCTCGGCGAGATCGACCTGATCGCGCGGCGCGGCAATCTGGTTCTGATGGTCGAGGTAAAGGCGCGCCCGACGCTGGTGTCGGCGATGGAGGCCATCGCCTATCAATCGGAGCGACGTATCGAAGCCGCCGCCGATCTTTGGCTGGCAAGGCAGCCGGACTTCGGCAAGCTCTGCGTGCGCTTCGACATGGTGGCGGTGCTGCCGCGCCGCTGGCCGGTGCATGTCGAGAATGCGTTTCAGGGAAGGAATTGAACCTATCGCCTTCTTGTCACCCGCATCGGCAGGCCGCCTTGCGGCTGCGTCGTCAGCTTCTGCACCGGCCATGGATTGGTCTCGGCGACCGTATCGAAGCGGAAGCGCGACATCAGCACGGCAAGGGCAATGATCGCCTCCTGCATGGCGAAGCTCGCCCCGATGCAGACGCGCGGGCCGGCACCGAACGGCAGATATTGATAGCGGTCGATCTTCTCGCGGTTTCCGGGGTGGAACCGCTCCGGCATGAAGGCATCGGGCTCGACCCAAAGCTTGCGGTGACGATGCACCGTCCACGGCATCACCAGCACCTGCGCACCCTTGGGCAAGTCCAGATTCTTGTAGCGGTCGCCCTCGATCGGCTCGCGGTTGATGGACGGAGCCGGCGGATAGAGCCGCAGCGCCTCCTCGAAGGCGGCGCGCGTCAGCGGCATGGCGTCGAGCCATTTCGCCGGATCGGGTTCGCGCGCCAGGACCTCGTCGATCTCAAGCTCGATCCTGTCGCGCTCCCATCTCGCCTCGGCTAGGCAATAAAGCGTCCAGCCGAGCGAACGAGCGGTGGTTTCATGGCCGGCGCCGATGAAGGTGATGATGTTGTCCTCGATTTCGGCACGGGTCAGCCCGTCCGGCCCCTCGGCGCGCAGAAGCAGGGTCAGGAAGTCCTGCGGCGCGCTTCCGGGCTCACGTGTCAGCCGCGCGGTGCGCATCGAAACGGTGTCGGTGACGATCTTGCGGAAATAGGCCATGGTCTTGCGGCCGCGCAGGCGGGTGACGCGCGGCAGCCAGTCGGGCGCACGCAACAGGTCGAGCGGATCGACGCGGCCCATCGTCTCGAACAGATGGTCGATTTCCTTGGCGAAACTGCCGGGCTGGCCGGCGATCTCGTCGGAAAACAGCGTCTCGGCCAATATCTCATAGGTCAGCGTCGTCATGTCCCGGGCGATGTCGACCGGCTGAGTGATGCCCTCGTAACGCGTGGCGAATTCCTGCGCGCGCTTCAGCATCGGCTGGGCAAACCCGAAAATATGGCGTGGCGTGAACACCGGCGCCATCGCCTTGCGCGAACGCCGCCAGACCTCGCCCTCGGCAGTCAGCAGGCCGTCGCGCAGGATCGGGCGCAGGATTTTCTGGCGCACCGTAGCCATCTTGTAGGCCTTGGCATTGTCGACCAGAACATGGCGAATGAGACCGGGATCATTGGCGATGACCAGCGGGCCGCCAATACCGGAGACTGAAATCCACGGCTCGTTGTAAGACGGCTCGCCCCACAGTTCGAGCGGGTTGCGGTAGACGATACGGATCATCTCCAGCGTCGAGGGCGGCGAGGTTCGCGGCTTCGGCGCGGGCGGGACGAAAGGCGCAGGCTTCGTGTCCATCCTGGGCTCCGGCTGGCGCAAACGCAGCGATTTTGCGCGAATTCAAAGCTGGCGTTGATGTAGGTGCTCGAGCCCCTGGTGTCCACGCCGGCGTGTCCAGCCGGTGAACGGACCGTCACTCCAAATTTCGTTGGTCACCATCAGGTGCCTCCTTCCCCGCGGAGCCACCCTCGCCTATCTGCAGCAGGGCACCGTAATTCTATACGTACGAACACAGGACAATTGCCTTGACCCATACGCTCAACATCATCGTCGGCAGCACCCGCCCGGGTCGCGTCGCGCCGATTTTCGCCAACTGGTTCAAGGAATTCGCAGCCACGCACGGGAAATTCGAGCCCGTTCTCGTCGATATCGCCGATTTCGACCTGCCGCTGTTCGACGAGCCGAAGCATCCCCGTCTCGGCGACTACGAAAACGAGCACACAAGACGCTGGTCGCAGACGATCGCGGCAGGCGACGCCTTCGTCTTCGTGACGCCCGAATACAACTATTTCATTCCGGCGCCGCTGGTGAATGCCGTAACCTATCTGTCGGCAGAGTGGCGCTACAAGCCGGCCGGCTTCCTGAGCTATGGCGGCGTCTCGGGCGGCCTGCGCGCCGTCGAATCGGCAAAGCCGCTGCTGACGACGCTCAAGGTGGTGCCGATCCCGGAAGGCGTGCCGGTGCCCAATTATCCGCAGCTTCTCGCCGACGGTGAATTCAAGCCCAACGATCTCATAGCCGCCGGCGCCAAGACAATGCTCGACGAGCTGCACCGCTGGAGCGTGGCGTTGAAGCCGATGCGCGCCTGAGAAGGCGCTCCCTGAAGACAAAAAGGCCCGCCGGTTTGGCGGGCCTTTTGCTTGGATGCGGTCGTGGCGGGGCTGGGTGCGCCG